>DGFH01000098.1:35889-38084 GCA_002391565.1 Anaerolineales bacterium UBA3905
GGCAGCGCGTACCGTTGCGCCAGTTCCCCGGCTGCGTCCAACCTGCCCTGGCGCAGCAACACCAGCACCTGCACCGCCGCAATCTCCGGCAACATGCGCCTGAGATGCGGCTGTTGCGCCGCCTGTTCTGTCGCCAGCAACTGCGCCCACGCCGCCGCTGCGTCACCGCGCGCCAGCTGCAGCCGCGCCAGCATCACCTCGGCAGCCAGGAAGCGGTCGGTGTTCTGCAGTTGACGCGCCAGATGCAGGCTTTGTTGCGCGTGCTCCTCGGCTGCGGTCAGGTCGTTCCACTGATAATGAAGTTGCGCCAGCCCCAGATGCGCGCCCGACGCCGCCGGCAGCGGTGGATCGCCCGCCAGTTTCAGGGCGATCCGATAGGACGCCGCCGCCTGATGCAGCTGATTGTCCGCCTCCTGCATGTGGGCAATGCCAAGCATGGACATCAGGTGCATGATGAAGTGACCGATGGCTTCGGCGGCGGCGACGGCGGCGGTGTAGGCGCGGCGCGCGGCGGAGCGATTCCCCTGCAATTCATAGGCGTAGCCGAGCGCCCAGGTCGTCGCCGTGCGCACGGGCAGGTTCTCCGGGCGCAGGAAGTCCAGCGCGCGCTGCGCCTGCGTGACGATCGTTTCGGCCTGATGCTGGCTCACGGCGACGGTGGCGCGGATCGAGGCGATGCGTCCGATCAGGTCGCGCGTCTCGGCGTCGGCGGGGTCAGTGGGCAGCAGCGCTTCCGCCGCGCGCAGCTTGGGTTCGATGTCGCCCAGTTGCCCGGTGAAGAGCAGCGCCGACGCGTAGGCAATCCACAGATTGGGGTGGGCGTCGAGTTCGTGCACAGGTAGCGTCGTCAGCCAGTCGAGCACCGGCTTGACTGCGCCGCGGAAGTGGAGCGGCATGCCGTTGCCCTCGACCAGGAAGGCGGCGCGGTCGATGTCATGCGCGGCGACGGCGTGTTGGAACGCCTCCAGCAGAAAACCGCTTGCTTCATACCACTGGCTGGCGCGGCGGTGCAGCTCGGCGGCGCTCACGGTGTGGTCGGTGGTCAGGCTTGCCGCCAGTCGCTGCCGCAACAGATCGCCAAACAGGTGATGATAGCGATACCAGCGCCGCTCGCTGTCCAGCGGCACGAGAAAGAGGTTGGCGCGTTCCAGTAGCGTCAGCATCTCCTGGCCGTTCGTCGCACCCTCACCCACGACCGCCTCGCACAGCGGTGCGCACATGCGCTCCAGGATCGACGTGCGCAACAGGAAGGTCTGCACAGCGGCGGGCTGCTGCGCCAACACCTCTTCGACCAGGTAATCCATCACAAAGCGGTGGCTGCCGGTGAAGGAGTCGATGAACGCGGCGCGGTCGTCGCCGTGACCCTGCATCGAGATGGCGGCGAGCTGCAGCCCGGCGATCCAGCCTTCAGTGCGCGCCTCCAGCGCGGCGATGGCGTCGGCGCTCAAGTTCAGCCCCATTGCCTGGTTCAGGAAGGCGGCGGCTTCGTCGACGGTGAAGCGCAGGTCGGCGGCGCGCACTTCGGTCAACTGGCCGCGCGCTCGCAGCCGCGCCAGCGGCAGCGGCGGGTCTTCGCGCGTGGCGATCACCAGGTGCAGGGGCGGCGGCAAATGCTCAATGAGAAATGCCAGCGCCTCCCCGACCGAGGCCGACTCGATGACGTGGTAGTCGTCCAGCACCAGCAGCGCCGGCGCCGGGAGCGCCGCCAGCTCGTTGACCAGCGCGGTCAGCAGCGCTTCCAGCGGCGGCGGTTGTGGCGAACGCAGCGCGGCCAGCACGCCCGCGCCCAGCTCCGGCGCAATCCGCTGCATCGCCGCCGTGAGATAGACGAGAAAGCGCGTCGGATCGTTGTCGCCAACGTCGAGCGAGAGCCAGGCGACCGGACGCCCACCCTGCGCAACCCAGGCGCTGACCAGCGTCGTCTTGCCAAAACCCGCCGGCGCGGAGACCAGCGTCAGCCGGCCGTGCAGCCCGGCGTGCAGCCGCGCCAACAGACGCGGGCGGTTGACGGCGTTGGGGCGCGGCGGTGGGATGTAGAGCTTGGTGGTCAACAGCGGCGTAGTCATGGCGTCGCCGGCGCGTCCCCGCGCCCCAGGTAGGCGCGGATCGCCTGGATGCGCCCGTCGGCGGCAAAGGCGAGCGCGTCCACGACAAACAGTTCAAGCGTATCGTCGATCACGATGCGCAGTTCGCCC
>DGFH01000108.1 GCA_002391565.1 Anaerolineales bacterium UBA3905
TTCCAGGAAGGTGACACACTAGACTCTGCGTAAGCCCAAAGAGGTGAACAATGCGCAGCACACTCTCAGCCACGTTCCACCGATGCGCGTCGCTTGCCCTGGCGCTCCTGCTGCTGAGCCTGACGGCAGGCTCCATCTCCGCCCGTGGCCGCGGTGACGATCCGTTGCGCCCCTTCGGCGAGGGATTGGCGCCGGTGATGCAGCCAGCCTCATCGACGATCCACCTGCCGATCATCTCGATGCAGCCTGCGCCGCCGGAGACGCCTGCCAACCTGTTGGCAAATGGCGACTTCGAGCGCGGCGATCTTTCTGGCTGGGAAGCCGACGCCGGCGCCTCGATCAGCAGCACCCACATTCATAGCGGCGCCTGGGCAGCCTGCCTGGACAACACCCTGCTGCGGTCGACGTGGCGCGCGGTGCAGCCGGGCGTTGCCTACAAGCTCACGGCTTGGGTGAAGATCGTCGAGGATACAAGCGCCGGGGGCAGCCAGTGGGGCGGCTTCATCCTGCGCGTGAATGGGCTTGACTGGCAGACGCTGGCGCAGAGCGACGCGCTGCTGGCGGCGACGCACGGACGGACATGGTTCAAGACAGCCCTGACCTTCACCGCGACCACATCCCAGGCGTCGGTCGATGTGGGTTACTTTGGCGACAGCGGACGCCGCATGCTCGTCTGCGTGGACGACATTGCCCTCTTTCGCAAGGCCGACAATCTGCCGCCGCGCATCGAAGCGAACCTTAGCCCCACAACCCTGACCGGGCTGCCGATGTCCCAACACTTCAACCTGACCGGCGACGACCCCGACGGCGCCATCGTGCGCGTGCTGTGGGATTTTGGCGACGGGGGACGGGCGCTGACGTGGACGGGGGAGCGGCGCGCAGGGTTGCCCGGCGTCTACACCGCCACCGTCACCGTCGCCGACGACGAGGGCGCCATCACGACGCAGCACGTGCCGTGGCAGGCGACCGGCGCTGGCTGGCCCGTCATCGTTATCACCGCGCCTGCCGCCAACGTGACCTCCGCCGCCACCGCCACCTTGCAGCTTGCGGGCGGCGCCAGCGCTGACGTGACCGAAGTGCGCGTGAGCACCGATCGCGACGTCGCCGTCACCGCCGTCGGCACGACGAACTGGCGCGCCGTCATACCACTGCGCCCTGGCGCCAACCGCATCCTTGTTCAGGCGCGCGACGCACGCGGGCGCATTGTCACGGCGGAGCGCAGCGTGCGCTACCTCCCGCCCGCTGCGCTGCGGTTTGCCGATGTCACCGCGCCTGCGACGGGCGCACGCTGGGAGCCGCTCACGATCACCTTTGCGCTGGAAAACTCGGCCGCGGCGCACCCGCACCTGCCCTACGATCCGACGCCGCCGCCCGGTCTGGAGTGGGTCGAGGGGGTCACGGTGGAAGCCAACTTCACCCCAGACAACTGGGCGACGGTCTACACGCGGCCAGCTTTTCTGCATCAGCCTTACGAGCGCGCGCTGAAGGACGGTCGAGAATGGCTCTATCCTCAGGGCGACCCACGCTGGACTGTGCGCTTCGCCCCGCCTGCGGCGGGGAACTGGCAATTCCGTCTCACGGCGCAGGAAACAAAGGGCAGTGCAGCGTCTGGGGTCTACAGCTTCACCGTCAGTGCGCCCGTCAATCCCGAAAATCACGGCCCAATTACAATGGCGACGCAAGACAGCCGCTACTTCGCCTTTGCCGATGGCACGCCGTTTCTGGGCGCTGGACACGGGATCGGCTTCGACGCCGACGCATTTTCCTACGCGGCGACCGCCCGCTTCGATGCCATCGGCGCAGGCAACCAGAACTTCTTCCGCTGGTGGCTGAGCGGCGCGCTGTGGGGATCGGCCTGGCAGCCGTGGCGTTCGCGCACCCTCGACGGCGACGGCTACCTCCCCGCCACCGGACTGACGCTCGACCGCGCTTACGCCAACGGCCTGGCTTCTCTGCGGTTGGATAGCGCCAACCCGATCCTGTTCTACGGCTTCGACTCAGGCATGCCGGGTCTCGTGCCAGGGCGCACCTACCGGCTGCGCGTGCGCTGGCGCACGGAGGGAATCGACGCAGCGGTCGACCCGACGCAGCCCTACGGCGTTGCACTGAAGTTCACCGACTGGCCCGAAGTGGGCGATACGGCGCGCTTTCCAGCGTTGATCGCTCCGGTGCACGGCGACACGCCCTGGCACATTGCGGAGGCGGATTTTGTCGCCAACGCTGACTTCCCGACGCAATATCTAACGCTTGTGCTGGAAAATGTAGCTGACGGCGCCGCCTACGTGGACATGGTGGCGCTCTATACTGTGGAAGAAGGCGGTGCGACCGGCGCCCAACTCCTGCGCAACCCACAGGCGAACAGCCATCTCACCTACGACGACCGCCGCGCGGCGGGCATCGATGCCATCCTGAGCGAAGCGAACCAGCGCGGCCTCTACTTCAAACTCGTGATCAGCGAGAAGAACGAGTGGCTGCTCAATCGGCTGGGGCCGGAGGGTCTGCCCGATCCGCTGGGCGGCCACTTCGACGCGGCGGCGGGCACGGCGGGACGCTGGCTGCACGCTGCCTACTGGCGCTATCTATCAGCGCAGTACGGGGCGATGCGTGCGGTGCATTCATGGGAGCTGGTCAACGAGGCCGCGCCCGGCTTTGGCGAGCACTTCCGGTTGGCGGCGGCGCTGGCGACTCAGGCCGCCGACGACGGCAACCCGCATCTCGCCAGCACCTCGACGTGGGCGACGCTGGCTGAGGATGCCTGGCTGCACCCGGAAAGCGCGCCAATCAGCTACGTGGACTTTCATGCGTATGTCAATAACACAGGCTGGCTTGAGCCGAAAGTCGAATTGACCAACGACAGCGCCCGCCTCTTTGCCGCCTATGATCGCGCGGCGTTGGCGGCCGGCTTTGGCAAGCCCGTCGTCTGGGGCGAACTGGGCATCGACGGGATGCAGACCACCGACGAGGAGGAGCCGCGCCTGGCGGAAGATACGGATGGCGTCTGGCTGCACAAGCTAATGTGGGCGCGGCTGGGGCCGGGCGGCGTCTACCCGCTCTACTGGTACACCGAAAACATCGACGCCCACGCGCTGCACCCCATCTTTGGCGCGTGGCGACGTTTCATGGCCGGGATACCGCTGGCGAACGGGCGCTACGTCGATGCTGCGGCAACGACCTCCACCGCCGACCTGCGCGTCCTGGGGCAGAAGGACAGTACAGGCGGGCAGGCGCATCTCTGGCTCGACAACGCCCGCCACACCTGGCGCAACGTCGTGAACGGCGCCGTCATCCCGGTGGTGAGCGGCGTGATCACCGTGAACATGGGCGCGCCCAACGCCGTCTTCCGCGCCACCTGGCACGACACGCGCACCGGTCTCCCCGGCGCCACCCAGAACGTCACCGCCGACGCCGACGGGAACGTACACCTGCGCGTCACTGCGCTGGCAACCGACCAGGCCGTGAAGCTAACGCACAGCACAGCCCGGTGACACAGCACAGCCCGGTGACACAGCACAGCCCGGTGACACAGCACAGCCCGGTGACACAGCACAGCCCGGTGACACAGATGCTTCAAAGACTCCGTCCAGAATTCCACGATTGTGTAAAATTGCACAATATTTGCGTAATGTTCGTGTTATACTGGCGTGGAATCGTAAGCGTGTGAACCACAAAAATTGCTTCTACCGTATGCTACATTCCAGTTTTCGCGGAGGCTATGATATGATCGAACCCACTATTTGACGCTGCACGGCGTTTTCACGTTCCAGTCATACAAACAGGATTGCAACAGAATAGGAGTTTGCGATGCAAGTTGCTGTGCTGCCACGCTCATCGATCGGCAAGAAGGCGTTGATGGCCGTCACCGGCGCGGTGTGGATCGGTTACCTTGTCCTGCACATGTGGGGCAACCTTCACATTTTCCAGGGACAGGAGGCATTCAACCATTACGCTGAGTTTCTGCGCGAGGTTGGCGAACCGGTCTTCTCGTATGCGCAGGTGTTGTGGATCATCCGCATCGTCATTGTATTCTCATTAGTTGCACACATGTGGTCGGCCTGGGAGTTGTACCTGCAGGCGACGCGCGCGCGTTCGACCAGCTATGCCGTAAAGCGCGTCGTGCAGGCGAACTACGCCTCGCGTTTCATGCGCATCGGCGGCGTGGTGATCATCCTCTTTGTGATTTTCCACCTGGCGCAATACACCTGGGGCTGGGTGACAGAGTTCGACCGCGCCGACCCCTATCGCAACGTGGTGATTGGCTTTTCCAACCCGATCATCGTGCTATTTTATCTGCTGGCGCTGGCTTCGCTGGGGTTGCACCTCTTCCACGGGGTATGGAGCATGTTCCAGACGCTGGGGCTAAACAGCCGCCGCTTCGATGGCTTCTTCCGCGGGTTGGCCGTTTTTGCCGCGTTGGTGGTTCCCCTCGGCTTTGCGACGGTGCCCCTGGCCGTTCTCTTTGGGATCCTGAAATAGGAGAACACAGATCATGAGTGTGACGACGACACAAACAATGACCGAAGCGCCCACCTTTGTCGAGGCGACGCTGGATGGCCGCGTGCCTTCTGGCCCCGTGCAGACAATGTGGGAGCGCACCAAGTTTGAGATGAAACTGATCAACCCCAGCAACCGGCGCAAGTTCAAGATCATTATCGTCGGCTCTGGGCTGGCGGGCGGCGCAGCGGCGGCGACGCTGGGTGAGCAGGGCTACAACGTTGAGTGCTACGCCTATCAGGATAGCCCGCGACGCGCTCATAGCGTGGCGGCGCAAGGCGGCATCAACGCGGCCAAGAACTATCGCAACGACGGCGACAGCGTCTACCGTCTATTTTATGACACGGTCAAAGGCGGCGACTTCCGCGCCCGCGAGGCCAACGTCTACCGGCTGGCCGAAGTCAGCAACGCTATCATCGACCAATGTGTGGCGCAAGGCGTGCCCTTTGCCCGTGAGTACGGCGGCATGCTCGACAACCGCTCCTTTGGCGGCGCCCAGGTGGCGCGCACATTCTATGCGCGCGGACAGACCGGACAACAACTCTTGCTGGGCGCATACCAGGCATTGGCGCGGCAAATTGCCGCTGGCACCGTAAAAATGTTTACGCGCACCGAGATGCTCGACCTGATCGTGATCAACGGGCGTGCGCGCGGCATCGTTGTACGCGACATGCGCACGGGTGAGATCACCCCTCGCCTGGCGGATGTCGTCGTGTTGGGTACGGGCGGCTACAGCAATGTCTTTTATCTCTCGACCAACGCCAAAGGCTGCAATGGCACGGCAATCTGGCGGGCGCACAAGCGCGGCGCCTACTTTGCCAACCCCTGCTTCACACAGATTCACCCCACCTGCATCCCGCCGGTGGGAGAGCACCAATCCAAGCTGACGCTGATGAGTGAATCGCTGCGCAACGACGGGCGCATCTGGGTGCCCAAGCAGCCAGGCGACACGCGCCCCGCCGACCAGATTCCGGAGAACGAGCGGTACTACTACCTGGAAGAGATGTATCCCAGCTATGGCAACCTGGCGCCGCGTGACATCTCTTCGCGTGCAGCCAAACGCCAGGTGGATAGCGGACGCGGCGTTGGGCCGCTACGCAACGGCGTGTACCTGGACTTTGCCGACGCGATCAAGCGATTGGGCGAAAAGGTGATCCGCGATCGTTACGGCAACCTCTTTGATATGTACGAGAATATCACCGGCGAAAACGCCTACAAGACGCCGATGCGCATCTATCCGGCGCCCCACTACACGATGGGTGGGTTATGGGTGGACTATTACTTGATGAGCAACATCCCTGGTTTGTTCGTCATCGGCGAGGCGAATTTCTCCGATCACGGCGCCAACCGACTCGGCGCCAGCGCGCTGATGCAGGGGCTGGCGGACGGCTATTTTGTGCTGCCGGCGACTTTACCCAATTATCTGGCCTCGACCAGGCTGGAAAAGGTGGACGAGAACGCCGACGCCGTCAAAGAGGCAGTCGCCAATGTACAGAACATCACACAGCGGCTGATGAACACCAAGGGCACCAAGAGCGTCGATCACTATCATCGTGAATTGGGCAAGATTATCTGGGAGTATTCCGGCATGGGGCGCACAGCCGAAGGGCTGCAAAAAGCGCTCCAACTGATCCCAGAATTGGAGGCTGAATTCTGGGAGAATGTGCGTGTAACCGGTACGGCAAATGAGCTGAATCAGGAGTTGGAAAAGGCCGGGCGCCTGGTGGATTACTTCGAGTTGGGGCGGCTGATGTGCATCGACGGCTTGAATCGCAACGAATCGTGCGGTGGACACTTCCGAGAGGAATACCAGACGGAGGAAGGCGAGGCGCAACGCAACGACGCCGAGTACGCCTACGTGGCAGCCTGGGAGTACACCGGCGATGACCGACCGCTGCTACACAAAGAACCGCTGAAATTCGAGACCATCAAGCTGGCGACGCGCAGCTACAAGTAAAAGAGGGATCACACCATGCGACTGAAACTACGCATCTGGCGCCAGAAAAATGCTCAGTCCGAAGGCAAATTCGTCGACTACAAACTGGACGGCGTCAGCGAAGATAGCTCATTTTTAGAGATGCTCGACCTGCTCAACGAGCAACTCATCGACCGCAACGAGGAGCCGGTGCACTTCGACCATGATTGTCGCGAAGGCATCTGCGGCATGTGTGGGCTGGTGATCAACGGCATTGCGCACGGCCCCAAGGCAGCAGTGACGACCTGTCAGTTGCACATGCGCGTCTTCAAAGACGGCGACAGCATCACCGTCGAGCCGTGGCGCGCCAAAGCCTTCCCGGTCATCAAAGATCTGATCGTAGACCGGTCGGCCTTCGACCGCATCGTGCAAGCAGGCGGTTACATCTCCGTCAACACCGGCCAGGCGCCTGACGCCAATGTTATCCCCGTGCCCAAAGAGCAGGCCGACCGCGCCATGGATGCCGCAGCCTGCATCGGCTGCGGCGCGTGTGTGGCGGCCTGCCCCAACGGCTCGGCCATGCTCTTCACCTCGGCCAAGCTGGCGCACCTCAATTCGCTGCCGCAGGGGCAGGCGGAACGCTTTGATCGCGCCGTGTTGATGGTCAACCAGATGGATGCAGAAGGCTTTGGCGGTTGCACCAACATCGGCGAATGCGAGGCCGTCTGCCCAAAGGAGATCAGCCTGGACTTCATCGCCATGATGAACCGCGACCTGCTGCGCGCCAATCTGATGGGCAAGGGTAAGCGCTAACACGCCCGCCTGCCAACGCCACCCGCATACAACAAAAAAGACGGTTTGCGCCGTCTTTTTTGTTGTATCTTCCCAACCTGCAACGCGTCCTCGGAACTTGCAGTAGACAAACCGCTTTTGATGTCCCCCACAAACTGTGCTACAGTGTAGCCGTCCGATCAACTTTCAATCTAGCAAGGAGAGATACAATGCAAGTACATCGTCGTATCTTGTCTGCACTCCTGGCGTTGAGCCTGCTGGCGTCCTTAACGACGCCCGCCCTGGCGCAGACGCCATGGCCAAGCGGTCGCGGTGGCAGCGCGCCTGGCTCAGCGGCCGTGCAGCCGCAAGCCCCCGCAACCAGTTTGCAGCCATTCACCCGCATCACCCCGGCAGAAGCCGCAGCCATCACTGAACGCTTGCCCGCGCGCGACTGGTCTGCGCCACGTGGGGCGATGCTGCCGGCTGGCCGTGCGCAGACAACCGCCGCCGCCTTTGCTGCGCAAGGCGACCGGGTGATCAATGTGATTGCACATTTGGCGATGCCGGCGCTGTTACAAGGCGTCAACGCCAGCGCCGATGGCGCCGTGCGCGCTGCGTATGCAGAAGCACTGGCCGCCGAACAGGCGCGCGTCTCCGCCGACATTGAAGGATTGGGTGGCAGGGTAATCTTTACCTTCAATACGCTCAGCAGCGGCATTGCCGTGCAGATTCCGGCCAACCGGGCGGCGAGTCTTGCCGGGATTCGGGGCGTGAGCCACGTTTCGCAGGTGCCTGATTACACCCGCGATCTGGAAGAGACCGTGCCCTTCATCGGCGCCCAATTTTTGCAGGATATCGGCGTCAAGGGTGCGGGGGTGAAGGTGGCTGTGCTTGATTCCGGCATCGACTTCACGCACCTGGCCTTTGGCGGCCCGGGCACCATAGCAGACTGGCAAGCAGCCTACTATGGCAGCGATCCTGATTGTGATCAAAATGTTGACCACGACCCCGACTGCGCCTATGCCAGGCCTGCCGATCCTGCCCTCTTTGGGCCAGCAGCGCCACGCATCAAGGGCGGCTTTGATTGGCTGGGCGAGGCATGGCGCGGCGGCAGCGATCCGATTCTGCCAGATCCAAACCCGATCGACATCGAGGGGCATGGCACCCATGTTGCCGACATCATCGGCGGTCTCGCCTACCCGGCCGGCGTCAATGTAGATGGCCCTTATGCGGCCAAGGGCGCAGGCGTGGCGCCGGCAGCCGACATCTACGGCTTCAAGGTTTGTGCATCGTTCACAACATCCTGCAATGGTTTGGCTCTGCTCAAAGCGATGGATAACGCCGCCGACCTGGATGGCAACCCCACTACTGTCGATCCGGCGGATGTGATCAACATGTCGCTTGGTTCGCCTTATGGTCAACCAGAAGATGATTTGACCTGGTTCACCAACCAGGCGGTCAGCCTGGGCATCATCGTCGTGGCGTCGGCGGGCAACTCCGCTAACAAGCCCTATATCGTCGGCAGCCCGTCAATAGCCGATGGCGCCATCAGTGTGGCGCAAACCACCGTGCCCTCGGCAACGCGCTACCCGCTCTTCTACGCGTCCTCGGCCGTCTCCGGCACGATCACCAACGCTGTCTGGCAGAACTGGTCGGTGCTGCCCGGCAATACGCTGGTGCAGGGTCCGTTGGCCTATGGCAACGCCAATGGCAGCAACAAAAATGGCTGCGCCGCCTACACTGACGACATGACCGGCAAGGTCGTGTTGGCGGATCGCGGCGCCTGCAACTTCACACTGAAGGCCAAGAATGCGTCAGCCGCCGGGGCGGTGCTTTCGCTCATCGGTCTGGTAGCGCCGGGCGATCCCTTCGAGGGTGGCGACGGCGGCGACCGCCCCATCGACATCCCCTCATTCATGATCAGCCAGGCAACATCGAACCTCCTCAAGGCGCAAATTGCCAATGGCGTCGTCGTGGGCATCGATCCAGGTGACGCCATCAACCTGGCGTATACGATGGTGGGCAGCTCGTCGCGTGGCCCACGCAACCATGATGGCGTGATCAAGCCAGACATTGGAGCGCCCGGCGCGTCGGTGTCGGCAATTGCAGGGGGCGGCGCAGCCAGTGGGCCTTTCGGCGGCACCTCCGGTGCGGCGCCGATGGTTTCCGGCGTGGCAGCGCTGCTGAAGAGCGTCTACGGTGACAGCCTGTTGCCCCAGCAATTTAAGGCGCTGCTCATGAACACGGGCGACCCGGTCTATAACGACGTGCCGCGCGACGACCTGGCGCCTGTCACCCGCGTGGGCGGTGGTCAGGTGAATGCGCGCAACGCCTACTACAGCAAGCTCATCGCCTGGGACAGCACCGACGCCGCCTCACCGCTGGCGTGGACGGGCAGCATGTCCTTTGGCTACGTGCCGGCCAGTCGCTACCAGGTCTACACCCGCACCCTGACGATCCAGAACCTGGGGCCGCTGGGGCAGGGCGTCAACATCTCGTCGTGGTTCCGCTCGTCCGAGGATGCTGCACAGGGCGTCTTTGTCACGCCGCAGGTGAGCACAGCCTTCATTCCGGCCGGGAGCAGCATTCAGGTGCCTGTCGTGCTGGAAATCTATCCGGGCGGCGATCCCGACCTGGAGCTCGGCCCGCTGCATCCGTGGGTGGTGGATCGCGCCTGGACAATTGATCGTGGCAGCCTGGGCGCCAACGGTCAATCGCTGCAATTCCAGGAGTACGACGGCTTCGTCTTGATCGAGTCGCAGTCCAATGACCCGATCCATGTTGTCTGGCAGGTGCTGCCCAAGCCGGTGGCGGAGATCGCCGTCAACGTCACAGCGCCGACTGCAGGTGCGCTCGTCAATAGCTCACCCGACGTGGCGGGCTACAGCGACATTTTCAGTCTGATGGAAGTGGACAGCAACGACTACAACTATGTCGTAGGCGACTGCACCTCGCTTGGCCTGCCGCCCGGCTGCAACCAGTCGCCGGTTGATCTCTACGAGGTGGGCGTGCGCGCCTATACGGACACCGTGCCGTATGACTTCCTGGAGTTCGCCGTCACGATCTGGGATGAACCGTATCGCGCCGGTCAGTACCCACCTGAGTTCGATATCTACATCGACTCGAATGCCGACGGCACGGATGACTACCTTATCTTCAATGGCGACCTGACCCTGAATGCCAGTGATGGACGCAATGTCGTCTTCCTGGTCGATCTGGCGGAATCGCCGCCCACCGCGCGCCCCTGGTACTTCATCGACTCGACGTTCAATTCGAATAACTACATCTTGCCGATGGACACGGCCTCGATCGGGGTGACGCCTGGGCAGCCTTTCCGTTTCAGCGTCTTCGCCTTCGACGCCTACTTCACCGGCGATCTGTGGGATTGTGCGCCCAAAGTGGGGAATGTCTGCACGGGGAGCTACCAATACACTCCGGGCGCAGCCCGCTACGACGTGCCGGAAGCGCAGATCTTCCCAACCGTGCCCATTGGCGGCAGCGCAGCGTTCACATGGACGACCTCGGCGGCGGCGGCGGAAGCTTCCCCAGACCAGATCGGCTTGCTCTTTATGCACCGCAACGCCCATGTCGGGAGTGAATCCGATCACATCGTATTCACCGAGACTTACCTGCCTATCATCAAGCGGTAAGCAGGCGATGCCAGCGCTGACCCCGTCAGCAACCAACCACCTTCCCGGAAGCTTGCAGCTTCCGGGAAGGTGAGCTCATAGCGATTCGCACCGCGCTATACACCGCTTTTCCCTACTGCGCAGTTGGTTCTTTCTTTCCCAGGAGCAGACGCCTATGAAAAGCCGAACAGTCCGCATAGTCCGTACAATTTTGACAACATGGTTGTTGCTGGCATTTCTCTTGCCTGCGCCGACTACCTCAGGAGTGGCGAGCGCGTCCTCACCGGTGCAGCAACCGCCCCCACCGCCGGTCTCTCCCGCCAAATTGCAGGAGAGCATCGGCGCCAAAGCCGGTGTGCAGCCCAACCGGCCCACGCCGCGCGTCATCGGTGAGAGTGACCCAGAAGGGGCAACTCCTGCCATTTACATCGTGCAGTTGCGCGGTCAGCCGCTTGCCAGTTATCGCGGCGGCATTGCCGACCTGGCGCCGACTAGCCCTGCCGTCACCGGCGCCGCTCTGGACGCCGCCGGACGCGCGGCGCAAGCCTATCTTGGTTATCTTACGGCGCAACAGCAGGCGATCTTGACCGAGATCCAAGCCGCTGTAGGGCGCCCGGTGACGGTGAAATTTACGTATCGGGTTGCCTTCAACGGCTTTGCGCTGGAGTTGACCCCGCGTGAAGCGGCGGCCGTGGCGCGGCTCGACGGCGTCCAGCTCGTCCAGCGCGACTTTGTGGATCAGCCCCAAACCGATTATGGCCCTGCCTGGATCGGCGCGCCGGCCGTCTGGAACGGCCTCCCCGGTACAAAAGGTGAGGGGATTGTCGCCGGCATCATCGACACTGGCATCAACTTCCGCAGCCCATCCTTTGCACGCGCTGGCGGCGATGGCTATGTGCACACCAACCCGCGCGGCAAGTTTTACGGCGTCTGCGACCCGGCTAACGCCGTCTATGACCCCACCTTTGTCTGCACCGAGAAGCTGATCGGCGCCTGGGACTTTGCCGACGGCGCCGAACCGCCCGACGGCCCCGCCGACAACGATGGTCACGGCAGCCACACCGCCAGCACGGTGGCGGGCAACGTGGTCAGCGCCTCGTTGGTGGCGCCGACAACCGTCTACGCCGCCAATATCTCCGGTGTGGCGCCTCACGCCAACATCATCGCCTACGATGCCTGTGGCCTGGAAGGGTGCCCCGGCAGCGCGCTGGTGGCCGCCATCGACCAGGCCGTGACTGATGGCGTCGATGTCATCAACTACTCCATCGGCGGCGGCTCGCGCGACCCCTGGCGGAGCGCCGACGCCCTGGCCTTCCTGGCTGCGCTCGACGCCGGCGTCTATGTCGCCGTCTCCGCAGGCAACGCAGGGCCGGGCGCGTCAACGATGGGATCGCCTGCCAACGCGCCCTGGGTCACCGCCGTCGCCGCCGCCACGCACAATCGCCTGTTGGCAAACGGGGTGATCTCCATGACTGGCGGCCTGCTGCCTCCACCGGCCGATATGGCGGGAAAGGGCATCACCGGGCCGTATGGGCCGGCGCCGATCGTGTATGCAGGCAACTACACCAGCACGCTGGGCAGCGCCGACCCGAAGTGTCTGCAACCCTTCCCTCCCGGCTCCTTCAACGGCGAGATCGTGGTCTGTGATCGCGGCGCCAATGCGCGTGTGGCGAAAGCCGCCAATGTGCGGGCCGGCGGTGCAGGCGGCTTCGTGCTTGCCAATGACGCCGCCAGCGGCGCGTCGCTCTCCGCCGACGCTTACGCCTTGCCCGGCGCGCACATCACCTATGCCGATGGCGTTGCACTCAAGAACTGGATCGCGGCCGGCGGCGTCACCACCGCCACGATTGCCGGTGTTGCACCGAATGTCAACAACGCCAATGGCGACATCCTGGCTGCCTTCAGTTCGCGCGGCCCCGACGCCACCTCACCGAACGTCCTCAAGCCCGATGTGGCTGCGCCGGGCGTCGATATCTTTGCAGCGGTGGCGTCAGGCATCGAATACAACATTATCAGCGGCACGTCGATGGCCAGCCCGCACACGGCCGGCGCCGGCGTCTTACTCAGCAAACTCCACCCGACCTGGTCGCCCGCTGCGATCCGCTCGGCGCTGATGATGACCGCCAAGACCGCGCTGCTCAAGGATGACGCCGCCACGCCCGCCGATCCCTTCGACATTGGCGCCGGTCGCGTCGATGTGGCGGCGGCGGCGCAGGTGGGCTTCGTCCTCGACGAGAACGCTCGCACTTTCTACGCAGCGTCGCCAGCTTTGGGCGGCGACCCACGCACACTCAACGTCGCCAGCCTGGCCGACGCGCAGTGCGTCGGCGCCTGCACCTGGACGCGCACCCTGACCAGCGTTGCGACTGGCGCACACACCTACACCGTCACCGTCACATCGCCCACAAGCATGACGCTGACCGTACAACCCAACACCTTCACGCTGCCGCCGGGCGGCACGCAGGTGTTGACCATCACGGCGGATGTCAGCGCAGCCGCACTCGACGCCTGGATTTTCGGGCAGGTTACCATTACGCCTGAGAATAACCCACCGTCTACGGCGCACATGCCGGTGGCCGTTTATACACGCGCGGGCGCCGCACCTCTGGGCATGAGCGAAATCACCATCGACACGCGACGCAATCAAGGACAGACGACATTGGAGGGCATCCGCGCCGTCAGCACCCTTTCGCTGACGAAGGCGCTCTATCTCGGCGCGGCGCAGGTCATCACCGGTTACGTGGCGCAAGACCCCACCAATGGCGACCCCTACGATATCAACAATGGCGGCGTCTACACGACCCTCGTCACGATCAGCGATCCGACG
Organism: Anaerolineales bacterium UBA3905; assembly: GCA_002391565.1. Taxonomy (GTDB): domain Bacteria; phylum Chloroflexota; class Anaerolineae; order Caldilineales; family Caldilineaceae; genus Caldilinea. The sequence continues at coordinate 13,637 of DGFH01000108.1, forward strand.
ACAGCACGCCTGCGCGTCGACATCGATGACACCACCGCCATCGATCTTGACCTGTTTGTTGGCAAAGACACGAATGGCAACGGTCAGCCCGACCCCAGTGAAGAGCTTTGCCGCAGCGCCAGTGCGTCGGCTTTCGAGTTCTGCGACCTGGCCGACCCGACGACCGGCAACTACTGGATTTTGCTACAAAACTGGCTCGGCTCCGGCGCACCGCTTGACTTCTTCGCCATGTCGGCGACGCAGGTCAGTCGCAATAACCAGTCGGCCAGCTTCACCGTGAGCGGGCCGAACAGCGCCACACTCAACACGCCCTTCGACCTGGTGCTGCAGTGGAACTTTGATCCCTTCGCGGCGGGCAACATACGGCTGGCGCTGTTGGAAGTCGGCACGGACCCCAACAACCCGAACAACATCCTCGCGCTGCCGGTGACGCTGACGCGCCAGAGCGACGACGTCACCATCGATAGCAATGCCGCTGCGTATGTCCAGCCAGGCGAACGCCTGAACTACACCATCAACATCAACCCTGAACCGACGGCGGCCAACCCAACCAGCTACACGGTCACTGCCACGCTGCCAGCTGGGCTGACCTACGTGCCCGGCTCTGGGGTGCTGGCGAGCAGCGCCCAACGCATCGCCGCCGACCCTGTGGTCAATGGCAACCAGTTGATCTGGCAGGTCAACAACATTGCGACGGCGCCGCGCTATGTGATGAGCGACAACAACCCGGCCAGCCAGCACTACAGCCCGCAGTGCACCACACCCTTTGGCGCCAGCTTCCTGCATCTGGCGGATTTCGGCATCGAGGCGCGGTCAGCAATCAGCGGCACAGGCAGAAGTTGGAATGTGGACGCCTTCTTCGGAGGGGAGCAGCCGTATGAATTTTACGGCGACGCCTATCCTGCGCTCTTCCTGACGGATGATGCCCTGCTCTCGGTGGTGGGCTACGATGCCGCGCTCAACAGCGGCGTCAACGCGCCGATCCCAACGCCGGCGCTGCCCAACGCGTTGTTGGCGCCCTACTGGGCCGACTTCAAGGTGGTCTACAATCAGCCGGCGGGCGCTGGCGTGCGCATCGCCGGTGCGGACGGCGGCGCGTTGATGGTCGTCGAGTACGACGGTTTGCAGCGCAATGACGGGCAGCCGGGCAGCTTCGATGTGCAGACATGGGTCATGCGCGCTGTTGACCCCGACTACCCGGAGATCGTCTTCGCCTATGACAACATCACCGGCACCTTGCCCGCCGGCGTGATCGGCATCGAGGACAGGCTGGGCGCAAGCGGCATCCCATACACCGACGCTATCTCGAACAACCTGCTAATCTGTTACGACTGGGCGCCGGATCAGATCGAGCTGACCTACGCTGTCGATGTCAAAGCAGATGCACCGCTCAACGCCGGGCAGACGACCGTGGTGGAAAGCACGCTGACGTCGCCCAATACCGGCCCGGCAACTACGGAGAACACCGTCTTTGTCACCGGCGTGGTGTTGGAGATGAGCATCGCCGGCCCGGCGCACATGTTGCCTGGCGCACCTGTCACCTACACCCTCACCGTGACCAACAGCGGCGTGGCCGCCGCCCAAAACCTGACCGTGATGGCGGAACTACCGCTTGGGTCAAGACACATTGCCGGCGGCACAGTGCAGGATGGCATCGTCACCTTCCCAATCGCCACGCTGGGCGCTGGCGCCGCCACGCAACTGCGCTACAGCGTGCAACTGGCGGATGTCCCCACGGCGGCGGAAGTTGCTGCAGCGACAGCGCATTCGCCCGCCATTGTGGGTGGTGCGCCTGCCGACCCTGGCGAGTACCCATGGCAGGCGGCGTTGCTCTATGCCTCCGACGGGAGCTGGTGGGGTTGTGGCGGTTCGCTCTTGACGCCGACCTGGGTTGCGACGGCGGCGCATTGCGTCACCAGCGGCTCCCTGGTAGCGCCTCCCTCTGCGCTCAATGTGGCGGTCGGGCGCTACAACATCAACAGCACGCAGGGACAGCGCATCGCTGTCGCCGAAGTCCTGGTGCACCCGGATTGGGACTTTTTCACCTACGATAATGATGTGGCGCTGCTACGACTCGCCACACCGGCCGTACTGACCACAACCGTCCAGACGATCCCGCTGGCGACCGCCTACGAAGGTTCGCTCTTCGCCCCCGGCGTCCCGGCGACGGTCACTGGCTGGGGCACGCGCACCAGTGGCGCGGATGACTTCCCCGACGAACTCTACGAGGTGCAGACGCCCATCGTCGAGCAGAGTGCGTGCCAGTTTGCCTACGGCACTGTCGGCGAGACGATTACGGACAATATGATCTGCGCCGGTCTGGTGCAAGGCGGCAAAGATTCGTGCCAGGGCGACAGCGGCGGCCCGCTGGTGGTCCCGGCTGGCAGCGGCTTCAAACTGGCTGGCATCGTCAGTTGGGGACAGGGCTGTGCGCAACCCGGCTTCCCAGGCGTGTACACACGCGTCGCCGCCGTCGCCAACTGGATTGCCCAGGAGCAGGCGACGCTGCGCACGGGCCGCTACATGGTCACAGATGGCAGCGGGTTGCCTGGTCACAGCTACGTCGGCAACGATATCGTGACGACGCTGGTGCAGGCGCTCAAGAACTGGCTGCCGGTTATGTCAAAATAGGAGAACGCAGCAACGCCGGCTCGATCGGGTTTCTGGCAGAAACTCGATCGAGCCGGCAAAACGCGTCACGCCGGAGGCAATGGCCTCCGGCGCCGGGCGGCTATCAGCATCGCCCCTCGCTCCAGTTTCACATCACACAGAGAAGACCTGACTGAGGGACTGCGCTTTGCAGTCCCTCACTTCTTTGGTACGATTTATGCATTCTTCAACCAGGTCAGAATGGGAGCCTGAACCATGACTACCCAATACGCTGCGATACCGATTCTCCGCGCTGTCAACCCATCGCCGCCGCCTGACGGCGCCACACTCGATGAGCCGCGTCTGTACTTCAACAAGGAACTGAGCTGGGTCGATTTCAACTGGCGCGTGCTGGCGTTGGCGATGGATGAACGCACACCGCTGCTGGAGCGCGTCAAATTCGTGGCAATTACCGCCAGCAATCTGGATGAGTTCGTCCAGAAGCGCATCGGTGGATTGCGTCGGCAAGAGGCGGCGGATGTGCGCCAGCTTTCCGACGACGGCCTGACCCCCACGGAGCAGTTGCGTCAGTTGCACTACGCCACCACGCAGATTCACAGCCGCATGACCGCGCTTTGGGAAAATGAGCTGAAGCCGCGTCTGGCGACCGAAGCTGGGATACACATCCTGCGCTACGCTGACCTGAGCGCCGGGCAGCGCGCCCTCCTGCACGAACGCTTTCACGCCGAAATCTATCAGGTGCTGACGCCGTTAGCCGTCGATCCTGGGCACCCTTTCCCCTTCATCTCCAACCTCAGCCTGTCGCTGGCAGTGGTGTTGCGCAACCGCAAACAGCGAACCACCCACTTCGCCCGCATCAAGCTGCCGCGCCCGCGCCTGCTGGATGCGCCCACCACAGGCGAGGAAAATGGCGAACAGGTGTGCTTGATTCCCATTGAGCAATTGGTTGCTGCGCACATCGATGAACTCTTTCCCGGCATGGAAGTCGTCAGCGTGCATCCCTTCCGCGTGACGCGCAACGCCGACGTGCGCCGTGACGAAGAGGAGGCCGAAGACCTGCTGGAGATGATCTCCGCCGAATTGCGCGAGCGCCGCTTTGCCGCCGTCGTACGGTTGGAGGTGGACAAGGCGATGCCGGAGTATGATCGCCAGCTCCTGGTGCGTGAGTTGAATCTACGCCCAGAGGATGTTTATGAAGTCGACGGGCTGCTCGACCTGACTTGCCTTTTCCAACTGGCAGGCGCCAACTGGCCCGCCCTGAAATATGCTGCCTGGGAGCCGGTGATCCCGCCGCGCCTGCAACTGGAAGGAGAGAGCAAGGACATTCCCGACATCTTCGCCATCATCCGTCAGGGCGACCTGCTGGTGCACCATCCCTACGACTCCTTCGCCGCCAGCACACTCCGCTTGCTCGAGGAAGCTGCCGAAGACCCACAGGTGTTGGCGATCAAACAGACGCTTTACCGCACCTCGGACGATTCCCCGGTGGTCAAAGCGTTAATTCGCGCCGCAGAGAAGGGCAAACAGGTGGCCGTGCTCGTCGAGGTTTCGGCGCGCTTCGACGAGGCGAACAACATCGAGTGGGCGCAGATTCTGGAGAACGCAGGCGTGCATGTCACCTATGGGCTGGTCGGGCTGAAGACGCACACCAAGGCCACCTTGATCGTGCGCAGCGAGCGCGACCGCATCCGCACCTACTGTCATATCGGCACCGGCAACTACAACCCCAAGACCGCACGCCTCTACACCGATCTCGGTCTGCTCACCTGCCGGTCAGAACTGGGGCGCGACGTGGTCAATCTCTTCCACTTCCTCACCGGCTATGCGCCTGGCCAGCGCTACGAGCAGGCGTTGGTGGCGCCGGAGCACATGCGCACGCGTTTCGAGGCGCTCATCGATGCAGAGATCGCGCATCAACGGCAAACGGGCGACGGCCGCATCATTGCCAAGATGAACGGGCTGGACGACAAACGCATGGTGCGGCATCTCTACGAGGCGTCACAGGCGGGCGTGCAGATCGACCTGATCATTCGTGGGCACTGCACGCTGCGTCCCGGTCTGCCCGGTTACAGCGACAACATCCGCGTGATCAGCATCCTGGGGCGCTTTTTGGAGCACGACCGCATCTTTTACTTCCACAACCACGGTAAACCGATCACGATCATCGGCAGTGCGGATTGGCGCACGCGCAACCTCACGCGCCGCGTGGAACTGGCCGTCCCCGTCACCGACCCGGCTCTGCAGCAGCAACTGATCGACATCTTGCAAGCTGCCCTGAATGACAACCGTTCTGCGTGGGAACTCGACGCCGAGGGCTATTACCGCCTGCGCCTGCCCGCAGCCAACGAAGAGGTGCGCGAATTCCAACCCCAAATGATGGAAGCCGCACGCAGAAGAAGTGAATGATCCCGATGACGACCACCCGCACACCGGAAGCCTTCGTCGCCACGTGGCGCGGCAACACTTCCACCGAACGACAGGTCTACCAGCAGCACTTTCTCGATCTGTGCGCCCTCGTCGGCCACCCAACGCCGGTGCAACTCGACCCGGAGAACAAGTTCTTCACCTTCGAGGCGGGCGCGGCAAAGCAGGGCGGCGGCAACGGCTATGCCGATGTCTGGTACAAGGGTCACTTCGCCATCGAGTACAAGGGGCCGCACAAAAGTCTCGACCGCGCCTACGAACAGCTTCTGCAATACCGCGAATCGCTGGAGAATCCGCCGCTGCTCATCACCGGCAACACACAGGAATTCTTCATCCACACCAACTTCACCAACAGCGTCAAGCAGGTGATCCGCGTCACCCTCGACGACCTGCTCACGCCGCAAGGGATGCAGCACATCCGCAACCTCTTCTACAACCCCGACGCCTTCCGCCCGCAGCAGACCGCCGCCCAGGTGACGGAGGAAGCCGCCGCCCATTTCGCCCGCCTGGCCGACCATCTGCGCAAATGGGGACACGGCTCGCATGAGATCGCCCACTATCTGATCCGCCTGCTCTTCTGCCTCTTTGCCGAGGACATCGACCTGCTGCCGCGCGAGCTGTTTACGCGGCTGGTCGACAACGGGCGGCGCAACCCGGCGCTCTTCAACCGCCAGGTGCGCCAGCTCTTCCAGGCGATGGCGGAGGGCGATGTCTTTGGCGAGCATCAGGTGCGCTATTTCGACGGCGGTTTGTTCGACGATGAGACGGTGCTCGACATGGACGGCGACGGCGTGAGCATCCTGCACGGCATCACGCAGCTGGACTGGTCGGCGATCGAGCCGGCGATCTTTGGCACGCTCTTTACGCGCAGCCTTGACCCGGCGCAGCGCGCCAGGCTGGGCGCACAGTACACGAGCAAGGAGGACATCCTGCTGATCGTGGAGCCGGTGCTGATGGCGCCGCTGCGTCGTGAGTGGGAGCAGGTCAAGGCGCAGGCGCAGACGCTGGCGGCAAAGCGTGACGCGGCGACGACGCGCGGGGCCGCCACGCGCGCCGACAACGAGCTACGCACGCTGCTGCTGGGCTTTGCCGAACGGCTGGCGACGATCCGCGTGCTCGACCCGGCGTGCGGCAGCGGCAACTTTCTCTACGTGGCGCTGCGGCTGCTGCTGGACTTGTGGAAGGAGGTCGCCATCTTCTCGGCGCAGGCGGGCTTGTCGATCCTGGCGCCGCTGCCGGGGCTGGCACCCTCGCCGGAGCAGCTCTACGGCATCGAGATCAACGACTATGCGCACGAACTGGCGCAAGCCACCGTCTGGATCGGCTACTTCCAGTGGCTGCACGACAACGGCTACGGCTTCCTCTCCGAGCCGATCCTCAAGCCGCTGGACAACATCAAGCTGATGGATGCGATCCTGGCGTATGACGCCGACGGCAAGCCGGTCGAGCCGGAATGGCCCGCGGCGGAGGTGATTGTGGGGAATCCGCCGTTTTTGGGAAATAAGCGGATGCAGTCCGAACTTGGTGCGCAGTATGTTCATGATCTAAGGCAGTTATTCGATGGGCGCATTCCTGGCAGTGTTGACCTTGTTGCCTATTGGTTCGAGCGTAGTCGGCTTGCTATCGTAAATGGCACTGCAAAACGAGCAGGCTTACTTGCAACGCAGGCGATCCGTTCCGGCACAAATCGTTCAGTACTCGATCGTATAAAAGAATCAGGCGACATTTTCTACGCGCAATCTGACCGTCCCTGGATACTAGATGGAGCGGCGGTCAGAGTGTCAATGGTTGGATTTGACGATGGAAGCACCAAAGAGCGATTTATCAACACGAATGTGGATGATGTAGCCTCAATGGCTCTTGAAAATGCCGTTCAAGTCGACTCCATCAATTCGGATTTGACAGCATCAACTAACCTAACAATCGCCAAACGACTGGAGGAAAACAAGGGTTTGGCGCTTCAAGGCCCAGTGAAAGTTGGTGCGTTTGACATTCCAGCGGAAACAGCCGCTCAAATGCTGTCCGCCTCAAATTTATCCGGCAGGAATAACTGCGATGTCGTTCGACCATGGCTAAACGCTTCCGACATTACTGGCCGCAATCGCCATCTATTTATCATTGACTTTGGCGACATGTCAATGGAGGAAGCATCAGCCTACGAGAAACCATTCGATTATGTCAGGGAGTTTGTGAAGCCTGAGCGAGACCACAATAATCGCGCTCGAAGACGCATTTATTGGTGGCAACACGGCGAGACGGTTCCTGCGCTCAGGGCAGGTCTCAACAAGCTAGCGCGCTTTATCAGCACGCCGCGAGTTGCAAAACATCGCGTCTTCGTGTGGACAGACACCGGCACGCTGCCAGATAGCCGCGTTTATGCGATTATGCGCGAGGATGATTATTTCTTTGGTGTTCTCCATTCGAGGGTTCACGAAGTATGGTCGCTGGCAACTTCTTCAAGGCATGGTGTGGGCAACGATCCAACCTACAACAACACCACCTGCTTCGAGACCTTCCCCTTCCCCTGGCCGCCCAGCCAGGAACCCGCCGACGACCCGCGCGTGCAAGCCATCGCTGCCGCCGCCGCCGACCTGGTGGCGCAGCGCGACGCCTGGCTCAACCCGCCCGACGGTCTGCCCGAAAAAGAACTGCAAAAGCGCACGCTCACCAACCTCTACAACGCCCGCCCCGCCTGGCTCGCCGCCGCGCATCAACGTCTCGACGCCGCAGTGCTCGACGCCTACGGCTGGCCCCACGATCTCAGCGACGAGGAGCTGCTGGCGCGGCTGTTGGCGCTGAATCTGGAACGGGCGGGAGTGGGGAAATAAGCGACGCATGGCGCACATTGTCTACGTCGATTTGAGTGCGAAAGTCGAACACTGGCAAACCGACAGCGTTGTAGCGGTGGCAGATGGATTTGCCGCTACCTATCTGATTCCAGCCCAAGTCAAGCAACAAGCACGGCGTCTGTTGCTTGACTTGCACGGGCGCAAGTCGGTGACCTATCGGGCACTGGCGCTATTCGTGTACGTAGGTGTACGCCAGCATCTCGGCCAGATTCGGCAGATTGTGGTTGACCAGGACTACACCGGTGCAGAGGTGGAAGGCACTATCAAGAATCTGTTGCTGAATCTTGTGCGTGCTGACCGCCCCGAAGTGTCGTCCGGCTTTGTCCAAATCGCCAACATCAAAGGATCACGGGCCGATCGTCTGGAGCGTCGGGTCTTTGCACGCGAAGTGACGCCAACACAAATAGTCACATGGAATGAGATGGAATCAATCCTCCGCCGGAAATAGAAAGGACCGGGGTCGCTCTCGCGAACTGCTGCCACCACGCCGCAGAGCGGTTTCAGGATGCACAGCCACCCGGTCATTCCAATTTTTATTATAGCACACAACGTCAAATCCGCTGCAAAACAAAGCGCACTGCTCGCCAACCTCTACAACGCCTGCCCGGCCTGGCTCGCCGCCGCGCATCAACGTCTCGACGCCGCGGTGCTCGACGCCTACGGCTGGCCCCACGATCTCAGCGACGAGGAGCTGCTGGCGCGGCTGTTGGCGCTGAATCTGGAACGGGCGGAGGGGTGACGGATGTGGTAGAATGCAGACAGTGCTCATGGAGAGGAGAGGCAAATGGAGCCGACCGTCACGATCGAAATCCCACAGCGTTTGCTGCACGCTGCCCGCGTCACACCAGCGGAGCTGCGCGTCGAACTTGCCGTACAGTTGTATGAACAGCGGCGGCTTGCGATTGGTCACGCCCGCGAGTTGGCGGGCATGAGCCTGTGGCAGTTCCGCCAGTTGCTCGCCAGCCGCGGCATTGCGCCACACTACGACGTCAGCGACCTCGATGAGGACATGGCAACCTGGGCCAGGCTAGACGCGGCATGATTGTTGTCAGCAATACATCACCGATCACAAATCTTGCTGCCATCGGGCAACTCGATCTCCTACGGCGTCTGTTTGGCCGGGTTGTCGCACCGGGCGCAGTCGTGCAAGAGTTGAACGCTGGCGGTATAGCCTGGCCAGGCAGCGTTGAGCTGGCGCAGGCGGGCTGGATTCACACCAAAGATGTAGAGGAGCGGCATCTTGTTGATGCGCTGCGCCTTGATCTAGATCATGGTGAAGCCGCCGCCATCGTCCTGGCGCTGCAAACGGGTGCAACGCTGGTGCTGCTTGACGAACAGACTGGGCGCGCTGCCGCCCGTTATCTCGGACTGGAAGTCATGGGTGTAGTCGGCATCTTGCTGCGCGCCAAACAACGCGGCCACATTCCTCAGGTTAAACCTCTGCTCGACCTGCTGCGCCATCAAGCAGGTTTCTTCTTGAGCGCACAGGTATATGAACATGCCCTCGATCTCGCGCAGGAGTAGGCATTCCATCGTCATGGATGCAAAACTGCGGCGCGACGCCTGGTTCAACCCGCCCGGCCTGCCCAAAGCCGAACTCAAAAAGCGCACGCTCACCAACCTCTACAATGCCCGCCCCGCCTGGCTCGCCGCCGCGCATCAACGTCTCGACGCCGCAGTGCTCGACGCCTACGGCTGGCCCCACGATCGCAGCGACGAGGAGCTGCTGGCGCGGCTGTTGGCGCTGAATCTGGAACGGGTGGGAAGACAATAGCTGCCAGCATATGACCGCATAAGGTTGCCACTACCCACGCATGAACAGAGAAGCCGTATAACCAACGTACAAGAGCAACAAGAGCGCGCCCTGCCAGCGTTCAACGCGGTGAGGCTTGTTCCAGATCAGCGCATACACCACCAGCGTCAGCGCCAGCATGACGGTCAGGTCAATCCAGAACGCCGGCGGCGCAGTCAGCGGCTTGACGACCGCCGTCAGCCCGGCAATGCCAAGCATGTTGAAGAGGTTGCTTCCGACGACGTTGCCAATCGCCAGATCGCTTTGCCCGCGAAAGGTTGCCACCAGCGAGGTGGCGGCTTCGGGCAGACTTGTCCCCACCGCCACCAGCGTCAGGCCGATCACCATCTCACTCACCCCCAGCGCCAGGGCGATCGTGCGCGCGCCGGTCACCAGCCAGTCGGCGCCAAGCACCAGCCCGCCCAGCCCCATGATCACCAGGAGCACGTCGAACCAGGGCTGTTCGCTGGGGCGCGCAATCCTGGCGTCGACCGTCACTGCGACTTCGAGATTGGATTCCGCTGCATGCGCCAGTTCGTACTGGCGGCGCGCCGTGATGATGTTCCAGCCAATAAACGCCACCAGTCCGGCAAAGAGCAACGCGCCCTCCCAGCGCTCGAGCACACTGCCCAGCAAAAGCATGATGCTGAAGAGCACCGTCACGCCGATCAACAGCGGGTGCTCGACCTGGATGATATGTCGATTGACGCGCAGAGCGTAGATACTGCCGCACAGTCCCAGGATCAACCCCAGATTGGCGATGTTGCTGCCCACAATGTTGCCCAGCGCCATCTCTCCGCCGCCGCTGTTGGTGAGGTTGGCGGTGATGCTCACCAGCAGTTCAGGCGCGCTGGTGCCAAAGGCCACCACCGTCAAGCCGACCACGATTGGCTGAATGCCCAGACGCAGCGCAATGCGGCTGGCGCCGCGAATCAGCAACTCGGCGCCGCCCACCAGAAAGATGAAACCAGCAACAAACTGTGCAATAGCCCAGGCAATTTCCACAACAGAATGCGCTTTCTTGTGGGCAACCAGCGCAGATGTGCAGTTGTGCACCGCAGTTGCGTCGATTGCCAGAAGGTTTTATGCAGACTCTATCGTCCCATTCAGGGCGATCGTAAAAGTCTGTTTGGGTGCGACGAGCTTGTCCGGCAACGGCGACACATCGCGCACGAAGCGTCCCTGCATCGACCAGGGTCCCGTCCAGGTGATCTGCGCCTCCACCAGGCGTCCACGCAGCGGCAGATTGCTCTCGATAAAAACCAGCTTATTCTGGCGATTGCGCCCACGCCATTTGCCCTTGTGTTGATCTTCGACCAGCACCTCGACGATCTCGCCCAGGAAGCGCTGGTTGATTGCGGCGCTGATCTGCTCTTGCAACGTTTCGAGCACTTTGTGACGACGCACCTTCTCGGCTTCGGGCACGTCGTCCACCATGCGCCGCTCGCTAACGGTGCCGGGGCGCGGGCTGTAGCGCGCCAGGTGCACCTTGTCGAACTTGAGGTCGCGCACAATCTCGACCGTGCGTTCGAACTGCTCAGCCGTTTCGCCGCAGAAGCCGACGATGATGTCGGTGTTGATGGCGACATCCGGCACGATGGCGCGGATGCGATCAATCAGCGCCCGGTAGTCGGCGTTGGTGTAGCCGCGCTTCATGCGCTCCAGCACCTCGTCATCGCCCGCCTGGATTGGCGCTTCAATGTGGGGGCAGACCTTCGGCAGATCGCGCACCGTCTCCAGGATGCGGTCGGTCATGTAGTTGGGATGGCTGGTCAGAAAACGGATGCGCCAAAGGCCGTCAATGGCATGGACGGCGCGCAGGAGATCGGCCAGGTCGGTGGACGCGTGAGCGGTGACAGAGGGCGCAGGATGAGCAACGTCGGCTGCAGCGTCGGATTCACCCAGGAACGCGCTGCCCTGAAACGCCTTCACTGTAGCGCTGTTGCCCAGCTCACCGCGCCAGTCGTAGCCATAGCGATCCACAATCTGGCCGAGCAGCGTCACCTCGCGCACACCCTGCGCCACCAGCCCACGCACCTCGTTGACAATCTCATCAACAGGGCGGCTGCGTTCGACGCCGCGACGGAAGGGAATGATGCAGAAGGTGCAGGCATGGCTGCAACCATAAACAATCGGCACGTGCGCGGCGACTGGCGCATCCCCACTCAGCGCCAGGTGCTTGATTGACTGCGCGCTGCCAATCGGCTGTGCGGCGTCCTGGAGCTGATAACGCCGCTCCAGCTGTTGTCGCTCGATTTCGGCCATTTCGGCGTCGATCTCGGCCTGGCGCAGAAAGTTGACCAGGGGCGTCGCCTCGCTGGGCGGCATGAAGACATCCACGTAGGGATAACTCGCCAGCAGTTGTGGGCTGGGCTTAACGCCGACCATACAGCCCATCAGCGCAATCGTGCGGTCGGCTTTGGCGCGCTTCCACGGCTTGAGGCTGCCTAGCTTGCCGATAGCTTTGTCTTCAGCGCTCTGGCGCACAACGCAGGTGTTGAGCACGACGACATCGGCCTCTTCCAAACGGTCGGTCGGCCCGTAGCCGATCTTTTCTAGCTCCGCGGCAACGTGATTGGAGTCGGCCACATTCATCTGACAGCCGATAGTCCAGATGTGATACTTGCGCGCGGCGTCAGAACGCTGGTCGGTGGTCAGTTCGTAAGTAGTGGTCTCGTGCGCGTCGCCGGGTGCACGTTCACCACGCGTTCCTGTGGTCATTGGTCCTCTCCTGTACTCCGGTGTAAACCGGGCAGGCAATCAACAAACGGTAGTCAGTACGATGCGTGCGTGACGCCGTCCAACGACGCCACGCTGCAAGGTCTCGCGATTGTAGCGAGGCGCAGGATAGGTGTCAAACCCTGCGCGTTCCGGGTGTATTTCAAGTTGGGGGCGCACAGCCTTCGATTC
>DGFH01000007.1 GCA_002391565.1 Anaerolineales bacterium UBA3905
AGATGTGTATAAGAGACAGCGTGGAGCCTGCCCAAACTGGCGCGCTGGGCGGTGGAGAATGGCTTCGACGGCCTCGAAGTGGGGCCGGCTGTGCCGCTCAAGCCGGCGGATTTTACCGAGGCGCGGCGCATCGGCGCGCAGATTTTCTGTTTGACCTACGGCCGCAACGTGCTGGCGGGCGATCGGGAGGAGCGCGCGCTGCATCAGCGCAACGTGCTCGAACGGCTGCGCTTTGCGGGCGACGAGGGCATCCCGCTGGTCGTGCTGGCGACGGGACGCACCCCCGGCAAGAGCCTGCGCGCCAACTTGCCCGACGTGATCGAGTGGTTCAGCGAGCAGGTGCTGCCGTTGGCGCGCGCGGGCAACGTCACCGTCGCCGTGGAGAATTGCCCGGCGGTCGGCAACATCGCCACCAGCCCGGCGATGTGGCATGAACTCTTCGAGAGTGCATTGCCCGAATTGACGCTCGGTTTCGACCCCAGTCACCTGGTCTGGCAGTTTGTCGATCCTTACGCCGCGCTGCGTGAATACGCCGGTCGCGTGCGTCACGTCCACGTCAAAGACACGCTCATCGACCGCGCAAAGCTCATGCGCGAAGGCATCGACGGCGACGGCTGGTGGCGCTACACCCTGCCCGGCTGGGGTGAACTCAACTGGGCGACGATCATCGCCGAGTTGCAGCGCGTGGATTATGCCGGCTGTCTCAGCATCGAACACGAGGACGCAGTCTGGGATCGTAGCGAGGGGCAGATTCTGCAATCACTGTTGCTGAGCAAGCGCTATCTGGAACAATTCCTTGCTGCTCCGGTCGAAGTGCCCGCCATCGAAGCCGTTGCGCCGGAGAAGGTGGCGGGCGTAAAGCCGATCTGAGTGATTGTTGAGATTGGAGATAGGGGAGCTTGCTCCCAGATCAGTCTCTAATCTCCAATCTCCAATCTCTTTTTCAGGAAACCAACAACCATGACATCCAAACTACATATCGGCTTCATCGGCGCGGGGCGCATGGCGAATTTGCACGCTGGTTTGATCGCGCTGGAGCCGGATGTGCGTATTGTGGCGGCGGCGGACATCGACGCAGCGCGCGCGGAAGCGTTTGCGGCAAAGTGGGGCGGCGCAACCTTCACCGACCATCGCGCCATGCTCGAACAGACGCCGCTTGACGCAGTCTACATTTGCACGCCGACGACGCAGCACGCCGCCATCGGGCTGGATTGCCTGGAATTTGGCGTGGCGCTCTACGTCGAAAAGCCGCTCGATCTCGACCTGCACACCGCGCGGCGTTTTGTTGATGCCGCTGAAGTGCAGGGTGCATTGGCGATGACCGGTTTTCAATGGCGCTACAGCGAAGGCTATCGCCGCGCCGAAGAGCTGATCGGCGACGATCCGATTGCCCTCGTCAACCTGCGCTGGTATTGGACGCGCCCGCCGATCCGCTGGATGTGGGATCGGGCGCAGGCGGGCGGGCAGATCGTCGATCAGAATATCCACCTGGTCGATGTGGGCAGCGGGTTGGCGGGCGAAGTGAAGATGGTCTATGCGGCGTATAATGAGCGCCAGGCCAACTACGAACCGGAGTTCGTCAATTGGGACGGCTACGCGCTGACGTTGCACTTTGGCAAGGGCGCCGTGGGTGTCTGTGCAGGGACTTACGCTCTGTTCCCAGAGATTCAACTTGAGCCAGCCGCAGATTTTGCGCTGCGCGACCGGCTGGTGCGCATCACCGACAAGCGCGTGCAGCTTTATACGCCGGGCGGCGTGGAGACCTGGCCGAATACGGAACCGCTCCACCGTGGCGTCAACCGCGCCTTCATCGCGGCCGTGCGCACGGGCGATCGCTCACATATCCGTACGCCATTGCACACCGGGCTGCTATCGACCGCCACTGTGCTGGCAGCCAATCGTTCAGCGCAGACAGGCGCGCCGGTCAATGTGGCGGCATTTCTGGCAGAGGAGGTCGCCAGATGACGACAGCCAGCATCCAGCCAACGGTGACGCTGGTCGCCATTGCGCGACCAACCTTTGATGTGGCGTTGGCGCAAACGGTGGCCGATACAGCACTGGCGCAGATCGAACGTGCAGGATTGCATGTGGTTGGCAGCGGCGCCACGCTGATCATGGACGCCGACGGCGCTGCACATGTCCAGCGCGACTTGCGCGACGCACGGTGCGATCTCCTTGTCTTGTTGCAGGCCAGCTTTGCCGATAGCAACATGGCGGTTGCGCTGGCCGAGCAGGCGGCGGCGCGGCGCATCCCTGTGCTGTTATGGGCGACGCCCGATGCGCGCACCGGCGGACGATTGCGGCTCAACAGCCTGTGCGGCGTCAACCTGGCAGGGCATGCGCTGATGTTGCGCGGCATCCCTTACGATTATCTGCTCACGCAAGCTGATGACCCGGCGGCGGTGGCAAAGATCGCCATGCTGGCGCGCGTCGGGCGCGCGCTGCGCACACTACATGGCGCCAACGTAGGCGTTGTCGGTGAACATCCTGCCGGCTTCGACACCTGCGCCTATGACGCCGATGCGCTGATGGCGCTCTTTGGTGTGCAGGTGCAACCGGTGGCGCTTGCCGATATCCTGGCGCAAGCGGCCGCAGTGGACGCGCCTTCACGCGACCATTTTGTGGCGCGAGTGACAACGCTGGCGCCCAATATTGTCGAACTTGACGAGACGGCGGTGCGTGGCACGGCGGGCGTCTATCATGCGTTGCGCACGGTAGCCGATACGTCGCGTTGGTCGGGCATGGCGGTGCGCTGTTGGCCGGAATTCTTCACCGAGCTGGGCTGTGCGGCGTGCGGCGCCATGAGTATGCTCACCGAGGAACAGTGTCCGGCAAGCTGCGAGGCGGATGTCAACGGCACGGTCACGTCGTTGTTGTTACAGGCGCTGGCCGGCGCCCCCGTCTTCATCACCGACCTGGTCTCCATCGAAGCGGAGAGCAACAGCGCCGTGCTCTGGCACTGCGGGCTGGCGCCGGTAAGCATGGCCGATCCCGAAAGCGAGATTCTGGGCACGATCCACAGCAACCGCAAGCTGCCGTTGCTCTTCGAATTTCCGCTCAAGCCAGGGCGCGTCACGATTGCCCGTCTGCATCGCACGGCAAAATTCCCGCTGGGAAGCTCCTATCTCGACGCAGTGGCGCCAGGGCGCAGAGAGACCCCAAGGGGCGCTGAAGTTGGCTATCAACTCGTCATCGGTGGCGGGGAGATGGTGCGGGCGCCCAAGAGCTTCACCGGCACGAGCGGCGTACTGCGTTTCGACCGCCCGGCGACCGAAGTCTTCGACACGGTGATGCGGCTGGGGCTGGAGCATCATGTCAGCATCGTCTACGGGGAGCACCGGGATGAGCTGCGTCATGTCGCGCGGCTGGCCGGGCTGCCGGTGGTGGAATTGACGTGAAGCGCGCTCCCAGTGTTTTTACTGATTGCTAGGCAGAGTTTTCATATTTTCAGTGTTACGTGTTGCGTGCTACGTGTCTGTCTCTTATACACATCT
>DGFH01000224.1 GCA_002391565.1 Anaerolineales bacterium UBA3905
AATTCGGGATGACTCATGTTGTTCATGGAAAGGTGTAGACCGTTACTGTTGCCGGGCGTCAGGCAGCCGCCACGCGCGGTCGCATTCGCGGTAGCTCGACTGGAACTCGCTCGCCATTCATACCGCGCACGACGCCTTCACGCGGGTGGGATAGATGCGGCGGCATGTGAAGCTGCCCGTCGGTGACGATGCTTGGCTGGCGTTCAGCCAACGTGGTGGTGCGCGGCGATTCCAGATCGATCACGCTGTTGTGGCTACCGTAGCGGTTGTCGGTGAAACCATCAGCGTGATAGTCCGTCTGCCAGCGACCATCGATCAGGTAGCGAAACTCATGACGCTGACCGGTTGGCAGCTCGATGGTTGCGCGCCATACACCGTCGCGCGATTGGATGAGCGGGACGGCGCGCTCATCCCAGTTGTTGAACGTACCGGCGACGTAGATTCGGTCGGCCCAAACACACGAGGGAAGCTCAAAAGTAACGCGCATAAAACCAGGACGGAGGGATGGGCTTTTATGAATCATGGGAAACCTCCTGGCAGAGTGCCATAGTGTGCCTGATCTTGCAATGACAGCAGAACGAATCCTGATGCACGTCTGAGCGAAAGATAGTACGAAACTTACAAGAACCGACAAGCAAGCTAAACAAACGTGCAAGCGAAGGGAATTTGTGAATATTGCCATCTGTTAACGCCGGAAGCAGCGCATCAGGCAGTGTATTGTACAATATCCATGACGATAGCACAGCACTATCGCAAATTTTTTATGCAATACGCACAAAATTCTATTAGACAAAACAACGATCGCACCTTTGTATTATGCCATAACCATAACACAAATTGAAACGAATCAGATTAAAGCTGCTTTAATTTTTGATAACGAATAGGCGGCGACTGCATTGTCCATGCAATTCGCCGCCTATTCGTATGGTATATGTAAAGAAAGCCGCGTGTCTTGTAATGTTGGCGCCGGGCGTATCGGTTCACCCAGCTACGATGTTAACCAGCTTGTCTGGGACGACGACCACTTTGCGCAGTGCACGCCCATCCAGCCACTTGACGACGTTGCTCAGTTGCAGCGCTGCCTGTTCCAGTTCAATGGCGGGCGTGCCGGGTGCCACCATCAGCTTGTCGCGCACCTTGCCGTTGATCTGCACGACGACAGTGATCTCTTCCTCACGCGCCTTGTCCGGGTCGCCGACGGGCCAGCGCTGTTTGTGTACGCTGGAGGTGTTGCCCTGGCGATGCCACAGTTCTTCGGCGATATGCGGGAAGATCGGCGCCATCATCAGCATCAGGTCGCGCAGCGATTTATTCCAGATTGCGCTGTTGACCACATTGGTGTTGCGCACCTTGTACAGATAGTTGTTGAACTCCATCAGCGCTGCAATTGCTGTGTTGAAGCGGAAGTTCTGAATGTCGTCCGTCACCTTCAGGATTGTCTGATGCAGCTTGCGCTCCAGCGCGCGCTCCTGCGTCGGATCGGGTGCCCAGTCAGCTTCCAGCAGCGGCTGCTCCAGTTGCGCGTCCTCGGTGACAACCGCCCAAACGCGATGCAGGAAGCGGTGCACGCCCTCGATGGCTTGCGGATCCCAGGGACCGCCCTGATCCCATGGCCCGATGAACATCAGATAGCCGCGCACGGTGTCCGCGCCATAGCGGTCAACCACCTCATCCGGGTTGATGACGTTGCCGCGGCTCTTGGACATCTTCTCGCCGTCCGGCCCCAGGATCATGCCCTGATTGAACAGACGCAGCATTGGCTCATCGAAATTGACGATGCCCAGGTCGCGCAGCGCCTTGGTGAAGAAGCGCGTGTACAGCAGGTGCATCGTAGCATGTTCGATGCCGCCAGTGTATTGATCGACGGGCAGCCAGTAGTCGCCAACCGCCTTATCCCACGGGATGTCATCGGCTTTCAGCGCTTCGCCTCGCTTCCAGTAAGGTGAGATGTAGGCATATTGATACCAGCTCGAACACATGAAGGTGTCCATCGTATCCGTCTCGCGTTCAGCGTCGCCGCCACACTCCGGGCATTTGACGTGACGGAAACCTTCGTGATACTTCAACGGGCTTTCGCCGGTGGGGCGGAACTCGGCGTCGTCCGGCAACAGGACGGGCAGGTCTTCGTAGGGCACGGGCACGACGCCGCAGTTTGGGCAGTAGATGATCGGGATCGGTGCGCCCCACATACGCTGACGGCTGATCAGCCAGTCGCGCAGCCGATAGTTGACGGCGCCCCGCCCCAGCTCGTTGGCTTCCAACCACTCGACGACTTGGGCGACGGCGCCCTTCACCGGCGTCCCGTCGAAGGGGCCAGAGTTGATCATCTCGCCCGTATCTTTGGAGTCGTAGGCTTCGCTCAGTGGCCCGGTGGCGCCATCCGGGCCGGTGATGACGCGGCGTATCTCCAGTCCGTATTTCTGGGCAAAGGCAAAGTCGCGGCTGTCGTGAGCGGGCACAGCCATGATCGCGCCGGTGCCGTAGCCCATCATCACATAGTCGGCGATCCAGATCGGGATGCGCTCACCGTTGACCGGGTTGATGGCGTAGCCGCCGGTGAAGACGCCGGTCTTCTCCTTATCCGCCGCGCCGCGCTGGATTTCGTCCATGCGCGCGGCTTGCGCCTTGTACGCTTCGACCTCGGCGCGGTGGGCGTCGGTGGTGACGGCATCGACCAGCGGGTGCTCGGGCGCCAGGACCATGAAGGAGGGGCCCCACAGTGTATCGGGGCCGGCTCCTATACACCTCTCCCAGGCCACCAGACCGGACTAGACCTC
>DGFH01000254.1 GCA_002391565.1 Anaerolineales bacterium UBA3905
CGGTTCGTCGTCGGCAAAACGCAGCCGCTCCAGGTAGATGACCTTGGCGCCGACCTCCAGGTTGAGCTGCGCCGCTACGGAGACATCGGCGACGGTCGCCGTCATCTGCCGGATTACGGAATGCGGACGCCAGCCGCGCGTGCGCATCTCTTCGCTGAACGACATAAAGCTGGCGCTGCGGCTGATCTTGTCGCCCGCGACCAATGTGCGACGATTTGGCCGCCGCACCAGCAGCCCTTCCTCGGCAAGCTGGTCGATGGCCACGCGCAGTGTCATGCGGCTGACGCCGAGCGACTCCGCTAACACGCGCTCCGGCGGCAACGCGGTGTCGGCTTTGAGATCACCCGTTGCGATGCGTCTGCGCAGTTGATCAGCAACCTGGTCACGTGTATACATTCGGTCACTTCACTGTGAAATTGGTTTGTGAACAACGCCATCATAGCAATTTGGTATAGAATTTGTCAATATAATACGCAAAAAATTATACCAAATACCAACAATGGTATATCACGTCAGATGGCACAGGAATTGTAAAGTTTCATCCTCTCCCTCAATCTATCAATCTCCCAATCGCCAATTTCCACTCTCCAATCCCCATCCACTATACTATGCGCCATGACCAACCTGCTGCGCTTGAGGAGGATGTCCGCCGGGTGCGGACGAGTATCTGCGAATTGAGGCGACCGCCGTTGCGCGGCGCCGGCAATGTCGCCTGAGCGCAGATTGTGTCACCGCATCCGCACGCCACACCGGAACTCCGGGTGGCGTTTTTTGTTTGGAACTTCATTTCATCACCACGAAAGGGTCTGTCGAGATGTCCACGAAAACCACCAAACCGCCGGTCAAAAAGTGTGTGCTCGCCTATTCGGGCGGGCTGGATACGAGCATCATCGTGCCGTGGCTGCGCAACAACTACAAGTGCGAGGTCATCGCCTTCTGCGCCAACCTGGGGCAGGCCGATGAACTGGTCGGCCTCGAAGAGAAGGCGCTGGCGTCCGGCGCCAGCAAGGTCTACATCGAAGACCTGCGGCTGGAGTTTCTCACCGATTACGTCTTCCCGACGATGCAGGCTGGCGCCATCTATGAGCGCGAGTACCTGCTTGGCACCTCTTTTGCGCGTCCGCTGATCGCCAAGAAGCTGGTCGAGATCGCCGAATTGGAAGGCGCCGACGCCGTCGCGCATGGCGCCACCGGCAAGGGCAACGATCAGGTGCGTTTCGAGCTGACGGTGATGGCGCTCAACCCGAAGCTGCGCATCATCGCCCCGTGGCGCGAGTGGACGATTCGCGGGCGCCGCGACGCGCTCGATTACGCCGCCGAACACAATGTGCCGGTCAAGGCGACGATGGAGCGCATCTATAGCCAGGACAAGAACCTGTGGCATCTCAGCAACGAAGGCGGGCCCCTCGAAGACCCGTGGAACGAACCGCCCAAGGATATGTTTGAGTGGACGACCGACCCCACCGACGCCCCCAATGAGCCGGAGTACGTCGAAATCTACTTCCGCAAGGGCATCCCGGAGCGCGTCAACGGCGTGGCGCACGGGCCCGTCGGCATCGTCCAGACGCTGAACGAAATCGGCGCACGTCACGGCATCGGGCGCGTCGATATTGTGGAAAATCGATTGGTGGGCATGAAGAGCCACGGCGTCTATGAAACGCCCGGCGGCACGCTGCTCTACAAGGGGCACGCCGCGCTAGAGCAGCTCTGTCTGGACAAGGAAACGCTGCACTTCAAGCAGATGGTCGGGCTGAAGTTTGCCGAGCTGGTCTACAACGGTCAATGGTTCACGCCGCTGCGCGAGGCGCTGACCCAGTTCGTCAACTACACCGAGCAGAATATCACGGGCACGGTGCGCTTCAAGCTCTACAAGGGCAACGTCATCCTGGCTGGGCGCAAGAGTCCGTTTAGCCTCTACCGCGAGGATTACGTCACCTTCGACCAGGACGATGTCTACAACCAGGCCGACGCTGAGGGCTTCATCAAACTCTTTGGCTTGCCGATGAAGGTTGCCGCGATGTTGCGTCTGCAAGGACGCGGCGCCTCGGAGTTCGACGAGGTTGATTACGAAGATTTCAAGCGAGACTAGAGAGTAAGAGATTGGAGATTAGGAGATTGGAGATTAGGAGATTTCGTCTCGACGCGCGCAATCTCCAATCTCCAGTTTCCAATCTCCAATCTCCAATCTCCAATCTCTAATCTCCTATTCTCTTATTCACCCTCAAGGAGAAACCGATGACCTACATCGTCAAGGGCTTCGACGCCGGTGCGGTGGCGGCTGGGATCAAGAAAAGCGGTGCGCCCGATCTGGCGTTGGTGGCGAGCCGCGTGCCGTGCCGGGCGGCAGGCGTCTTTACGCGCAATCTCTTTCCCGCCGCGCCCGTGCTCTACGACCGGCAGTTGCTTGAGTTCAACCCGGAGGCGCTCCATGCTGTGCTTGTCAACGCCGGTTGCGCCAATGCCTGCACAGGCTCGGAAGGCAACGCCAACGCCCGCCTTTCCGCCGAGCAGACCGCGCTGCACCTGGGCGCACATGAGCACTCCGTCTTTGTGATGAGCACCGGCGTGATCGGCGTGCAGTTGCCGATGGATAAGCTGTTGGCGGGCATTCCCAAAGTGGTCGAGACGCTGGCGCCGGATGGCTGGCCCGCCGCCGCCGCCGCCATCATGACCACCGACACGCGCCCCAAGCTGGCGACGCGGCAGGTCACGCTGGGCGACGTGACGGCGACGATCACCGGCATTGCCAAAGGCGCCGGCATGATTCACCCCAACATGGCGACGATGCTCGCCGTCATCGCCACCGACGCGTTCATCGCACAGCCGCTGCTCCAACAGGCGTTGAGCGCAGCCACCGCAGTGAGCTTCAACTGCATCAGCATCGACGGCGACACCAGCACCAACGACACGGTGCTCTTGCTCGCCAACGGGCTGGCTGACAACGAAGAAATCGTCGAAGCCAGCAGCCCAGAGTTTGCAACGTTCAGCACCGCCTTGACCAGCCTTTGCACCGAACTGGCGCAGGCGATCGTGCGCGACGGCGAAGGGGCGACGCGCTTTGTCACCGTGCAGGTGCGCAGTGCGGCAAACGATGCTGAGGCGCATCAGGCGGCAAATACGATTGCTACCAGCCCGCTGGTCAAGACTGCTTTCTTTGGCGGCGACGCCAACTGGGGACGCATCCTGGCTGCGGTTGGGCGCGCGGGCATCCAGGTCGATCCGGCGCGCTGCGACCTCTTCATCGACGGCGGCCCCAACGCAACCACGCGCACCGGTGAGCTGCAACTTGTGGCGGGCGGCGTGCCATTGCCCTACAGCGAAGCGGCGGCCACCGCCATCTTTGCGCAACCGGAGATCGACGTGCGCGTGGAGTTGGGGCTTGGTGGCGGCGCGGCCACGGTGTGGACGTCGGATCTGAGCTACGACTACGTGCGCATCAATGGGGACTACCGCACCTAGCAGGTAGGATGCTGTTTATGTGCGCACCAGACGCACCGTCGCACCAACCGATACTTGCGTCCACAGGCGGTCGGCGGTCAGGACAGGTGCGCCGTGCTGTATGCCAAGCGCAAGACAGGCGCGATCCGCTAACGACAGGCTGCTGTCGGCTGACCAAAGCCGGGCAGCCTGTTCTGCGGCGTCACGATCAAATGGCAGAATGACCAGACCCAGCGCCTCCATATCCTGCCGCAGCCCGGTGATCTCTACGCCGTGCGCCAGCGACTTTTGCAGCACCTCCGACCAGTTCAGGCTGGAGATGGCGCTTTCCGACAACAGCTCCTCGACAATCGCTGCGCCCGGTTCATTCTGCAGCCACGCCAGCAGCGCCGATGCATCCAAAACGGCTTTCATGCGGCATTTTCCTGGGCTGCTTCGCCCCGTCGTTCGGCAATCAGCTCGTCCGCCAGGCTGGCTTGTCCGTGTAGCGCTGCATAGCGCTGCTTGAGCCGCTGCATCACCTGTGCGGGTTTCTCCAGCACCAGGCGATCATCCTCCAGATGCGCCAGCAGCGTGTCGCCGCTGTGGATCTGCCAGAGCTGACGCAGCGCCGCCGGAATCACAACCCTGCCCTGCCGACCGACCTGCAATTCAATGGTTTCAACTTTGTTCACCTGACGTCTCTTCTGTGGCACATACTGTAAATTGTGCCACAAAAAGAGTATACGTGCCAACCAAATCTCAAGTTGTCACACAATATTCATCACGTGGCGCAGACATCCGCCGCCAGCACCATGGCTTAACCCGCGCTTAACACACCCATCAACCCCACATCACCCGCGCAAGCTGAGAGTTCGCTACACTGGCGAGTGTGACCGCCGGCTGACGAATGCAGGCGGCAAGTCACGAAAATCGACAGTCAACGACAGTCCACAGAGGAGAGATGCAAAGATGAAAGCACATACGATCAAATTGTGGTTGCTCGTCACATTCCTGGCAATGAGCAGCATCGGCGCGATACAACCGGTGCTGGCGCAGGAACTGCCGCCAGCGGTCGCCGCGCTGCAAGCCGCCTTTGCCGAACGCGAAGCTACCTATCAGAGTCAGTTGGCGCAGTTGCAGCAGGCGTATGCCGAACATCAAGCCATCTATCAACAGCAGCTCGCCGAGATGAATCAGCGCCAGACGCAGAGCCAGGCGCAGGCGCAGCAGCTGGCAAACCAGGTGCAGACGCTGCAGGCGCAGATCGCCCAGTTGCAAGCGGTGCGTGCACAGCGCCAGGCGCAATATCAGAGCCAGCTCGAAGCCGCCCGCACGCAATATGCCGAGCGCGCAGCCATCATCAA
Source organism: Anaerolineales bacterium UBA3905 (assembly GCA_002391565.1). GTDB lineage: Bacteria > Chloroflexota > Anaerolineae > Caldilineales > Caldilineaceae > Caldilinea. The sequence goes on from DGFH01000254.1 coordinate 4,785, forward strand.
CAGCCAACTTGCCGAGGTGCAGGCGCGGCTGGCTGAAGCCAATGCCATCCTCGGTCGCTAACCCAAAGGAGAGTTTCACCATGAACCGCAAACAATCATTGCTGATTGCCGGCTTCCTTGCCGCCCTGCTCACCACCGGCGTCGTCACGGTTAGCAGTTTTGTCGCCAACGCTGCCAACCAACCCGCAGCGGTGGCCAACGCCAGCGCTGCACCGACCGCCGATCCAACTGCGCAGAGCGATGTCGATGCGGCGTATCTGGCTGAAGTGCAGACGACGCTGGCCGCGCGTGAAGCAGCGCTGGCTGCGCAGCTCCAGACAAGCAAACAGGCCTTGACCGATCTCGACGCACAGGCGCAGGCGCAGATTGCTGCCATCCAGTCCGAAGTAGACGCTGCCGTGGCCGTGGCTCAGGAACGCGCAGCGACGCTGGCGGCGCAGCAACAGGAACTGGCAGCGTTACAACAGGCTATCGAACAGGATGGGCTGGCGTTTCAGCAGGAACTGGCAGCGTTGCAAGCTGCTGACGCCCAGTTGACCGAGCAACTCACCGCCGCCACGGCGCAACTGCAAGCCGCCTACAGCGAGATCGCTGCCCGCCAACAGGCGCAGGTCGACGCTGCTGCCAACAACAGCCAGTCCTCCAATCAGGGTGGCGGTTGGAACGATGACGACCATGAGGAACATGAGGACGACCACGAAGATCGGGAGGATCACGACAAGCAAAAGGAGCACGAGGACGAGCATGAGGAACACGACGATGACTGAGCAGCCGTTCAGCGCCGGACTCGCAGCAGGATTGAGCGCCGCCGTGACGCCGTCCGCCGACTGCTGGCAGCAACGCCGCTTCCGTGCCATGAACACCGTAGTCGAAGTGGTCGCGTATCACGACGGCGAAGATGTGACCGCCGCCATCGAGACGCTCTTTCACCAGGCTGAGCAGAGGATGAGCCGGTTTCTGCCCGACAGCGAGCTGTCCCAGCTCAACGCCGCCACGACGCCGCAGACGGTCTCGCCCGCCCTCTTCGCCGTGATCGAGACCGCGCTGTGGGCGGCGCAGCAGACCGGTGGGCTGTACGACCCCACCATCCTGGCTGACCTGGAAGCCGCCGGCTACGACCGCTCGTTCGAGTATGTCGTGACGCGCAATGGCTTTTCGTGGCCCGCTGCGACGGATGCACCCGGTGCGGCGGGGCGACGGCGAACAAGCTACGCCGACATCGTGCTTGACCGCGCCGCCAGTGTCGTTGCCAAGCCTGCGGGTGTGCGCCTCGATCTGGGCGGCATCGGCAAGGGGTGGACGGTGGATCGCGCGGCGGAGCGTCTGATGGATGCAGCGGCGTTTTTGGTCAACGCCGGCGGCGACCTCTACGCCCATGGGCGACCGGGTCACCCGCGCGGCTGGCGTATCACGATCGAACATCCGCTGCGCCGCACACACTGGATCGCCCGCCTGTATATCGACCATGCCGGGCTGGCGACCTCGACGACGATGAAGCGACGCTGGACTATGGATGGACAGCACCGCCATCATCTGATCGACCCGCGCACCGGCCAGCCTGCGATCACCGACGCACTGTCGGTGACGGTGGTGGCGCCACGCACGGTGACGGCGGAGTTGCTGGCAAAAGTGGCGCTGTTGCTGGGCGCCGACGCCGGGCTGGCGTATCTGACCGCAGTCGAAGGCGCCGAAGGGCTGATCTACACCGCTGACGGGCGCGTGCTGACAACGCCCGGGCTGGCGAGTGTGCTGGATGCTGTTGAGCCAACTGGAATTGCTGATTGAAGAAAGGAAACGACCATGAAAACGACGCCGACCCCATCGCCTAAACGCAAGCCACAACGCTTTGGCCGCACTGCCAAGATCGTCGTGTCAGCGTTGGCGACGACGACGCTGCTTGGCGGCTGGAATCTGATTGCGCATCTGGACAGCGCCCAGGCGGATGCAGCGGCAAAGAGCGCCACTCCTGCGCTACCGACGCTGGCGCCCACGGCAACCGGGCAGGCGGCGACGCCCACGCCGCTGGTCTTTCCGACGCTGGCGCCGTTGACGATTGCGTCTGTGCCAACTTTGCGGCCCGCGCCCAATCTGTCGCTGCCCGGCGTGACGACCACCGTCAACGCAGCTGCCTTCACAAGGCTGGAGATGCCAGCGTTGGCGCCACTGCCCACGATGGCGCCGCTGCCGTCCATGCCCAACTTGCCGCCGCCACCGGCGCCCTCCCAGGGTGGATCGAGCAACGGCGGCGGATCGAACAACAGCGGTGGCGGCGCCAGCAGCGGCGGTTCATGACGAAAACGAGTCAATGGGCACAAGTCAACGAGCACAAGTCAACAGACAGGAATTATCGAAATGACAACTCAAATCACGATGTCGAAACAAGATGACCTTTTCTTCGCCGGGCTAGGGCTGGGCGCTGGGGTGGCGGTAGTGCTGGGCGCCCAGGCGTTGTGGGGCATCACCGCCAGCATGTTGCCGCAGACGGGCGCGCTGAATCTGTTGACCAGCGAGGCGCAGGCCATGGGACTGCCGCTGGCTGAGGGCACGAAGGCGTTCTGGTACGTGGCGCGCGCCGGCGGGATTCTCGCCTACCTGCTGCTGTGGCTGGCGACGCTGTGGGGCGTCTTCATCAGCAGCAAGATGGTCAAGGGCTGGATCGACGCCACGCTGCTCTACAACCTGCACGAATTCCTGCCCATGCTGGCGATGGTTTTTGCTGTGGTGCACGCCGCCGTCTTGATGGGCGACGCCTACATCCGTTTCAGCCTGCTCGATCTGCTGATTCCCTTCCGCGCCCCCTATCGTCCGTTGTGGACCGGGCTTGGCTCGTTGGCGCTCTACCTGAGCATCGCACTGATCGCCACGTTCTACCTGCGCAACCTCATCAGCCGGCGCGTCTGGCGGGCGCTGCACTATCTGACTTATCTGGCGTTTGGGCTGGCGCTTGTGCACGGGTTGATGGTGGGCACTGACACGACGCAGCCGGCGGTCTACTGGATGTACGTCGCCACCGGCGGCACGCTGCTCTTCGCTACGATCTACCGCGTGCTCACTATACACGGCAACCACAAGCCGACGCCACGGGCCAATTCTAGTACATTGGCCCCGCGCCCGGCTGTGCGCCACACACCGGCAACTGACGTCCCATCAATCTCAAAGCCAACACCTGTCAGCGAACATGAAGCGGTGTTATAATCGGCAGTATGTCGCAACCATTGATCCTCCTGGCAGACGACGACGAACTGATCGTGGATGTGTTACGCCACCAACTGGAACGCGAAGGCTTTAGGGTCATCGCCACCGGCAACGGCGCCGAGGCGTTGACCCTGGCGCGTACGCGGCAACCTGATCTGGTGTTGCTCGATGTGATGATGCCGGGGATGCAGGGCTGGGAAGTCTGTCGCGAGCTGCGTCGGGAAAGCAATGTACCGATCCTGATGCTGACCGCACGCGGCGAGGAACTGGATCGCGTACTTGGTCTGGAACTGGGCGCCGATGACTACATCGTTAAGCCCTTCGGTTTTCGTGAGTTGCTGGCGCGCATCCGCGCCCATCTACGCCGCATGGCGCTGCTTCAACAACCCGTCAACGAGCCGCAACCGGAGACAACCGAGCGGATCGGGGCGCTAGAGATCGACCGCCGACGCCACCGGGTGTGGCGCAACGGCGCCCTGGTCAACTTGACACAGCGCGAATACGACCTGTTGCTGGCATTGCGCGCCGCCAATGGGGCAGTCGTGCCACGCGGCGACCTGCTCGATCGGGTGTGGGGAGAAAAGTGGATCGGCGACCCGCGCACGCTGGATGTCCACATCCGCTGGCTGCGCGAAAAGCTGGAGACTGACCCTGGCGCTCCCCAGTTGGTCTTGACCGTGCGCGGCGTTGGCTATCGACTGGTGACGCCGGACGAGCTGGTCTAACAATCGGGGCGAGGGGCGAGCTGCGCGGGGTGAAACGCTGCGCCATTTTCGTTGCACTTCCTGAAAAGCCGGCTTAAAATCTGCTTGGGTATACAACATGGACACACTGTCTTCGCGCAAGATGACGCCTGCAGCGTTGCCGGATCGCTGGCCCTGGCAGCGCAGCCTGCAAGCGCGCATGATCATCGCCTTTGGCGGGGCCTTTCTGATCATTCTGGCGCTGCTCACCTTCTGGCTGGGGCCCACCCTCTACCAGACATCTCTTGCAGCAGCCGAGCACGATCTGGAGGTAGTTGCATTT
>DGFH01000017.1 GCA_002391565.1 Anaerolineales bacterium UBA3905
CAACACCTTCTCGGCGATGGCGATTCCCGCACAGTTGATGACGCCGTGCAACCCGCCAAACACCTCGACGGCCAACGCAACTGCCGCCTTGATCTCCTCTTCGCTGGCAACGTCGGCGCGGGCAAAGCGGGCGCGATCCCCCAGCGCGGCAACCATCTGTTCGCCGGCCGTCTGGTTTAGATCCACCAACACCACCTCACCACCGCGATCCACCAACAATTGCGCTGTGGCTGCGCCCAATCCAGAAGCGCCACCGGTGATCAGAAAGGTCTTCCCTGCGATTTCCATAGAACATCCTTTATTCCATTTTCAAGCTCCGGGAATCGACTTGGCGTTACGGTCTCATGATACCATACCACCCATGATCGTTCGCTTCAGACAACCGTTGCGGAAACATGGACTGTCGATTGCGCTACCCGGCTGGGGATGGTATGTTGTAGCGCTGGCGGCGCACACCGGTTGGGGCGTCTATCCGGTGCTTGGTCGCTACCTGCAGACGGTGAGCGGGCTGCCCGGCATGTCGGTGCTGGTGCTCGGTGGTCTCCCTTTGACGATCTGGCTGTGCGCAGTCGTTTTGCCGCGCCATGGCTGGCGGATGTACGCCACGCCGATCTTGTGGATTTTCGGCGCCGTCACCGTGATGCGTTCAATCACCAACATCCTGTCGCAACGCTACACGCTGGCGATTTATGTGCAGCTGATCGGCCTGCTGACTCCGTTTATCGTTGTGTTGCTCAACCGCGTTGTACTCAAAGAACGCGCGCCTCGCTTCACGCTGAGCTCCCTGGCGTTGATTACGCTGGGTGCATTGCTCATGATGAGCGACATCAGCGCCGCCGGCATGATCGTCACGTTGCACCAAACTGACTGGATCGGGATCGGGCTGGCGCTGACGAGTAGCCTGTTCCTGGCGCTGTACATGATCCTGGTGCGCCGCACCACGCACACGGCGGCATCAGGCGTCGCTGTCCTTGCCTTCCAAACTGTCTTGATTCAACTCAGCGCCCTCGGCCTCAGTTTGCTTTGGGGCGAAGATTGGGGGCGCTGGCGCACGCTCGGCGCACGCGATTGGGGTGTGTTCCTTGCCTACTCACTTTTTGTGGTTGTGCTTGCCAATGGGTTACAGATTGCCGCCATTCGCCGCCTGGGCGCGCCGATGGTGAGCAGCCTGATGGGGTGGCGGCTGGTGGCGACGCTCGGTGTGGGAGTGCTGCTGTTGGGTGAGCATCTGACCTCGTTCTGGCAAGGCATTGGCATGGTGCTGGTGTTGAGCACAATCACCTGGTATCTCAGCCGGCAGCCATGATGCATGGAAGCAACTTTTTGTGCAAATTTTTCTTAATTTAGGTGTTGAACCTGCGCAAAAACCCTGCTATAATCGCCGCATCGGAAGTCACAAGTGGGAGTCGCATCTCCCACTCTTTTTTTGAGGGAGTGCCGGATGGCTTGTTTCACGTGAAACATTGCGTGAAAACCATTCTGCACCAATTGACAGGCGGGATTTGTGACAGATTCTGTCCAGCCGCAAATGAGTGTTGACATCCCGGTCATTGACTACGAAGGTAGTCAGTACCGGGTTGATTTTTGGGTGGGGCAGGGACGGCAGTACGAAGATGCCGCCGAACGCCTAGCGATCCGGCGTATGTTGCCAGCGAACGGTGGGCGCATCGCGGAGATCGGCGCCGGTTTTGGGCGTCTGGCCGACCTGTACGCAGGTTACGAACAGATCATCCTGTTCGACTATAGCCGCACGTTACTTCAGGAGGCGGTGCGGGAACGTGGACATGATCCGCGTTTTGTCTTTGTAGCGGGCAATATTTACACCTTGCCGCTTGCCAGCGGGGTTCTGGACTCACTGGTGATGGTGCGCGTGATGCATCACCTGGCAGACGTGCCGACGGCGTTAAGGCAGTTGCGTCGCGTTATGCACCGTCACAGCGTCGGCGTGATTGAGTATGCTAACAAACGCAACTTAAAGGCGCTGGCGCGATGGGTGTTGCGTCGTCAGACCTGGTCGCCGCTGAGTGAAGAGCCGGTTGAGTTTGTGCGCCTCAACTATGATTTTCACCCGGTGTGGATGGCAAGGCAACTGAACATTGCCGGGTTGTCTGTGCGACAGCGATATGCTGTGTCGCACTTTCGGTTGGCCGCACTCAAAGGACGCGTCGACGCCGAGGTGCTGGCAAGGATCGATAGTTGGCTCTTTGCGATTGGGGGAACGTTCCCATTGGCGCCAAGCGTTTTTCTGCAGGTTGGGGCAGCGGATGGCGTGCGCGCACCAGCGACGACTGTGGCGGAATTATTGCGCTGTCCGCAGTGCGGCGCCGAACCACTTGAGCAACGCGCCGAAGATCGGGTTGCTTGCGTACAGTGTAATAGTGTATTTGCGCAGCGGGCCGGTGTGTGGGACATGAAGGAAGCCGTTGCCTGATGGAATTTGGGGTAAGAGGGCGCGTCTTGAGGCGCGCCGCTTTGTAGGAAATACTATAGATCGGTTCCCAATTCGGCATCATACTATTTAGATAGTATATGCTCAATTGGAGTGTATTGAGCAAGGAGATTTCTCATGGCGAAACAGAAATCCATGCGTGCGGCATTCGAAGACGACTTCAGCGTTGACTTTGCTGGCGAATTTGACGCCGACATGGAACATGAACTGGACGCACCCATCGATGTCGACGAGCTTGGGGCAACAGATGAGGTTGAGACGCCTGTTGCGCTCAGCCCAGAGGCGGCGCTAGAGTCGCTCCTCGCGTTGGGGCGAGCGCAAGGTTATGTCTCGTATGATGACGTGCTGAAAGTAATGCCTGAAGCCGAGAGTTCGATGGAACAACTCGAAGATATTTTCGCTTCGCTCTTCGAACAGGGGATCGAGGTTGGGCAGGCGCGCGAAGAAGAACCTGATGTGATGGGTGACATCAGTGACGCCGAGATCGAGGCCGTCGAGATCGAGGAAGAGGATTTCGACCTGAGCCAGATCGAGATCGACGACTCGATCAGTCTGTACTTGAAAGAGATCGGACGTGTGCCACTGCTCACCGCCGAGGAGGAAGTCGATCTCGCCAAGCGCATGGAGCGAGGACGCGACTCGCGCAAGAAGCTCTCCGAGGGTATTGAGGATTGGGAAGAGCGAGAGCGGCTGCTCTGGCACGTGCGCGATGGTCAGGCCGCCCAGGAACATCTGATCAAGGCCAACAGTCGCCTGGTGGTGAGCGTCGCCAAGAAGTACGTTGGGCGTGGCGTGCCGTTCCTGGATCTGATTCAGGAGGGCAACATCGGTTTGATTCGGGCGGTGAAGAAGTTCGATTACCGTCGCGGTTATAAGTTCAGCACCTACGCCACCTGGTGGATTCGCCAGGCGGTCACGCGCGCCATTGCCGATCAGGGACGCACGATTCGCGTGCCGGTGCACATGTACGAACAGATCAACCGGCTGACGCGCACAAGCCGCCAACTGGTGCAGGAACTGGGTCGCGACCCGACGACGGAGGAGATCGCCGACGAGCTGGGTGTGTCGCCGCGCAAAGTGGAGCACATCATGCGCGTCAGTCAGCGCCCGCTCAGCCTGGAAATGCCGGTGGGTGAAGAAGAGGACAGCTATCTTGGCGACTTCATCGAAGATGAGGACGCAGACGCACCCGGCGACGCTGCCGGGCAGCAGCTGCTGCGCGAGGTGATCGATGAAATCTTCCAAAGCCTCACCCCGCGCGAAGTGCGCATTTTGCAGTTGCGCTTTGGGCTGGTTGATGGCTATTGCTACACGTTGGAAGAAGTTGGCAAGAAATTTGGCGTGACGCGCGAGCGCATCCGCCAGATCGAGGCGCAGGCGCTAAGCCGGCTACGTCACCCCAGCCGCAGTCGCAAGCTGCGCGACTATCTGTAAATCGATTTTCCGTTGTTTCACGTGAAACATGAGTCATCCCGAATTTTGGGATGACTCATGTTGCAAAGAGGTCGACGCAACAGTTGCGTCGACCTCTTTGTTTGTGGCGCAGCGAACTTGCAGCACACCACCTCTGGCCTCCGTTATCTACACAGGCTGTCGACTAAACATTCGACCGATCCCGCTTTGCTCTTTATCGGCTACGCTGTGTAGTCAAAACCCTTGCACATTTCATCTTCAAGCGAGGTGCTTATGTCCCCGATCCGACGCTGCTATTGGTCGGCCATGCTGCTTTTGTGTGGAATGATCGTGATGACAACTCTATTGTCGGGCAGTTCCATCAATGCACAAGAGTCGCCTCCGACGCCGTCGCCATCCGCACTGTTTCTGCCAATCGTGCACGGCCCACCGCCGTCTCAAGTCTTGATCGCCGCCGCCTACATCGACAGCGCGATTAGTTATGAGCCGGACGAGGCAATCTTGCTGTGGAATATCGGGCTGGGAGCGCAACCCTTGGCTGGCTGGTCGCTGACGGCTGGCGCGCAGCGCGCGGCTTTCCCGATCACCAGTACGGTCGTGCTGGCGCCGGGCGCCAGGCTCTGGTGCACAGCCAATGCCGACAGTTTTCTGCACTCGTTTGGAGAACCAGCGGGCTGCGCCTGGGAGAGCGCGCCTGCAGGAACGCCAATGTTGGACGCCGCATTGTCGCTTGCCAATACTGGCGGCGTCATCACACTGGCAGACGCTGCAGGCGCCGCTGTGGACACCTTGCTGTACGGCAATACGACGCGGCAACCGACAGGTTGGATTGGCGCACCCGCAACGCTTTACACGCGTGGTCTGGCGACGAGCAGCGGCCAGGTCTGGCAACGCAAGCTCGATCCACTCACCGGGCTGCCCATTGACAGCGATTATGCGCAGGATTGGGCGGGCGATCTCACCGATCTGGCCTGGGGGCGGCGCGTGCGACAGCCAGGGTGGGGAGGATGGGATCCGTCTGATGGCCTGTTGCCGGTCACCGGCGTCGAAACTGCGGCATGGGGAGTGGCCGTTGGGCCGGAGGGTCTTTACACGCCGCTGGCTGAGATATTGAACCGCGCCAGCCAGACTATCGACCTGAGCCTCTATACCTTTGAGCATCCTCCTTTGGCGCAGCTCCTTGCCGGTATAATCCGGCGCGGCGTGCATGTGCGCTTGTTGCTTGACGGCGCTCCGCCCGGTGGCATCACGAATGTCCAGAAGTGGTGCGTCACTCAGATCGCAGCGGCAGGGGGCGAGGTGCGCTACCTGGCGGTGGCGGATGAGGCGCCCACCGGTTACAAGCGGCGCTACCGCTTCACGCATGCCAAGTATGGCGTCGTTGATGGGCATGATGTGTTTGTGGGTACGGAAAATCTGACGCTTGACGCCATGCCGCTTCCAGCCACACAACCGGTCGGCGGACGGCGCGGCTTCTACCTGTTTACTGATGCACCAGGCGTAAGCGCTGCACTGAGCGATCTCTTTGCGCGGGATTGGCGCCCTGCTCTCTTTGCCGACATGCACCCATATGATCCTGCTGATCCGAAGTACGGTGCACCGCCAGCCGATTTCGTATTGCCCGCCGCCAAAGTCTACAACGTTGCGGATGCGCCTTTCCGTGAGGTTGTGCGTGTTGAGGGCATGGCCCCCTACGCTGTGATCAGCGCCCCGGAGAACGCGTTGCGTCCGGATGCCGGCCTTCTGGCGCTCTTTGCGGCTGCTGGGCCGGGTGACGAGATCACTCTGGTGCAAATGTACGAGGATAAGTACTGGGGGGAGAGCGCAAGCAACCCGATTGCCGACCCCAATCCGAGGCTCGAAGCCATTATTGCCGCCGCGCGGCGCGGTGCGCGCGTGCGACTGTTATTGGATAGTTATTTCGACGATGCCGAGCAGTTGCGCAGCAATCAGGCGACAGTCGAATATGTGCGCGCCATTGCAGCGGCGGAAGGGCTGAATCTTGAGGCGCGCAGCGGCAACCCGACAGCGGGCGGCATCCACGCCAAGCTGGTTTTGGTGCGGTTGGGAGAACACTATTGGGCGGCGGTTGGCAGTCTGAACGGGGGCGAAACCAGCCACAAATTGAACCGAGAGGTGGTGCTGCTGGTTGACCAGCGCACCATTTATGAACGGCTCTACAGCGTGGTTGAACACGATTGGCCGTTGGCTGAATGAGTGGAGGAGGATGGCGACCTTCCTGGAAGTTGCTCACTTCCAGGAAGGCGTCAGGATTGCATTAATCCAGGTAATCGTAGGCGATCAGTGTCAGGAACTCGATGAAATCGTCGCTCAGACACAGCTTGTCGAGGATTTCGGCTGCCTCGGCGTAGCGATCGACGCTGCGCCCACCCAATTTGGCGAGTTCCTCCTCGCGCAGACGGGCGTAGAGTTCGCGCGTGACAGGGCGGCCATCGTCCAGCGCTGCGCCGTGATGGATCCACTGCCAGATTTGCGAACGGGAGATTTCCGCTGTGGCGGCGTCTTCCATCAGGTTGTTGATGGCGGCGGCGCCGTTGCCGAGCAACCAGGCATTCATATATTGCAGCGCGACGCTGATATTGAGGCGCAACCCGGCGTCAGTGATGGCGCCGCCCGGCACGTTGATGTCGGTGATCTGGCTGTCGGTCACCTGGACATCTTCGCGCAGGCGGTCCTTCTGGTTGGGTCTTTCGCCCAGATAGTTGTTGGCGACCTCCAGCACGGTCGGCACCAGGTCGGGATGCGCCACCCAGGTGCCGTCGCAGCCATCGCCAAACTCGCGCAATTTGTCCTCGCGCACCTTGCGCAGCGCGTTTTCGGTGACGATCGGGTCGCGGCGGTTGGGGATGAAGGCAGCCATGCCGCCGATGGCATGGGCGCCGTGCTTGTGGCAGACATGCACCATGCGTTCGGTGTAGGCGCGCATAAAGGGTACGGTCATCGTCACCTGGGCGCGGTCAGGGAGAATCTGCCGCTCGTTGCGGGCAAATTTTTTGATGACGCTGAAGATGTAGTCCCACCGCCCTGCGTTCAGTCCGGCGGCATGGTCGCGAAGCTCGTAGAGAATCTCCTCCATTTCCAGTGCACCGAGGATAGTTTCGATCAGCACCGTGGCGCGAATAGAGCCTTGTGGGATGCCGAGCGCGTCCTGCGCAGCTACAAAGACATCGTTCCACAGCCGCGCCTCCAGGTGACTCTCCAGTTTGGGTAAATAGAAGTACGGCCCACTGCCGCGTGCCAGGAGTTCTTGAGCGTTGCGGAACATGTACAGCCCGAAATCGAAGAGGCTGGCGGAAATAGGGACGCCATCAACCAGAACATGCTTTTCGACCAGATGCCAGCCGCGCGGCCGCACTAACAGCGTAGCCACAGTGTCGTTGAGGGTGTATCGCTTGCCGTCCGGATTTTCGAAGGAGATCGTGCGGCGAATGGCGTCGCTACAATTGATCTGCCCCATGATCACATTGTCCCAGGTCGGCGACAGCGCGTCTTCGAAGTCGCCCATGAAGACTTTGGCGCCGGAATTGAGCGCGTTGATCATCATCTTGCGCTCCGTGGGGCCGGTGATTTCGACGCGGCGGTCGTTCAGGTCAGCCGGCGCAGGGGCGACCTGCCAGTCTCCAGTGCGGATTGCGCTTGTTTCCGGCAAAAACCCGGGGATTTCACCGGCGTCGAAGCGTTTCTGTCGCGCCTGGCGCGCTGCCAGTAATTCAAGGCGACGCAGGTTGAAGGTGCGGTGCAGCGTTGCCACAAAGGCAAGTGCGGCGGGCGTGAGCACTTCAGTCACCGCAGGCGAGATCGTGCCAACAACTTCCACGCCGGCCACTGTCGTTTGGCTCATCGGTTCACTCCTATCGTTCTCCAGGTTGGTTGCCACAAGCAAGGTGAGGTCGTATCAGGCACGATAGCAAGCGCATGTTGTGTATGGATTCAGATTCTGTGGCGACAAACTCACGCCACAGGCGCCTTTGTGCGTTGCATCAGCCCGGTAAGTTCCTGAATGTGTTCGGCAAATACATGGGTGGGCTGCAAGATGACGATCGGGGCGCCATATTGTACGGCGACGCCCATAACATCGGTGGCAGGTGGGATGACGCTGGTAAGAACGCGGCCAAGCCGACTCTCGATTTCGCGCACCGAGAGCATCATTGCCCCCTGCCGGTTCACGCACACCAGATGCGTCTCCAGGGTGTTGCTGTAGCTCATGATCTGGGCAGTGCGTTGCGCTGCTGCCGCCACGCACGATATTTCCGGTTCCAACACAACGATGATCTGGTCGCTGCTCTTGAGGATGGCCTCGGTGGCGACATCGGCGGCAGGCGGTAGATCGACGATGACGAAATCGGCCAGCGCCGTCAAGCGGGCCAGTAGTGCACCGGCGTGGCCAGCCGTGAAGGGGCCAAACTCGGCGGCTTTTTGCGGGCCGCAAAGGACGCGCGCTTTGAAGGACGTCGGCTGGAACAGTCGAGTGACGACTTGCTCTGTAATCGCGACCGGCTCCAATTCGCGCAGCGTCGCCAGTGACAGCTCTGGGCGCAGGTTGAGTTGCACGGCCACAGTGCCGTAATCGGGACGAAATTCGAGCAAGATGACATCTTTGCCCATGGTCGCCATGTGAGCCGTAAGATTGACCGCCAGGGTTGTGGCGCCCACGCCGCCTTTGGCGCCGATGACGCTATAGACGCGCCCCGCTTTGACCGCTGCACTTTGCCGCAATATCTTGTGCCGCACCAACAACATTTCGACGCGTGTCAACAGTTCGCGCGGATCGATCGGCTTGGTGAGGTACTCGTCAGCGCCGGCCTTCAGCCCCATGATCTTTTCCTGCACCTGCCCCAGACCACTCAACATAATCACAGGCAGGGTCGTTGTCGCCGGGTCTTTGCGCAACGCCTCACAGACATCGAAGCCGTTGAGACCTGGCATCATGACGTCTAATATGACCAGATCGGGGTTCTCCGTACGCGCCATTTCAAGCGCCTGAGGGCCGTTGGTGGCAACGATGACTTCGTGCTGTTCCAACTTGAGCGTGTTGCTGATCAGGCGCTGCAACATGGCGTCATCGTCGGCAACCAGAATTTTGGCGGGCACCTATCCCTCTTTTGCTTATCAATACTCCAGCCGCGCAAAATAAGTTTGCTGCGCCGCTTCGCGGGCCTGGCGCAGCGTATGAATCCCACGCGCCTGAAGCAGCGGAATCATGCGGAGAAAAATCTCGCCGGTGACGATCGCATCACCCAGCGCAGTGTGACGCCCCAACGCCTGCACTCCCAGCCTTTGGGCAATTGCCTCCAGGCTATGTTGGCTTTCCTCCGGATGAAGCACAACCGATAACAATAGTGTATCCAAGATTGGGTTGACAAAGCAAACTCCCGTGCTCTGCTCTTTTTCGCGCAACATGCGCATGTCGAAGGCCAGATTGTGGCCGACCAGCACAGTGTCTTCGACGAAGGTCCGAAAGCGTGGCAGGACGCTCTCAATCGACGGTTGCTGGCGAACCATGGCGTCGGTGATGCCATGAATGGCTGTCGCTGCCGCCGGGATCGGGCGCTGAGGATCGATCAGTTGTTCGAACACTTCCTGACGTAGCAGCCGACCGTTGACGATGCGCAGCGCCCCGATCGAGATGATCTCGTCCAGCCCGGGGGTCAGCCCTGTCGTTTCGGTGTCAAAGACAGTGTAGACCAGCGTGTGCAGTGGGCGATCATCCAGCTCAGCGGATTGACCGGGCTGATGGAAGAGATCGAAATCGTAGTACTCGGGACGGCTAGGAATGGCGGGGCGACGGTCTGAGCTGCCGCCGGTGGCGGCTTTGCTGGCGGCGCGCGGCAATAGCAAGCGAAAGTAGGCGCGTGCGCCGGTTGCGTCCATCTGGAACCAGACTTCGCCGCCGTGCCGTTCAGCGACTTCGCGCAGCGTGATCACGCCGTCGCTGTCATCGGTGACGAACGCGCGTTCCGACCACTGGCGCCAGACGGTCGGTGCAACCATGTGCGCCGGCCAGATGATGTCCAGCGCAGCGTAACGTTCGACCATGCTGAGTTCCAATCTGACTTCGGCAACGCCAAACTCTGTGTGAAGGCTATCGACCAGATGCGAAACGCCCTGCATCAGCGTATAGCTGTCGATTTTGAGCCACAGGGCGTCGTCGGACGCCTGCCCGGTGAGCGCGACGGCGCATCGCTGGTGCAGATAGTGTTGCACCGCCAGGATCAGGTCGGCGGCGGCGATCTCCTCAAGCTGCCACTGCGCGCGCAGGTCGCTGGCGTACCTGCGCAGCGTGTCGTCGATCTGCGCACTCAGACTGGTCGCTTCATCGTGAATGACTTGCTGGAAACGCTGACGCTGAGCGGTCGGCATATCGGGGAAACTTTCCACCGTTTCGATAGCAGCGCGGATGGCGCCCACTGCGGCGCGCAACTTCTCGGTGAGTGTTTGCAGCAGGGCGTCGCGGCGTTGGCTGCGTTCGATGCCTTCGCTGACATCCTGCACGGTGAGAATGTAGCCGCGCAGCTCGCCCTCTGGCGTTGAGAACGCCGCCAGGCGCGCCCGCAGCAACCGTCCGTTGGCGGCTGTGGTCATGAAGTTGGTGATGATGGCGGCCTCGTTGTTACTGCGGTGCAGATGGCGATTTTGCACCTGCTCAACGGCGTAGGCAATGGTGTTGCGATCGAGCATGCCAAAAATGGAGCGTCCCAACCCAACGAAGACACCCTGTTCCGCCTGTGTGCTGGCGTCGAGCAGACGATGGGCGCTGCGGTTGTAGAGCAGAATCTGCCCGTCCAGGTTGCAGACGATGACGCCCTCGGTCAATTCGGCCATCAGCGTCGCCAGCAGGGTGCGCTCCTCCTCCAGGTCGGCGCGTGCCTGTTGGATTGCGTCGGCGCGCGTCTGTTGCAATTCAGCAAAACGGTCGCTGAATTGGTTGAAGACCTGGGTCAGCGCCTGGATGTCGGGATGCCCCTGAAGGGGGATGCGGTAGGTGGGATTGGCGCTCAACACCAGTTGGCCTGCCTCGCTTAAGCGGCGCACGTCGCGCAGAAAGGCGCGCGTAAAGCGGTGCATCAGGCGCAAGGCAAGTGCAACGACAGCCAAGATGACGACTGATCCTGTCCATACGAGCACAGGATTGCCGCTGTATGTCGCCAGCCAGGCGGCCAACCAGCCCGCCGCCAACCCCAATGCCAGGGCGCTCAGTGCAACCAGCGCAATCAGTGTGCTAATTTGCGAGCGTTTCATGTTCTTCGCCTGGCTCCAGGTAGCGACGCACTTCGGCGAGCAGGTCACGCGTCGAGAAGGGCTTGGTGATGTACGCGTTAGCGCCAAGCGCCAGCCCTTTGGTCACCTCCACCTCGCGTCCTTTTGCCGTCAACATGATGACAGCCATCTGATGCAATGTAAAGCGCTGACGGATGCGCTGCAGGATGTCGAACCCATTGACGCCGGGCAGCATCACGTCGAGCAGCACCAGGTCAGGGTGAAAACGGTCGATCTTGTCGATAGCCTCTTCGCCGGTGCGCGCCACGTCCACCGTATAGCCGGCCTGTTCCATCAAAAATTCCAGCGAGATCACGATATTGGCTTCGTCGTCCACGATCAACACCTTACCCGGCATTGCGTCCTCTCCTTCTTCATGGCTTATCGTCGGCGGGCAACGGCAGGGTGAAGATAAAGGTTGCGCCTTCGCCCGGCGTGCTTTCCACCCACAGTTTACCGCCGAAGTGGTCGATGATCTGCGCGCTGATCGGCAATCCCAACCCGGTGCCTTGCGGTCTACCGCGCCGTTGATCGCCACCCTGGCGGAATTTATCGAAGATGACTTTTTGATCTTCCCTGGTGATGCCCTGGCCGTTGTCGGCGACGCGCACCACCAGCCAACGTCCCTGGCGTGCAGCGGACACCAGGACGCGCCCCCCCTCCGTCGGGCAGAATTTCACCGCGTTAGAGAGCAGGTTCAACATCACCTGCATGATGCGGTCGCGGTCCGCCCACACCGTAAGTGATGGTTCGGCCTCCAGTTCCGTCGAAATCTGTACGCCCTTCTCCGCCGCCATGCCACCCGACGCTGTGATCGCCTCGCCGATCAGCGTCGTCATGTTGACCTCGGTGGTGTTCCACTCTGCAGCGCCCGACTCCAGCTTGGCAAGATCGAGCACCTGATTGATCAGCCGCGTGAGCCGTTCGCTCTCCTTGAGGATGATCGCCAGAAAGCGCATGCGGCGTTCTGGGTCAAGCGTGGGGTTGTCGTGCAAGATTTCCGAAAAGGCGCGAATCGAGGTCAGCGGTGTGCGCAACTCGTGGGTGACGGTGGAGATGAAGTCGTCCTTCAGGCGATCGAGCTCTTGCAGGCGTTCATTCGCCGCGCGCAGTTCTGTGGTGGCGGCTTCCAGTTCGCGGCTTTTCTGCTCAAGTTGCTGTGTACGGCTTTCCAACTGGCGACTATAGGCGCGCACCTGCGATGTCTCGTCGAGGATGCGCAGCACCTCATCCATCGACAGCCGCTCTTCCTGCACCACCGACGCGATCGCCACGCGTGCTGAGGCCGCGCCCATGGCGCCGGCCAGCATGCGTTCGGCGTGTTGCACCAGCTCGGCGTCGGCCTGTTGTGTGGCTGCCCAATCCACGCCGCGTCGATGGGCGTAGTCGTCCAGCAGGCGCTCGGTGCGCGCCACACCCAGGAAGCGCTCGAGCAGAGAGCGCAATGCCTGCACGGTGGCGGTGCCGCGCCACAAAAACACGGCGTCGCTGTTGGTGGCGTAATTGAAGACATCAACAAAGCGCGCCGCCTGCCCCTGCTCCAGCACAGTCGGCCGGGTGAGCAGCGAGACGCCGACATAGGCGGCGATGTTGGCGAACAGACTCCAAAAGAGTGCGTGCGCCACCGGATCCATGCCGGTCAATCCGAAGAGATTGTAGGGTCTTAGCCAGGCAATCCCCCACGGGCCGTTGAGCAGGAACGCGTCAGGCGCGCCACTGATGCTGTGCAGCGTAGCGAGCGGCAAGGTGTATGCCCACACCAGGAAGCCTGAGATTAGTCCGGCCAGGGCGCCGGCGCGCGTGCCGCCCTTCCAGTAGATGCCGCCCAGAAAGGCAGGGGCAAATTGGGCGACGGCGGCAAAGGAGATCAGGCCAATCGAGACCAGCGAGGCAGCGTCATCGGTCACGCGGAAATAGACGTAGCCCAACAGCATGATCACCACAATTGCCACGCGCCGGATCGCCAGCAGCACTCCGCCGTAGTCGCCGCGTTCGCCCGGTCGCAAGATGCGCAACTGCAGCAGCAATGGCATCATCAAGTCATTGGAGACCATCGTGCTGAGCGCCACCGTGTCGACGATGACCATGCTTGTGGCGGCGGATAGCCCTCCAATAAAGACAAAGAGCGCCAACAGCTCACTGCCCGCCATGAGCGGCAAGCCAAGCACGTAAAGATCGGCGTCCATCGGCTGGTTGCGGAAGGTGATCAATCCGGCCAGTGCAATCGGCAGGACGAAGAGGTTGATCACCAGCAGGTAGAGTGGAAAGAGCCAGCTCGCCTTGCGTATGTGCTGCTCATCCATATTTTCCAGTACGGCCATCTGAAACTGGCGCGGCAAAAAGAGGATCGCCAGCATTGAGAGACCGGTCAGCCACGCCCATTGGCCATAGTCGAGGGTGGCGTCGTTGAGCGTCAGTAGTCCGGCCAGCGCCGGGTCCTGTTGCGCCTGCCCAAAGAGATCGGCTGGCCCCCCAAAAAGGACAAAGCTGACAAAGACGCCAACCGTCAGAAACGCTGCCAGTTTGACGATCGACTCAAACGCAATCGCCGCCACCAGCCCCTCGTGGTGTTCGGTCACATCCAGATGACGCGTGCCAAAGAGCACGGCGAAAGCGGCCATTCCCAGCGTCACCCACAGCGCGGTGTCCAGCCCGCTGCGGGTGACGCTGGGGGCGCCCACCGGCTGCGGGTGCTGCCACAGGAGCGTGAAGCTGGCGGAGACGGCGTCGAGCTGGAGGGAGATGTAGGGGACGATGCCAACGACGGCGATCACAGTCACCAGCCCCCCCAAACTGGTGCTCTTGCCGTAGCGCGAGGCCATGAAGTCGGCGATGGTCGTGATGCGGTTGACGCGGCTGATGCGCACCATCTTGCGCAGCACAAACCACCACAGCACCGCAATCAGGGTTGGCCCGATATAGATCGGCAAGAAGCCCAGACCACTGCTCGCCGCCCGCCCTACGCTGCCGTAGTAGGTCCACGCCGTGCAGTAGACGCCCATCGATAAGGCGTAGACATACGGGTTGTTGATGATGCTGCGCCCACGCTCCGCGCGCCAGTCGCCATAGTAGGCGATGGCAAAGAGCACGCCCAAATAGGCCAGGGCCACGACGATCATCACGCCGCCAATCATTGCGGAGTCTGCTCCTGTCAGTTGCGCCGCTCATGGCTGAGAAAGGTCAGGCCGATGACGACAAGCCACGCAGCGAAGACATACAACACGCTGAGGGGAACGCCGAAGATCAGCGCTGCATGGTTAAACAACGCCAGCAACGGAAAGCTAAACAGCAGGCAGCCAAGCCCAAAGATGACGACCAGCCATTGATGACGAACATCACGCGACACCGCTGCCTCCTTTCATTCTTCGGTGATAGGGCCAAAACCGGCGCCGACGAGCAGTCCTGCGCCGCCGCCATAGAGGGCGCCAGTCAGCACACAAATCAGCGGCGCCGGCCAGTTGTCGCCGCCAGCAACCATGCCCAGCCCCAAGAGGGCGGCGGCCACCAGACCTCCTGCACCAAAAATCAGGCTGCCACGATGGGCGCCGCCTGCCTGCGCAGCGGCAGCGCCAGCCGTCATCCACACCGCCAGCAACCAGAAGGTGGCAGGGTTCATCGACGCGTAGAGGTCGCCAAGCGCGTTCGGGAAGATGCTCTCCGCCACGAACGGCAGCACAGCCAGGTGAAAGCTGAAACCTGCCATCAAGCCGATCACGCCGCCAAAGACAAGCCGATTGATCTTGTTCACGTTCACTACGCTCCCATCGAGTCTGTTGGTCAGATCACCCTCACAATCTTCTCGGAAGTTCCAAAGCTTCCGGGAAGATGAGCAACCAGCCCCTTCTTGCTTACGCTCTGCGCACCTCTGCGGCTTTGCGCCCTTGCGTCGAGAATATCCTTTGCCGACAGCCACCTCAACGCAGACCGCCGCCCTGGAGTTGCGAGGACACGGCGTCCTGCATCTCGCGCACCATCACGAACGCATCTTTGAGCAGGCGTTGTTCGCGCGCGGTGAGCGCCTTGACGCGCACGCGGTTGTCTGGCGTCTGTCCGGCGTGGATCGCCGCCAGTTGTGTGCGCAGGCGCAGATGT
The DNA here is from genome assembly GCA_002391565.1 of Anaerolineales bacterium UBA3905. Lineage (GTDB taxonomy): Bacteria > Chloroflexota > Anaerolineae > Caldilineales > Caldilineaceae > Caldilinea. The sequence goes on from DGFH01000017.1 coordinate 15,233, forward strand.
AGGAAAAACTCAAATGCGCCGTTGAGATTGTCGGCGCCTTCGCTGCTCAAGACGCCCCCTTGCACGGCGGCAGCCAGCCGTTCGGTGGTGGCGCGTGCGCGCGAACCAGCAGCCAACGCCAATGCGCGCGCCATCCCCACGACCGGCGCAATGCCGCCCTTCTTGAGGTCGATGTAGCCGTCTTCACTGCGCAGCCGATTGAAGAAGCCCAGCGGCGGTGCAAACGCGTTGGCGGCCTGCGCCAGGTAGGCTAGAAAAATTCCATTGCGCTGCGCCGCCAACATCTGTTGTTCGAGCGGCTCCAGGGACAGGCTGCCATAGATGCTACGGAAATCGAAGAAGATGCCCGCCTCCATTAACGCCTGGGGTTCGGGGCGGTCGATCCACTGTGCAAAGACCGCCAACCATTCGTCCAGCGATTTGCACCAGTTGGTCGCCATGTAGCCGCCAGGACAGGGCGGAAAACCAGCAATGATCAAGCGCTCCACTACGAACGTAGCCAGGTCGCTAAAATAATTCTGGGCGGCGGGCGAGGCTGTGGCGTAGACCAGTGCGTTGTCCTGGTCGGTCAGCACCATCTGTTCGGCGCGTCCTTCGGAGCCAAAGACGATCCAGGCGTAGGGCATGGGCGGCGCCCCCAATTCCGCTTCCGCCTGCTGCACCAGACGTGCGATCAGAGTGTCGTTCAACGTGGAGACGATGCGCCCGATCTGCGGCGCGGCCAGGCCGCCGCGTTGCAACATCTCCACCATCCTGGTGACCTCGTGGCTGTAGCGCGCGAGTTCCGCCGGGTCATGGAGGTTGTTAAGTTGGCGTTGCAGGTAGATGGGGTTCTGAGACTGAAAGCGCAGCAGGTCGGTGGACGAAATCAGCCCGACGATCTGGCCTTCCTGGGTCAACGCCAGGTGATGAATCTGCGCCTCCAACATGCGCATCATGGCGCTGTACACCGGGGCGTCGGCGTCGATCTGCAGCAAGGGGCGCGTCATCGCCGCGCTGACGGGCGTTTCCGGCCCGCACCCGGCGGCCAGCACGCGGCGGCGCAGATCGCGGTCAGTTACGATGCCAGGCGGGTCAGCGGCAATCAGCACCGAACTGACGTTAGCTTCGGACATTAACCGCGCCGCTTCCTGCACAGTGGCGTCAGGCGTGACGAAGAGCGGCTCACGGGCAATCAGGTGCTTCACGGGCATGCTTAACCCCTGTTCGCCCAGAGGGTGATCGGCAGTGGCGGCAATGCGCAGACGGTCGCTCAGCCCGCGCAGAAAATACTGGGCAAAGGGTGGGCGTTCAAGCAGCGTGCGAAAGAGCGTTTCCGGGAGGCGATAGATCACGGACGGTTCGGTCGTCACCGCGTCGGCCAACGGCGCTTCCTGGCTGAGCAGCGACGGAAATCCAAACATATCGCCAGCCTCTAGCATGTGATGCGTCTGTCCATTGGTGCGCAGCGCAACTGCACCGCTGCGGACAATGTTCAGGTACGCGCTGGGTGGGCCGCCTTGTGTGAGCAGCACCACGCCCGCCTCGCACTCGACGCGTTGTAGCGCCTGGCGCACCAATGTCAGGTCAGCGGGTTGCAGCTGGTCGAAGGGTGGGATTTGTTCGATAAAGTCCAGAGCTTCCATAGGCTTCTTGTTGGGTTGGCAGGTAGGAGCGGTTGAGAACCGCAGCTACCTCACGC
>DGFH01000024.1:0-1314 GCA_002391565.1 Anaerolineales bacterium UBA3905
CACACCGACATGAACCCGGTGCTGCTCAAGCCCGAAGGCAACCGCCGCAGCCAGGTTGTGCTCAATGGCCGCGTTGCAGGACACATCGATGCCGCTAACTGGCTGTCGATGAAAGCGCGCCTGTGGGAGGAGGTCACTGCCGCCTACGATCGGCTGGCAGCGCGCTATGATGTGATTGTCCTTGAGGGCGCCGGCAGCCCGGCGGAGATCAATCTCAAGGCGGGTGACATTGTGAACTTGCGCATGGCGCGTCACGCTGGCGCGCCATCTCTGTTAGTGGGTGACATCGATCGTGGCGGCGTCTTTGCCGCGCTGGCCGGCACCATGCTCCTGCTCGAAGCCGAAGAACGCGCCCAGATCAAGGGTTTTCTCATCAACAAGTTTCGCGGCGATCCGACTTTGCTCGGCGATGGATTGTCTCTGCTCCAGGCAAAGGCATTTGGCGTGCCGACGCTAGGCATTGTGCCTTTTGTGCCCGATCTCCGCATTGCGAACGAAGATGCCGTTGCCCTCGATCCTGGACAGCGCCCCCTCACTGCGCCCAGACCCGACCAGCTAGACCTGGCTGTGATCCATCTGCCGCATGTGGCGAATTTTGACGAATTCGATCTCCTGGCGGCGGAGCCAGGCGTCGCGTTGCGTTATGTCCGCCGCGCTGAGGAACTGGGTAATCCGGCAGCTATCTTGCTGCCGGGAACCAAAGTGACGTTATCGGACCTGACATGGCTGCGCGCGCAAGGATTGGATCAGGCGATCATGGCTGCCCATGCACGCGGCAGTGCAGTGGTTGGCATCTGTGGCGGTTATCAACTCTTGGGGAGGTGGCTGGCTGATCCACACGGGGTGGAAGGGCCAGCCGGCGTCGTGTCGCCCGGTTTAGGGCTGTTGCCGATTACCACCCGCTTCGAGCGCCAGAAACAGACTCATCTAGCATCTCTGGAACGGGATGGGGAACGGCTGCGCGGCTACGAAATCCACACTGGCGAAAGCATTCTGGACGAAGGTGCACAGCCGTTTGGCATGATCGTCGAGCGCAACGGCGTTTCCGTAGCAATTCCAGACGGTGCGGTGACAGAGGACGGTCGCGTTTGGGGCGTCTATCTACACGGCATCTTTGAGAACGACCGCTTTCGGCACCGCTGGCTGCGTCAGTTGGGGTGGCGTGGCGAGGTTGTTTTTACCACAACGCTGCGTCAGGCTGAATATGACCGTCTGGCTGACATCGTGGAAGATGCAGTGGATTGGGCCGCGATCCTGCGTCTGCTAGACTGATCACAACGCCGGATACGCCTTTACTGATTTCTAGGTTGACAT
>DGFH01000024.1:1482-6071 GCA_002391565.1 Anaerolineales bacterium UBA3905
GGAGATTACTGATTTCTAGGTTGACATTTTATGAGCGCAGTGTTGCGTATTACGTGTTGCGTGAGGGGTTCCGACACGTAGCACGCAACACGTAACACTGAAAATATGAAAACTCTGCCTAGCCATCAGTAACTCAACGGCGCTGGCAAAAGTCTGGCGTCCGACCATTCTCCCGCTTCAAACTTTTGCGGCGCTTTGCACCGGGTCAGGTCAGCCATGATGACGCGCCCGGCTTGCCCTGCCGAAAGACGCTGCCTCCCTCCAGCCAGATGACGCGCTGCGCCCAGGCGCTCGCCAGCGCCCAATCATGCGTGGCGAGAATGACGGCGCAACCGGAATCCGCCAGACGATCCAGAATTTCAAGCACCTGTGGGCGCATCCAGGGATCAAGGCTATTCGTCACTTCGTCGGCGAAGAGGAAGCGCGGCGACATCGCCAGCACACCGGCCAGCGCCGCCCGCGTCTTTTCTCCGCCGCTCAAGGCATGGGTGGGGCGATCCAGTAGTTCTTGTAAACCGCAGAATTCGGCGACTTCCTGCACCCGCCGATGAGCTTCGGCTTGCGTCAGTCCCAGGTTAAGCGGCCCCAGGCTGATGTCTTGATAGACGCTGGCGCTGAAGAGCTGGTCGTCGGGGTTTTGGAACACCACGCCAACGTTGCGACGCAATTCACGCAAGCCGCTCCGGTCGTAGCGCACGGGACGACCATCGAGCAGCAATGCTCCCTGGTGGGGGCGCAGGATGCCGTTGGCGGTCAACATCAGCGTGGATTTGCCGCTGCCGTTGCGTCCCACCAGAGCCACACGCTCGCCCGTGTTAATTTCCAGATTGACGCCGTTCAGCGCAGAAATATCCAGGCCGGGATAACGAACATGCACGTCGATAAAAGTCAGTTGCATTTTTGGAAAGGATGGTTGTATTTCCGCGGTAGTACGCGCAGCGCGCCGTCCCAGGCGCGACTCTGCAATGCCGTTTCCAGGATGCGGCTACGGCGAAAGGCATCGATAAACAAATTTGTTCCAATCAAAGCGGCGCTGCGCAGGCTGCTGCGCCAGTTGCCAAATCCCAGCCGCACCTCCTGCGCCAGCGTCATCCGCTCCAGGCTATCGAACAGAATGAAGATAAAGCGATAAGTCAACCCCATGACTTCGACCAGCACTTCCGGCACGCGCAGGCGCCGCAATAACTCTATCAGATCCAGTATGGGCGTCGTCAGCGCAAGAAAATTCATCGCTGACACACTGCCCAGGGCGCGTAGAAACAGGTTAAGCGCCAGCCAGACCGATGCGGCGTCGCTGCGAACCCAGAATGGCCCCAGAGCAGCGCCGCCCGCGTCAGGCATTGTGCTGACGCTAATCGCCACGCCCAGCACCCCGGCCAACAAGAAACTCCCCTCCGTCAGGAGTAATGTCAGCACGAAGCGCCACGACACGCCGGCCCAGAAAATCGTCAGGCCGAGCATCAACGCCAGGATCAGCAGGCTGGCAAGAGGGCGATTGAGCGTCAGGCACAGAACCAGCGCCAGCAGGCTGGCCCCCACCTTGTAAGCGGGGTGCAGCTTGCTGATTCGATTCGAATAGGCGTAGGCGTCAATCTGGCGCATTCAGATTTTCTCGACCTTTGCGCAAACCGTGTTTGTAGCCAAAGAAATACGCCAGGGCCCCGGCTCCCAATGCGGCTTGCAGCGCAAAGAGCAGGCTTTCGATTTCACCGCTGGGTGGTTCGAAAAGCGGCTGGAACCAGGGTTTGTAGTCGGGCTGAATTTCGGTGATAGCAACTTCAGCTTCGCCATCGGCGCCGCCAAATTCCGCGTCTTTCACCAGGAACAACGGCAAGATTGCGAGGAGGATTGCCAACAAAATAAGAATCCAGGTTGAGCTTTTCATGTTTACGCTCCTTGCACACCCAATGCTTTCAGCTCTGTCGCGGCAGTTTGGCGCAGCGCTCTGAAGATCAGCACCGTGAGGATGCCTTCGCTGATCGCCAGCGGGATTTGGGTGATGGCAAAAATTGCGCCGAACTTGGCAAACGATGCGACGAAACCGCCAACCGGGTCGGGATAGGCCAAAGCCAGTTGCGCAGAGGTGGTGACATAGGTGAGCAGATCAGCCAACGTCGCCGCCAGAAACACCACCCCATCTTCAGGCAGGCGGCCTTGCAGCCCTTTCCAGACGCCCCAGGCCGCCAGTGGCCCGACAACCGCCATGCTGACAGCGTTGGCGCCGAGCGTGGTCAGCCCGCCGTGCGCCAGCAACAACGCCTGAAACAGCAGTACGATCCCGCCCAGGATGGACATGACAAATGGGCCGAACAAGATGGCGCCCAGACCGACGCCGGTAGGGTGGCTGCATGACCCGGTGACGCTTGGCAGTTTGAGTGCGCTCAGCACAAATGCAAACGCGCCGGCCAGCCCAAGCATCAGGCGACTTTCTGGCTTCTCTTTCACCAGGCGTCTGATCTGGATAAAGCCGATCACCCAGAAGGGGACTGCAACCGCAAACCAGAATGCGGCCCATGCAGGTGGCAAAAAGCCTTCCATGATATGCATGGCATAAGCCGTGCGGGCGCTGAAGAGCGCCAACCCGGCCGTCGCTGTCAGCCATAGGGCCAACACAGGCCAACGCCGATACATTCCGCTCGTGTGCAACATAGAATAGCTCCTTTCATGCCTGACGCTGTTGCATACACTGGCTTTCCACATCGTATTCTTTTCAGCTTTTTTCACTCATAATCCAGACCCATCCAGGCAATCCTCGCTTGAGGACAGCCAGCGCCACTGGGTGCAGGGTTTGATGTTGCGCGTTGCGTCAGTGTAGGGGCGCCTGCGCAGCATACCCGGCGCAGACCTGCACGAAGCGTTGCGCCATTTTCGGCATGGCGCCAAAGTGAAGATGTACATAAGATGCCAGTACATGCCCCTGGACGAGCCCATCGAGTCGCGTCGCCTCTGCATTTCTGGGACGGATCGCGTAGGCTGCCGGCAGATTGTCCGGTCGCCCGACCCAATCCGAATAATGGAATTCATGGCCGCGCACCGATTCGCCCGCCTCCAAAAGCAGCGAGTCGCGCACGGCTGTGACTTCGCGATAACCCAGGGTCAATCGACCGACCATCACGGCGCGACCGGGCGCCACGCCGAGCATTGGATGAGTTCCACCTTCCAGGTCGGTGATGCTCTCGGTCAACGTCATCAGGCCGCCGCACTCGGCGTAAGTGGGCAGGCCGGCGTCGATGGCGCTGCGCAACGAACGCATCATGTTGTGGTTGGCGGCAAGCTGGGCGGCGTATAGTTCTGGATATCCGCCGCCCAGATAGAGACCATGCACGCCCTCTGGCAGCGTTGCGTCGTGCAGCGGGCTAAAGAAGATCAGCTCCGCGCCAGCTGCGCGCAGCTGGTCGAAGTTGTCTTCGTAATAGAAGCAGAACGCTGCATCCCGCGCGACCGCAATGCGCACTCGATGAGGAGGCGCCTTGTACACCGGCTCTTCCGGGATGACCAGCGCCGATGCGTTGCGGGCGATTGCCCACAACCGATCGAGATCGACGTGTTGCTGCACCAACTCTGCTGCGCTGCGCACGAAGGTGGCCGCCGCCTCCATGCGCTCCACCGCCGTGTACAGGCCGAGATGCCGTTCAGGCGTCTTCAGTGCAGGGGTGCGGGGCATACAGCCGAGCACCGGCAATCCGACGGATTCGATTCCCGCGGTCGCGCTGCGTGCATGATTTGCACTTGCCACGTTGTTGCAGATGACTCCGGCCAACCGCACGCGCGGATCGAACATGCTGTAGCCCAACGCCATGGCGCCAGCGCTGCGCGCCATCTTGCCTACATCGATCACAAGCACGACCGGGGCATCGAGCAATTGGGCGATCTCGGCGGTGCTGCCTGCTTCTGAACGGGCGTCCACACCATCGTACAGCCCCATCACGCCCTCGATAATGGCGATGTCTGCATTCTGAGCCGCACGGGCGAAGATGCGCAGCACCTCCGCGCGCGACGTCATCCACGCGTCCAGGTTGCGCGCAATACGACCGGCGGCCAGCGTGTGATAGCCGGGATCGATATAATCCGGCCCCACCTTGAAGCCTTGCACCTGATGCGTCTGCGCCAACGCCGCCATCAAACCGCTGGCAATAGTGCTCTTGCCGCTGCCGCTATGAGGGGCAGCGATGACCAGTCTGGGCGTTGAGTGCATCACAGGCTCCTTGCTATCAACATCAACGGCAACCCTCCCGGCAGTAGTGAGGACAAAAAATGCGATCCCGTGGACTCACGAGATCGCACTGAAGCAAAAAACCCGCCAAAGCGGCGGGTCGAGCGCAAAGTAGCTGCTACAATGCGTTCGCCCCCTTTGTCCACGAAGGTGGTTACGAACCTGGTCATGTTGTCGCATGACCTGTGTGAAAGTGGGTAATCGGACTTGTCAGATTGAAGACGGCTTGTTGCTCAAGCTGACTCACCGTTGCGGGACAGTGCCGGACTGGTCACCATGACTTCACCGGGCTTCCCCCATTGCGCACCACGCATCCGGGCGACTGGTGCACCTTCACAACGCCTATACGATTATTACCTGTCTCTTATACACATCT
>DGFH01000023.1 GCA_002391565.1 Anaerolineales bacterium UBA3905
ACGCCGACCCTACGGTCACCGCACCCTTTGTTTAACCCCCACAAGCCGCCCCGGCGCGGCGGCGTCAGTCTATTTGAGTGGACTTGAGCTATCAGCCGGTGAATTGATTCACCGGTGCGGCGCAATTTGCCCCAAACGTGAAGTACGCCCGCTAGTTTCGGCGCGGTGGACAACCCAACAACGCCGATCTATACTACACCCCCTACCCGGAAACCTGGCGGCATGAAGGTGTTAAACGAAAACAGCGTATGTCATCACGGTTAATCGATCGCCTGAACAGCGCACGGCGCCAGCGCTTCACCGGGCGGGAGGCAGAGCTGGCGCTCTTTGCACAGGCGCTGAGATCGCCAGAGCCGCCCTTCTTTGTCCTGTATGTTCATGGGCCGGGCGGTGTGGGCAAGAGCAGCCTGTTGCGTCGCTTTGCGCGGCTGGCGCAAGACGCGGGTATGGACGCGATCTCGCTGGATGCCCGCAACCTTGAGCCGACGACAGTTGCATTTCAGGCGGCTCTTGCGTTGGCGTTGGGTGAATCACCCGATCGATCGCCAGCTGCAATCATCGCACAGCGCGCCACGCGCACGGTGCTGTTGATCGACACCTACGAAATGTTGGCGCCGCTGGACGACTGGCTGCGCGATGTGTTTCTGCCGGAGCTGCCCGAACAGGTCATCACCGTGTTGGCCGGACGCCATCCGCCTTCACCGGCCTGGCGCGCTGACCCTGGCTGGCAGCCGCTGCTGCGTACACTGGCGCTGCGCAATCTTTCACCCGAAGAAGGGCGCGCCTATCTCTCACAGCGTCATGTGCCGGTGGATGACCTGCAGACAGTGCTTGACTTCACCCACAGCTATCCGCTGGCGCTCTCGCTGGTGGCCGACCTCTATGACCAGCGCCCCGGTTTCCACTTCAAGCCGCTGGAGTCGCCCGATATTATCAAATTACTGCTCGAACAGTTTCTGCAGCGCACGCCGGGGCCAGCGCACCGCGCGGCGCTGGAAGCGTGCGCGCTGGTGCGCGTCACGACAGAATCGCTGCTGGCGGAACTGCTGCTGATGCCCGACGCGCACGACCTGTTCGAGTGGCTGCGAGGGCTGTCTTTCATCGAGACGCGACCGGGTGGTTTGTTTCCCCATGACATTGCGCGCGAAGTGCTCGTCGCCGACCTGCGCTGGCGCAACCCAAACTGGTACGCCGAGTTGCACCGCCGGGCGCGCGCTCACTTCATGCGCCAGCTGCCGGCGACGCAGGGCACAGAGCAGCAGTTGACGCTCTTCGATTTCGTCTATCTGCATCGCGACAACCCGGCGGTGCGCCCGTTTTTTGAGTGGCAGACCAGCGGCCGCACCTCGCCGGATCAACTGCATGAGCAGGAAATTGACGCATTAGCTGCCATGGTGGCGCAACACGAAGGCATGGCGTCAGCGGCGCTGGCGCGCTACTGGCTGGCGCACCAGCCGGAGAATGTCGTCGTCTTTCGGGATGGGGTCGGTCAACCCACCGGCTTCATGACGCTGTTGGCGCTGGAGCGCACCACCGCCGAAGATCGCCGCCACGACCCTGCAATGGCGCTGGCGTGGGATTTTCTGCAACGGGCGGCGCCTCTGCGCAACGATGAACGCGCCACCTACTTTCGCTTCTGGCTCGCCGCCGACACCCATCAGGCTGTGTCGCCGACGCAAAGCCTGATCTTTATCAACATGGTGCGGCATTACTTTCAGCCTGGTCTGGCCTACACCTTCTACGCCTGCCTCGACCCCGAATTCTGGCGCCCGGTCTTCGCCTACGCTGACCTGGTGCGGCTGCCAGAGCTTGACTTTGTCGTGGGCACCTGCGCGTTTGGCGTCTACGGCCACGACTGGCGCGCACAGCCGCCTCTTGCCTGGCTGGAACTGTTGGGGCAGCGCGAGATCGCCTTATCGCCGGAAGCAGTCAAGCCGCCAGCGCCGGTGGTGCGTCCCCTCGCCCTCAATCAGGAGGATTTCATGGCGGCGGTGGAAAGCGCGCTGCGTGATTACACCCGCCCCGACGTCCTGCATAACAATCCCTTGCTGCGTTCGCACCTGGTCATGCAACACGATGACTATGCCGCCGGTGGCGCCGTCGGCATTTTGCGCGCCTTGCTCAAACAGGCCGCCGAGCAGATGCGCGCTGCCCCCAAGGAACTCAAGTTCTATCGTGCGGTCTATCACACCTACATTCAGCCTGCGCCCACCCAAGAGCAGGCCGCCGAACTGATTGACGTGCCCTTCAGTTCCTACCGTCGCCATCTACGCGCCGGCATGACGCGCATCGCCGAGATTCTCTGGCAGGCGGAAGTGGAGCGAATGGAACGCTGAGCAGAAAATGAGCTGGTTTTGGGCTGGATTAGCACCCTCTGATCAAGTATAGTGGCCCATAGCACCACCAGCAACCAAAAAATGGAGATTGACCGATGCCCAAAATCCAAGCTGTAGTCCAGCAGGTGTTGGCTGCCTGGAACTCGCACGACCCAGCGCGCGTTGCCGCACACTATACCGAAGATTGCCGGATCGTGGATGTTGCCATCGCCCAGCCGCCTGTGGGGCGCGCCGGTGTGCAGCGTATGTTCGAGGCTTACTACCATGCCTTCCCCGACCTGGAGATCAAACCCGACGTCATCATCACCGAGGGCAATCGAGTGGCCGTTTTTTGGACGGCGCATGCCACGCATCAGGGGGCGATTCTGAACATTCCACCCAGCGGAAAGACGGTGACAGTGCGCGGTGTGAATTACCTGATGCTGCACGACGGCAAAGTGTGCGAGACATTGACCATTTGGGATGTCGCTGCAATGCTGCGCAACCTGGGATTGTTGCCTGACCTGTGATAGGCCGGGCGGCCATCACTTGATAGTCGGCGTCTGGGCGCTACATGCGGTTATCGCCGCCCAGATGACGCCCCAAAGCACAGATTTCCAGCCCATCTGCCCTTATCTCCTGCCATGCCATCGAAGACGCAACCTCAAGCTGCAGTGGGTGCATGCTGCAGGTCGGGAATCATAACATCATGACAAAAGCCTGCAAAACACCCAACGCAGTTCCCATCCGCCACGGACTGCGACGTTCAGAGCCGGGCGATCAGGAGTGAGAACGCTGCCGCCGCCCATTACGCTGACCTCCAGGCGTCGATCAACGACGTGCTCAATGCACTGTGACGTGCTGTGTCCTTGCTTTCGAGTGCGTCCTGGGTTCATGGCGCCGTGCATTGCACTCGTTAAACACAGGCTCGCGAAGCAACAGCCTGACCAGTGCGACACACCCTCGCTTTTCTCACCGATTGACAGCGGGCAGGAATGTACGGTAAAAGGTCGACGCACCGCAGACCGGCGCCGATAGCGGCGACAGGTTGCCGCGCGTATCGTAGACCTGCGCCCGATAGCAGTAAGTTGCGCCTGCAGTCAGCCCCAGGTCGAGATAGAGTGGTTCGGTAATTTCCGCCGCCAGGACGAAGGGTGCGTCGGGGCCTGTGCTGCGCAGCAGCCGGAAGCCTGCCAAATCTTCAGCCGCCGGTTGCTCCAACACCACCAGAAGGCTATTCGCCAACGCATTCTCACCATCGACTGCGCTGATGATGGGCGCCGGCATCGCGGCCAGATTGCCGGTTGCGATGTCGTTGGCGCTGCTGGCATTGTCCGTGCTCACAGCGACGGCGTAGAGCGGTTGATCGCCCATCTGCACCGTCACCGGCAGCGTGGCGGAGAACGCCGCGCCCGCCGCCACCGCACCGATCACGACCTGGCCGACCTGGACGCCGCCGCCCGGTGCGCCGCGTAAGAAGCGCACGGTGACATCCGCTGCGCGCCGCCCCAGGTTTCGCCCGTGCGCGGTCACCTGCACGGTTGCACCCACCGGCGCGTGGATGCGGTCGAGCGCCAGTGTACTTTCCAGCGCAGGATCGCCACGGTCTTCGATGACGAGCGCCGTGACTGGGTCAGCGGCGGCGGTCACGAAGGTCATGTGCGCTGCGCCAGTCATTTCATCCTCGTGCGGAGCAGAGCTGCTTGCCGCGCCAGTTGTCAGCGTCCGCCGGACACTGCTCACCAGCAGCGCATTCGTGACCGGGTTGAGCGTCGCCGCCGGCATCCACTGCTGCGCACCGGCGCTGTTCGTCAGCGCCACCGGTTCGCCGTAGGTCGTGCGTCCGCCTTCGATGATGCCGCTGCTCAGCGCGATCTGACCCACGCTGGCGGTTGGGCTGGCGGCGTCGAAGCGGCGGAAGACCACCGACGCTGCGCCGTTGGGAGCGCTGAGCATGCGCGGCTCCTCGCCCCC
>DGFH01000225.1:0-8234 GCA_002391565.1 Anaerolineales bacterium UBA3905
GAGTCGGTGAAGGTGACGATCAGCCGCGCCAGCGTGCGGCTGGCGGCGGTGATGGCGGCCCACGCCTGGCTCGCCTCGCCCCACCGCCCGAACGCCGTGTTGTTGCGAAACGCCAGAAAGAGCGCCAGCGCCGTGCCCAATATCCCCAACACGCCAAAGGGCGCGGCGATCAGGCTCCAGCCCAGCACAACGTAGGCGACATAGACCGCCGTCGACCAGAGCAACGCCACAAGCAGTTGCGGCCAGACATAGACGCCGACCTTGCGTGGGTCGAAGTTGCGTTTGAGTATCACCGGTTCAACATCTCCACCACGAGCCGGGCGGCGTCGGCGCCGGAATTCTGTTGCTGCCCGGTGATCAGGTTGCTGTCGGCGATGGCAAAGGCAGAGAACGGCGCAGCCACGGTGAAGCTGGTGTTGGGCAGCTTGCGTGCACTCGCTTCGATGCGATAGGGCTGAATCTTCATGCCTACGGCGCTGTCGGCGAAATCCTCCTCGGCGTCGGCGAAACCAGTCCACGTCTTACCGGCGACCAGGAGTTCGCCATCGCTTGTCCGCGCTTCGAGCAGCAGCGTCGTCGAGTGGCAGACCGCCGCCGCCGGCTTGCCCGCTTCGTAAAAGGTGACAAAGAGCTGCTCCAGTTCGGCGTTGCCCCGGTAGGTGTACATCGGGCCCTGTCCGCCGACCAGGAAGATAGCGTCGTAGTCGTCCGGCTGCACCTCAGTGAGCTTGCGGGTGTTTGCCAGCATCTCCCTGAACCAGGGCTGCTGCATGTAACCCAACGAGATCACATCGTGCGCCGAATAGCCGCTGGCGTCAGTCGGGTCGGAGAAGCTGTCCATCTGCAAGGCGCCGCCCGCAGTCGACGCCAGCTCGACCGCATAGCCTGCCTCCTGGAAGACGTGCAGCGGATGCGTCAGTTCCGCCGCCCAGAAGCCGATGGGCCAACCCGTCTGCTCGGAAACAGCGGGGCTGCTGGCGACCATCAGAATTTTGCCTTTGGCGGGCGCGCCGTGCGGATGCACGTAGCGGTTAATCATGGTTGGGTTGGTCATGGAAATGCTCCTTGTTGCTGGGAAACGGCTGTGATTGCATGGTGTGGCCGAGCGCAATAACATCTGTCGCAGGTCATCGCCCCTGATGTGACATGATAGCCTCTCAGGCTGGAGGCGATGACCTACGTTACAAATGCCTGCCCTGAGCACTGTTGATGCGTGTCAGTTACTCTTGTCGTACAATACAATACTATACAGTATAGTAACAAAACTACTCTGTGGAAAATCTTACCATCCCAGCGAGTGATGCATGATGTATACTTGTTGACATGAACGAGACCAATGGAAGCACCGTGTTCCCGCGCGCCCCGGGGAGACCACGCGAACCGCAGACCGATGAACGCATCCTCGACGCTGCCCTGCGGCTGATGGCGCAGCATGGCTTCGTGCGCATGTCAATGGAGATGGTGGCGGCTGAAGCGGGCGTGACCAAGCCGACGATCTATCGCCGCTGGCCCTCCAAGATCGAGCTGGCGATGGCTGCGTTGGTGGCGTACTGCGATGTCACGCTGCCGGCGGTCGCTGGCGAGACGCGCACTGATCTGATCGCAGAAATGGAGCACTTTCGTCATGCTATTCTGCGTCCCAATGGCATGTCGCTGCTGGGCACGGTGCTCGCCGAAGAACATGAAACGCCGGAACTGCTGGCGGCATTCCGCAAATATCTGGTGACGCCTCGCCGCCAGCGGCTGACTGCGATTTTAGCCGCCGCACAGACGCGTGGTGAGCTACGCCCCGACGCCGACATCGGGCTGGCCGTGAACATGCTGGTCGGCGCGCTCTATGCACAGTACCTGGCGGCCACCCCATTCGCCGAGGACTGGTGTGAGCGCGTCGTCGACGCCGTGCTGGTATACCTGGGGCATCGCGCCATCGTCGACAAAGCTGGTTAGACGCCCATCAGTATGAACTATATCGATATAGGTTCGCCTGGCAGTCGTGCATCTCGGCTGTTAGCATCCCGTTAATACATAACACGTATATTACGGATGGAGGTGTTTTTGGTGAGCAGGCGTTGGCCTGGCCCCCCTTTGAGCGTCATAACAACGCCTACGACTTTGGCTTTCCGGCGGACACACCAACCACGCGTCAATGATTACTGACCGCTAGGTTAACTGTTTATCTTCCCGGAAGCTTTGGAGCTTCCGGGAAGATTGCGGGCAATATCACGTGACAACCTAGAAATCGATAACAATACCATGGGGCCAACCTATACGATCGTCAGTTACGACAAAACCGTCATGGAGGCGTGCGAGAGCACCGACCTGGATGAGATTCTGGCGCAAGTCAAACCCGAGCGCATCAACTGGATCACAATGAGCGGCATTTCGCTGCAAGATGACCATGCCGCCTTTGCCCGCCTGCTCCAACACTTTCAACTGAATCCCAAGCTGCTCAACACCTTTTTCAAGCCCGAACCGCATCCCTTCGAGGGTGAAGATGACGAGTGTCTCTATCTGGAATATGCCATCTTGCTCTATCGTCCCTCACTACGCGCCCACAAACGGGTGACCGGCGCCATCATCGTCGGCGCCAACTTTCTGCTCCTGCTCGAACGCATCCCCGCCGGCATCTTCGAGCGCACGCGGCGTAAGATTCTCAACCGCCATTCGCAGGTGCAAAAGTATGGCGCCGATTACCTGCTCTACCTGCTGATCAAGACGATCGTGATCAACTATCAGGAAATTTACAAAGCATTGGCGCGCAAGTTTGATGCGCTAGAGGATGAAGTCACCGGCCATCCAGGACAGGAGGTCGTCTACGACAAAATTCTCGAGCTGCGCGATGAATACAAGCCACTGCGCACCTATCTGCTCGACCTGATCGACTTCGTGGGCGAGATTCGCGAAGACGACACGCGCTTCATCACCAGCGGCGTCAAGAAGCGGCTCGCCAAAGAGATTGTGCGCGAAACCGAGGCGCTATTGGCGGATTATCATTACCTGCGCGCCTGGATGGCGGAAATGATCGAAATTCACCGCGCCAATGTCAACGAGAGCACCAACCGCGTCATCAAGATTCTGACGGTGATCTCCACAATCTTTCTACCGCTCACCTTTATTGCCGGCGTCTATGGGATGAACTTTGAGTACATGCCTGAACTGGCCTGGGAACATGGCTACCCGCTCGTCATGGCCGGCATGGCGGCGCTGGCAATCGGCATTCTGGTTATCCTGCGCCTGAAGAAGTGGATCTGATATGAACAAAATGCTGCCGATCGATCACTCGCTCTTTGAGAACACGACCCACTCTCCCTCCCTCATCGATCTGGTGGGCTACGCACGCGCCCAACAGATGATCGACTTTTGTTTCATCGCCAACCCCTACTACCCAACGCCGGCGATGGTCGAAGAACTGATCCAGCATCTACCACGGCTGATCAAGCACTACCCGTCGAGCAACCCGCAGGTCAGCGCCCGCCATCTGGCTGCCGTACTGCACGTCGATCCGGCGCATCTGATCATCGGCAACGGCGCCACCGAGTTGATCACCGAACTGTGCCACCGGCTTGTGCCGAATCTCGGTGTTCCCGTCCCAACCTTCGGCGAGTACATCGAAAAGATCGACGCCGACCGCCTGCGTCTCTATCCGCTGCAGGCGGCGGCGAATTATCAGCTTGACCTCGACGCCTATCTGGCGTGGCTGCGGGCAGAGAGGCTGCGCGCGGCGCTGGTGATCAATCCGCACAACCCGACCGGGCAACTCTTCACGCGCGCCGAAATGGAGACATTCCTGACCGCAACTTCCGATCTCGACCTGGTGATCGTGGATGAGTCCTTCATCGATTTTGCCGACGAGGACATCCCTTCGTTACTGCCCGTGGCGGATCGTTACCCCAACCTGGTGATCGTGCGCAGCATGAGCAAGCATTGCGGCGTGCCCGGTCTGCGGCTTGGCTACTGTTACAGCGCCAACGACCAGATGGTGGCAACGCTACGCCACTCGTTGCCGACGTGGAATCTGAACACCCTGGCCGAGTTCTTCCTGAGCCTGCTGCCCGCCACTGACGCCGATTACCACGCCTCGCGGCGGCGGGTGATTGAGGATATGCGCCAGTTGAGCGCCGGGCTTGCCCAGGTCGACGGCATCACGGTCTACCCGACCGGCGCCAACTTCGTCTGTTTTCGCATCGACACGGGCATAACTGCACGCGACTTGCAGCGCTGCTTGCTGGTCGAGCATGGCATGTATGTGCGCGACTGTTCCAACAAAGTGGGGATGGATCGCTTTCACATCCGCGTGGCAACGCAGGGACGCACACAGGATCAGCGCTTGATTGACGTACTGCCGCTGGCGCTGATGGAAGCAGTTGATAAAGCGGACTGACAATCAGGCAAATTCAGAACATTTTCTGTTCATTTCGCTACAAAGGCTGATGATGGATACAAAGGCTGCGCGCTGGGGTGTCTGGTTACTGGCTACCGGTGCAGGATATGGTCTGCTGCTGTTCCCGGCATGGCGAGCGCTATCCGGTCGCGCACCGCATCACATTGACGACGTCGAGACACTGGACGACGCCGTGCAGTTGTGTCGGCGATCCGGACTCTCTGGCTGGGCGCTGGTAACCTATGCGCAGCGTCTGGTCTATCACAAATTTGCCTATTATTCGTGCCGCAACTTGTGGGACACGCCAGCGCAGGCGTTCCGCTATGGCATGGGCTACTGTACGCAGTACAACCTGGCGCTCCAGCAACTGCTTGATCGATTGGGCATCGAGACGCAAGCCGTCACGTCATTCCAGGTGCGCGTGCGCGACAACCCCGCCTGGTCGATGGGACACACCTGGCTGCGCGTCACCATGCAAGGCGAAGTGCGTGACGTGTGCGCCGGTCACGCCGACAACCTGCCCAGCCAGGTCAACTTCACGCCGGTGGCGCCGGTGCTGCGGGTCAACACAGCGGCATTGTTCCTGCTGCACCTGGGCATGATCTTCTTTTGTGGTTATCTGGAATGGCGAGCTTTGCTGACCCGGCAGCCGCTGCCTGCCTGGATGTTTGAGGAACGGCCAACTGGATGAATTCGAGGCAATTGTCGCGGACTGTCCGGTGTTTCAGATGCGGAAAAAATAATGTTTCGTTCAATTGCACTATGACAGTAGAAAAAAAGAGAGGAGAGAACCACTATGCGCAAGCTGCGTAGCCCCGCTGCTGGTCGCATGGCGGGGCAAATCGCCACGATCGCCTTTGCCCTGGCGATTTTGGGGCAGATTCTGCTCATTACCGGCGTGCTGCCGATCGCCTGGGCATGGGGCGGCAGACAGACCGAACTCACGCCTGCTCTACAGCTTGGCGGGCTGGCAGCTGTGATCATCCTGGCGCTGTCGGCGTATGTCATCCGCCGACGGGCCGGGCTGGTGGGCGGCAGCTCGCCCGGTCGGCTCGTGATTGTTCTCGCCTGGGTGATTACGGCTTTCTTGTTTCTGAACACGCTGGCAAACTTCGCTTCGCCGAGTCTGGGTGAAAAGTTGATCTTTGGACCGCTGGCGCTGATTGCGGCGCTGGCATGTCTCGTCGTTGCCTGGTCGCATTAGGACGCGTGAAGATCGAATGAACTACAAAACTTTCCTTGTCAGCCGGTATGGAGGCCCCGAAGAATTGCAGCTTGTCGAGCGCCATCTGCGCGCACCGGCCCAGGGCGAGGCGCGCATCCGCGTGCTCGCTGCAACGGTCTCGCGGCCGGATGTGAGCGTGCGTCGCGGCGAGGCGCTCTACAGCGGCACATTACTTGGGCAGAAGTTGCCCTTCACACCCGGCTACGCGGTTATCGGCGAGGTGGAGGCAGTGGGCGAGAAGGTGCGCCATGTGGCCGTAGGCGCACGCGTCGGCGTGTTGACCGTGGTCGGCGGCTACACGGAGGTGCTCTACTGGCGCGCCGACCGCCTGATCCCTGTCCCTGCCACTCTCGATCCGGCGGAAGCCGCGCCCATCATCCTGAACTACATCGTCGCCTACCAGACCATGCACCGTGTGGCGAAGGTGCGCGCCGGCGAAACTGCGCTGATCATCGGCGCCAGCGGCGGGATCGGCACGGCGCTGCTCCAGCTGGGCGCACTGGCCGGGCTGAAACTCTACGCCATCGCCTCACAACACAAGCACGCGATCCTGACCGCGTATAGCGCCACGCCCATCGACTATCGCACGCAAGATTTCGTCAGCGTGATCCGTGCGGCGGAACCGGATGGGCTGGATGTCGTGCTCGACGGCATGATGCGACTGAAGACCATGCAGGAGGCACTGTCCTTGCTGCGTCGCGGCGGGCGCATGGTCAGCTTTGGCGAGCCAGCCAGCCGGGGTGAACTGCTGCGCATCCTGGGGTTGGCGCTGCGCACCAAAGTGACGCCGAACGGAAAATCGTTGTCGCTCTACGGCACTTCGACCTATTTTCTCTTCGACCAGAAATCCTATCTGGAGGACTGGGCAACGCTCTTTCAGTGGCTGGAAGCAGGCAAGATCAAGCCGGTGATCGCAGCCCGCTTCCCACTGTTGGAGGCGGCGCAGGCCAATGCGCTGCTCGAAAGCGGCGCAGTGATCGGGAATGTGGTGCTGGTTGCGCCGGAGGCTGCGCGCCAGTAGCTGGAGGCAATAGGTCATTGCCTCCAGCGTGACATGGCTGTCAAGCAGGGATACGCGGCAGAAAGCCGCATCTACGATCACGCTCAGAGACTGTTTGAGAAGAGTGAAAGTTTGACGCAGCGACGCAGAGGTTCGCAGAGGAGTTGCATCGCTGGCTACAGATGTGCACTCTCCTGATTCTCTCTGCATTTCTCTGCATCTCTGCACCTTTGCGTTCAATTGGGTGACGCTTCAAACATGTTCTCAGATCGTTCACATGCAGAAAGGAACAGCGATGACTACTGCAACGATGCCGTCTACAGTCACGGTCGGCCCTGTCCAGCAAGCCGAACGTATCCAGATTGTCGATATCCTGCGCGGCTTCGCCCTGTTGGGCATTCTGCTCGTCAACATGGCGATCTTCAGCCAGCCGTTCCAAACGGTTCTGTTTCCGGCTGACCCGACGATGCCCTGGCATGACTGGGCGGCGACATGGGTAATCCACTTTCTGGCGGAGGGCAAGTTCTACGCCCTGTTCTCGCTGCTCTTTGGGCTGGGCATGATCCTGCTGATGGAGCGCATCGAGGCGCGCGGGCGGAAGTTCGCGCCCTTCTACATGCGGCGGCTGCTGACGCTGCTGCTGATCGGCATCGTCCACGCCTTCTTGATCTGGCCCGGCGACATCCTGATCATCTATGCGCTGCTGGGCTTCCCGTTGTTGCTTTTTCGCAAGGCAAAGCCGCGCACATTGCTGATCTGGGCGGTGATCCTGATCGCGCTGCCGCTGCTGTTCTATGTGGCTGCCACCGGGCTAGTTGCTATCGGCAGCACGACGCCGGAAGGCGCCCAGCAGATTCAGCAGGGCTTCGACCAGGCCGGCAAGAACTTTCGCGCCGAACTGGAGCGCGCCGCCCAGGTCTACCCAACCGGCAATTTCATCGCGATCACCAACCAGCGCATCGCCGACTACCTGAGCATGGGGCTGACCTCGATCTTTGCGCTTGGCTTTAACATCCTGGCAATGTTTCTGGTCGGCGCCTGGTTTGGCAAACGACGCATCTTCAATGATCTGGCGGCGCATCGTCCGTTCTTCCGCAAGCTGCTGATCTGGGGATTGGTCATCGGGCTGATCGGCAACGCCCTCTACGCCACGCTGATCATGCGCGTCCCGCGCTATGATCTTTCCGTCGAGCTGCTGATCGCCACGGTTGGGCAGAGCATCGGCGCGCCGCTGCTGATGCTGGCGTATGTGTCGGCGATCTGTCTGCTGGCGCTGCGTCCGGCATGGGGACGGCGGCTCCAGGTGCTGGCGCCGGTGGGGCAGATGGCGCTGACCAACTACCTGCTGCAGTCGATCATCAGCACGACGATTTTCTACGGCTACGGTCTGGCGCTCTTTGGTCAGGTCGGCGCAGCGTGGGGAATTGTGCTGTCGGTTGCGATCTACTCGCTGCTCATCCCGTTCAGCCACTGGTGGATGCGCCGCTTCCTCTATGGTCCGGCGGAGTGGCTGTGGCGGTCGATGACCTATTGGAAGGTGCAGCCGCTCCGGCGTCACAGTTCATAGATAGCGGAGATAGACTATGCTCATCTTCCCGGAAGCTTAATGGAGTTTAACCAATAGATTC
>DGFH01000225.1:8429-11210 GCA_002391565.1 Anaerolineales bacterium UBA3905
GGCTAAGAGCCGCGCCTACATCGATTACCGGATCATTTTGTAAATCCTCATAGAGCTTCCGGGAAGATAGGCAATATGTGAATTCTGTGGCCGGCGATAGGCGAATTTACGCCCGCTTCAATTCCGCAAGGAAAACAACTTCGTTTATGATCGGCTTGAAGAGCCTGGGTGTACACCAGAGCCTGCTGGTTTCACAATTGATGTTGATGTCTGGATCGTGACGCCATATCATTTACAAGCTTCCCGGAAGCACGGGAGCTTCCGGGAAGCTACGCAGCCAACCAAGAGATCAGTCAAACGCATTAGCGGGAGAGGTAGGGCATGACGTATTCCAAAGGAACGACGCCTTCGGTAGCAACATCACGGATGACGCCGTGGCTGATGCTCTTTGTGCGCATCATCCTGTTTGCTGCGTTTCAGGCAATGCTGGCGCTGCTTCTCTTTCTGGGCGGCGATGGCCAGGCATGGGAAACCGCTGCCAACTGGTGGCCCCTCACCGTTGCGGCAGTGGATCTGGTGGTGCTGTTATGGCTGATCCGCATCTTTGCCGCCGAGGGGATGAATTTTTGGCATCTGTTTCGTATTGAGCGCGCCACCCTCAAGAGCGACCTGTTGGCGTTACTATTGATCGTGGTGTTGACCGGCCCGGTGTCGTATCTGCCCAACATTTGGCTGGGACAGGCGCTGTTCGGCAACGCTGAGGCGACGCTTGAGTTGATCGTACGTCCGTTGCCCGTATGGGCCGCATACGCAGCGGTGGTATTGTTTCCTATCGGGCAAGGCCTCACCGAGCTGCCGACCTACTTTGGCTACGTGATGCCCCGTTTCCGGTCTCAAGGCATGAATCGTTGGACGGCGCTCTCGTTGCCGGCGCTGATGCTCGCCTTCCAACATATCGCCATCCCGCTGCTGTTCGATTGGCGCTTCATCGCCTGGCGCGCCTTCATGTTCGTCCCCTTTGCTTTTCTGGTGGGCGCTGCCCTCATGTGGCGCCCTCGCCTGATGCCCTACCTGGCCATCGTCCATATCTTGCTGGATATGTCGTTCGCAGTCATGTTGCTAGGCGTCGCTTTTTGAAGATTCGCACTGTCAGGAGATTGCACAGTGTCAAACCCACAACCCGGCTTTTGGGGACTGACGTTCAAGAGTATCGTCGCCCACACCTTGACCTACTTTTTGGTTGGGCTGACGGCGCTTACTGTGCTCAACTACACTGAACTCTACGCACGCCCCGACGTCGCCGCCTACATGCGCCCGACAAGCGATCCGATCGTCGCCCTCGGGCCGGCGCTGCAGCCGATCCGGGGTGTGCTCTTTGCACTGGTCTTCTATGTGTTGCGCGAGCCGCTCTTTGGCCGCAAGCATGGCTGGCTGGTCATCTGGCTGATGCTGGTCGTGCTCGGCATCTTTTCCACCTTTGGGCCGGCGCCGGCTTCGGTGGAAGGGTTGATTTACCTCAAGGCGCCGCTGCAGGAGCAGCTGTCCGGTGGGGTGGTGGAGATTCTCACACAGTCGTTGCTTTTCGCCGCATTGCTCTACTACTGGGTCAACCATCCTGAAAAGCGATGGTTGACCTGGCTGTTGAGTGTGGCGTTTGTGTTGGTGATGCTCATGTCGATCATGGGCTTTTTCATGGCGTAGCCCCTTTGCTGGCGACCGTTAACGCAGAAGCGATCAATCCTTAACGACACACCCATATCTCGCTTAACAGAAACATTGTACATTCCCCATCGAAAGGCGATTATGCACGGCACAGATTGGCGCAGAGAGATGCCGCCAACTGTTCAGGCGCCGATCATCCACGTGATGCATGGTGGAGGTGTACACATGTATCGGGTTACACGCACGCCGCAGATTGTGGCGCATCGTGGTTTTTCCGGTCGCTATCCAGAGAATACACGCGCTGCCATCGAGGGCGCCATTGCGCTGGGCGTCGATATGGTCGAGGTGGATGTACGCCTCAGCCGCGAGGGTGTGCCGGTGATCTTTCACGACGCCCGCCTGGGACACATTACCGACTGCCCCCACCGCGTCGATGCGCTGACGATCGACGAGCTGAAGACGCTGGATATTGGTCGGTGGCGGGGCAGTCAATTCCGCCACGAGCGTATCCTCACACTGGCCGAAGCGCTTGAACTGGTGCACAAGCGCATTCCTATCAACCTGGACATTAAGACGCCGGCCGCCATGGCGCCTGTCGTGAGTGCGGTGCAGGCGCGCAAGATGGTCGATGATGTGGTGTTGAGCGGCTGTTCCTGGGTCCAGGCGCGGAGGGCGCGGCGCCTGGAGCCTCATCTACATGTGCTGATGAATATCGACGGGTTGCTGGGCACATTCTTACGGCTGTGCAGCGCCCGGCTTGCGCTCTTGATCTCCCATCTGCAAATGCGCATGACCCAGGTGGCCGGGCTGAACGTCAGCCATCGCGTGGCGGCTGATCACTTTATCCGCAGCGCAACTGCCCGCAACTTACCCGTGTGGACGTGGACAGTTGACGATCCTGTCCGGGCGCGGCAGTTGGCAAAGCTGGGCGCCATCTCGATTACCAGCAATTGGCCCGACCGGGTATTGACTGCGCTCCAGGCGACGGGTTGAAGGTTGCCAACTACAACGTCAAGGTGCAGAGACGCGGAGATTCGCAGAGGAAAAACGACAAGAAAAGCAGCCGTTTCTCTGCCTCTTCTTTGCGACTTGGCGTCTCTGCGTCAAAAGAGGAATTTCCAAACGCTCTCCTGGAGACTTACTGATTTCCAGGTTGACATTTTATGAGCGCAGTGTTGC
>DGFH01000225.1:11392-12603 GCA_002391565.1 Anaerolineales bacterium UBA3905
ATTACGTGTTGCGTGAGGGGTTCCGCTACGTAGCACGCAACACGTAACACTGAAAATATGAAAACTCTGCCTGGCAATCAGTAGAACATCTCTGGCATGACGCGTGCCTAAATCCGATCGCCCAGACAGACGCCGATATCACGCGCCGTCTTGACCCAGGGATGGTCGGGCGGCACGAGTTTCACCTTGCCCACCACCTCGGCCAGCGGCACGGCGACAGCGCCATCGCCGCGTGCCGCCACCATCACACCGAAAACGCCTTGATGGATCAAATCGGCGCAAGCGGTGCCCAGTCGAGTCGCCAGCAGCCGATCGGCGGCGGAAGGCGTGCCCCCGCGCTGAAGATGGCCAAGGATCGTCACGCGTGACTCCAGCCCGGTCAATTCCTCCAGCCGGCGCGAGAGCCGCAGCGTCTTGTCCTGCATGGTTGCGGCGAGCTTTGCCAGTTTTGCCTCGGCGCGTTCCTTTTTTTTGGCGTCTTTTTCTTCCTTGGCGGCGGTTTTCTCGGCATTGGCCTTTGCCAACGCTTCGGCGTCTTCTTTGGTCAGCGCCCCTTCGGAAACAGCGACGATGCTGAAACCGCTGCCCCGACGCTGGCGTTGGCGAATTGCCTCAGCCACAACCTCCACATCGTAGGGCAATTCAGGGATCAGGATCACGTCGGCGCCACCCGCAATCCCGGCGCCGAGCGCCAGCCAGCCGGCATTGTGTCCCATCAATTCCACTACGATGATGCGATGGTGGCTGTGCGCCGTGCTGTGCAGCCGGTCGATGGCTTCGGTGGCGATGCCCAGCGCCGTGTCGAAGCCAAAAGTCATATCAGTGCCGCTCACGTCGTTGTCGATGGTCTTGGGCAGCGTGATGATGTTCATGCCGTGTTGGCTGAGGTGGTAGGCGTTCTTCTGCGTGCCACCGCCGCCCAGACAGACCAACGCATCCAGATGGTGTTTGTGGTAGGTCTCCAACATCACGCTGGTCATATCCATGGTCTGGTCGCCCACGGGCATTTTATGCGGCTTGTCGCGGCTGGTGCCCAGGATCGTGCCGCCGACGGTGAGAATGCCTGATAACTCCGCTCCTGTCAGCCGGATGGTGCGATCTTGCATCAGGCCGCGAAAGCCATCACGAAAGCCGATGATCTGCATGCCGTAAGCGCCAATCGCCGCCTTGCCCACGCCGCGAATCGCCGCATTGAGGCCAGGACTGTCGCC
>DGFH01000015.1:0-2539 GCA_002391565.1 Anaerolineales bacterium UBA3905
AGATGTGTATAAGAGACAGCTGATTATCTTACCACTACGTAAGAGTACAGTTGCAATTGGCGCATTAGTGTTGGGACGCACGAACACTGAGCACTTCGATGACCCGGAATTGCGGTGGGAGCTAGTCGAATTTGCCGCCACCATGGCGCGTGCCGTGATCGGGGCGCAAGTTCAAGAAGAACTGCACGCGCGTGCTGAGCAGTTGGCGGGACTACAACTCTTTTCGCGCTCGCTGTCAACTTCGATGTCATTTGTTGGGCTGCTGACAAACGCCCTTGAAGGGATTGCAGAATTAATGGGCGCCGCCAGTGTATTGCTGGCCTTCGAACACTCTACACTTCCGCCGCACCTGGTGCAACTCCTCCAAAAAACGCCTGGCGTCCACACCTATCAAAACCTGATCGGCATCAGCGCCGTTGACACCGATGAGCCATCGGCGCTCTTTGCCCGGTTGTATCGGCTGTTGCTGTGGACGATCGACGCCAGCCAGCCACTGTTTTTAGACCCAACAGCGCCGATCGATTCGATCGAAGACCTCAACTACAACGAAACCGGCCGTGCGTTGATTGCCCCCATCAACATTGGCGAAAGCCCTCTGGGCGTCCTCTACATCGAGGCGCCGCCAACCGCCATGGGCTATGACGAAGGCGACATGGTCGTCCTGCGCACAGCCACCAACACGCTTGCCATTGCGCTCCAGCGGGTGGAGTAATGTTGGCAAGCGCCCACCCATCATTCGTGGACAATCACGAGCGTCCCCATGTTGTTGGGTGAACTCTTAAACCAGGTTGTCTTTCCGTCCCACACTGGCCCCGCCCAGTCGAAGAGCCACTTGGCGTCGGCATTGGTCATGTTGATGCATCCATGACTTTTCGGGCGCCCAAAATCACTATGCCAGTACGTGCCGTGAAAACTGTAGTCGGCGTAGAAGTATTGCACCCATTGCACGTTAGGGAGGCTGTAATAGCCAGCGCCCGTGCCACCGCTCATCGTCTGCGCACGCACCTTGGTGCGAATCCGATATTCACCCAAGACCGTGGGTGTGCGTGGCAACCCTGATGAAATGACAAAGCCGCGAATGGCGCGTCCGTTCTCATATACGATCACCACCTGTTCGCTGAGATCGACGCGAATCCAGCGATTTTCAGCAGGGAACTCAATTGGCGACAACCTGGCGAGATCCGCCTGTGTGGGGAGAAAGGCGGTGGTGCGATGTTCGATGTCATCCATCGGCGCCCGCTTGATGAACGGACCGACCAGTGGTTCGGCAAAGGGCAGCGGCGGTTTTTCCACCGGTCGCGGCAGAGCAGCCGTGATAGGCAGCGGTGGCAACATGGCTGCAACCCTGCCACCCTCGCCGGCGGGGCGCGCAGGCGTGGCATGATCATCAGCGTGAGCGCGCCCGCTGCTGAACCAAACCAGACCAATCAGCACCATCAGAAGCAGCGCGCCCATTGCCAACCGGCTCACTGACTTCACACAGAATAGACTCGTGCGCAAAATATTCCTCCTTCGCGTGGTGTCAACCGCCGCGCAAAGTTCGCTGTCGTCAAACAAGCGGGGGTAGCTCACACCCTATTGTAATGCCATCGGTTGCACTGCGCCAACCCCCAAACAGCGTTGGGGGCGCCCCGATCGATTGGTGGCAAGCGCGCGTGGGATGAGGCGCCAGACCCTGACGCAGCCTGACACAAGCACAGCAGCAGAGATAGGGGGCAGCAACGAATGTTGCCTTCTATCTCTGCTGCCACACCTGCAGTTGATTAATAGTGGATGTAAACCTCAGCGCCATCTGGCGCCCAATGGTAGAGCATCTCTGCTTCGTTGGTGCGCATGTTGATGCAACCATGACTCATTGGCACGCCAAAGTTGTTGTGCCAATACGCTCCGTGAATGGCATATCCTTGATGGAAATACATCACCCAGGGCACATTCGGGAGATCGTAGCCGGGACCGGTCATGCGCTGCGCTTTGTAACGCGTGCCAATCGTGAACCGCCCGGTCACGGTTGGCGTGCCGGCGCGCCCACTGCTGATCGCCGTGAACAGCACCGGCACATCCCCCTGCCAGGCGGTGAGCGTCTGATTGGTGAGATCGACTTCAATCCATCGTTTGCCATCTGGCGGCGCCGCCACCAGGCTGAGGGCGGACTCCGGCTGGGTATTCGCCCGTACACGCAACTGCTGCCCCACCCAGACAAAATTGGGGTTAGGCAGTCCGTTGGCGATCAGAAGACTTTGAACGGTGGTCTGATGGCGTGCAGCAATGTCGGCCAGGGTGTCGCCCACCTGCACGACATAAATATCGTCGGCAACGGCGGGTTTGGGCGCATACGCTGCGCCGGGCGCCACCGCCTCGACACGCGCGGTCACGCGCAGCTTCTGTCCGATCCAGATCATATTGGCGTTGCTGATACCGTTGAGACGCATCAAATCGCCGGTGCTCATGCCATAGCTTTTGGCGATCTCGGAGAGCGTCTGCCCACGCGCCACCACGTGATAACCGGCTTCTCCCGGCAGCACGTTGCTTTGCGCAGGCG
>DGFH01000015.1:2805-17162 GCA_002391565.1 Anaerolineales bacterium UBA3905
CGCCGGCTGCATCAGCCAGAACGCCGCCATCATCGCCACCAGCATTGCGACCAGCCGCACGCTGGCGCGCAACCACAGTGGCCCACCTTGGGGAGTGGACGCGCCGACCCGCGCCGCGTCCGTGAGTCTGTTGGGGTGCTGCATGGTATCCTCTTTGTCTACTCATCTGGCCCTCCCCCAAGTAGGTCGGGTGGGATTCGAACCCACACGAGTTGCCTCGGCGGATTTTAAGTCCGCTGCGTCTGCCCTTCCGCCACCGACCCGCATTGCCAGATTCGTCCAAGATCGTGCGCGCCACTGTTACTTCGCTTCGCCGAAACCACCCATGTGTACGCGCCGATTAGGTCGAATCTCAAATCATCACTATGATAGTCATGGATGCGCTTATTGTCAACCATTTTTATTACATAGATCGACCAATTTTCCAGTAAGATTGCCAATATACGGCAACTTGCACTCGCGTGAGGAGATGATGGGATGGATCACCCAATACCTGTAACGTTCCCTCCGGAACTGGCGGTCTTCGGACGCCATCGCTCGGTGCGCTTTTTTCGGCCCGAGCCATTGGCGCCGGGCGACCTTGACCTGATCATCGAGGCTGGGCGCCGCGCCCCCACGGACGCGCAAGGTCACATGTACAGCTTCGTGCGCATCACCGACGAGGCGCGGCGCGACCGGCTGGCAACCTTGTGCGCCAATCAACAACACATCCGGGACGCCGCCGAGTTCTTCATCGTCTGTCTCGATCTCTATCGGCTCCGGCGGCTGGTGGAGCAACGCGGCGGGAAATGGGGAATGCGCAATCGCATTGGCCTGATTTATGGGGCTACTGACGCCACGTTGGTGGCGCAAAACATGGTTGTCGCAGCCGAGTCGCTTGGTTACGGCGCCTGCTACATTGGCGCAGTGCAAAATCACACCGATGTTATTGCCCAAGAATTGGCGTTGCCGCCCGGCGTGTTGCCGCTATATGGGCTATGCATCGGCGTCATCGACCCGGAAAAATACCCGCCAGTCAAGCCGCGCATCCCGCGCGCGCTCTGCTTTTTCGAGAACAGCTACCCGGCCGACTTTTCTGCCGCCGAGCTGGAATCGGCTTATGCAGCCATGAGCGTCAAGCGTGATTGGTACGAAAGCATCCACACCTACTTTGCAGCAGGCGGCACAATGGAACATCGCGAGCCAGTGATGGCGCGTGCGCTCCGGCAACAGGCGCTCGACCCACAGCCGCTGTAGCTCAACCATGCACTTCGACGCACTGACGCTGGCCTGCATGGCCGCCGAACTCAATCAGACGCTCTGCCCAGGACGGGTTCAGCAAGTGATGCTGGTCGATGAACACACACTTGGGCTGGAAGTGTACACGCCTGGCACGCGCCATCAACTCCTGCTGGCGCTGCAGCCCGGCGTTGCGCGCATCCACACCGTGAGCTACAAACTGCGCCGCGGCGTCGGCGAAACGCCTCTGCTCTTGCTCCTGCGCAAATATGTACGCGACGCCCGGCTTATCGCCATCACCCAGCCGGACCCGACCGAGCGCGTGCTGCGGTTGGACTTCGAGCATCCAGACACAGGTGCGACCACGCTGGTCGTCGAACTGATCGGGCGTCAGCCCAATGCCCTGCTGCTCAATCCTGCCGGGCGTATACTGGAGTGTCTGCATCACCTGCCAGCGGTGGGTGAGGGACGCGCACTGCTGCCGGGACGCCCCTACATAGCGCCGCCGGCCCCCACTAAATTGCCGCCTTTTGACGATGGCAGCGCCGACTACTATGCACGGCTTGCCCAGATTGTGACGCAGCCCGGCCCGTTGTGGAAGACATTGGTGGCGGGGATCGCCGGCCTTAGCCCAACGGCGGCGCGCGAGATTGCCTGGCGCGTGCAGGACGATTCTGGCGCCGCTCAGGAAGTTCAGGTGTTGGCGGTGGCGCAGGCCCTGCAGGAATTATGGGCGCCGGTGCACAGTGGAGCATGGCGCCCCGGCTTGATCGAGGAGGCCGGGGTGCAGATTGGTTTTGCCGCCTATCCGATCCATTTTCGCGGCCGGTTCCTCCCCCAACCGTCGCTGAGTGTGGCGTTGGAGCGCTTCTTCGCCGCCGATAGCGGCGCGCCGTCGATCGATCCGTATGCGGCGTTGCGTCGCCAGGTGTTGGCGCAAATCGCACGGGCGGAGCGCCAGCTCACGCGCCGGTTGGCGGCGCTGGCGGGCGACGAGCCGGCGCCCGGCGCCGCCGAATTGTTGCGCACGCAGGCAAGCTGGCTGCTGGCGTTGGCTGGCCAGTTGACGCCGGGACAGCATACGCTCGAAGTAGACACGGGTGAGACCACGCTGAGCATTGCGCTGGACGCCGCGCTTACGCCGGTCGAGCAGGCGCAACGCATGTTCAAGCGCGCCGCCAGACTGGAGCGCGCGGCGCAGATCATCCCACAGCGCCGCGCCGCATTGCTGGCCGACCAGGAGTTGCTTGCGCAACTGACGCTAGATGCCCAGCGCGCCGCCAACCAGCCCGAACTGACGGCTGTGGTCGAGGAGTTGCGTCGCGCGGGTTTCGAGCGCACCCCAGCGCGCCGTGAACGAGTCGCCACAGGCAGTGTCAGCGGACCACTGCACTATCGCACATTGCGCGGCGCCGAGATCATCGTCGGGCGCAACGCGCGGCAGAACGAGTACGTCACCTTCAAGCTGGCGCGCAACGATGACGCCTGGCTCCATGTGCGCGGCGTCCCTGGCGCGCACGTGATTGTACGCGCCGGGGACGCCGCGCCAGATGAACGTGATATTCTGGCGGCGGCGCAATTGGCAGCCTATCACTCCAGCGTGCGCGGCGAGCGCCGGGTCGATGTGATCGTGACGATGCGGCGGTGGGTGAGCCGTGCGCCCGGTGGGCGCCTTGGGCAGGTGATCGTGGCAAGAGAAAGCGTGGTCAGCGTCCCGGCGGAGGAGCCAGACGACGTGAAATCAGAGCAATCATGACCGACCGCGCGACCTGTAGTTCGTGACAGTTGACGAATGACGGTTGACAAATCACAAAAGGCGCTCCAAATCAAAAATCGATGTCAATTCCCCCGCGTCGTTTGGGCGGCTCAGATTTGGGTGGTGCAGGGGCGTCATGCTCTTCATCGATCCAGTCATCGAGAATCGCGCGCAGCGCCATCAAGGTCTCCTTACGGGCGGCGACGGCATGCACCCAGAAATCTTCCGGCAACCCCAGATCATTGTGGCGCAGTTCCTCCACGATGCCGGTGGCGCCATCCAGCAACCAGAGTAGTGCGTTGAAGGCGCCTTCGCGTTCCGCCGCCGGGCGGCGACCAGGTTTGCTGTAACGCGGCCGATAGTCGCGCTGTCGCGCACGCTGCCGTGCATTGCTGCGTTGCCACTCGTCATCAGCCAGGTCGTCGAGCAGGTCGTAGTCGTCGTCTGCACGATCGTCGTAGCGTGGGTTGGGGTCATTGGATGGTGCGCCGTTGCCGCGCATGGCACCTCACAAGTTTTTCTTTGAGTAGGAGCGACTTTTCCGTCACACGTCAATCCGTTACGCGTCAATCCGTCGCTCGTCAATCCATCATGCGCGCACGTGTGACGCCTGACGAGTGACGGCTCATGTCTTACGCAGCGTCACCCGCATCACTTTGTAGTCAGTGGCGCCGAAGCGATATTTGTACTCTTCGTCGCCTTGCATGAAGTCGAAGACGCGACAGCCAGTGGCGATGGCGTATTGAATGGCGTAGCTCAATAACACCCAACCTGGGCTGAGCTGTGCGTGCGCGTCCGGATCGTAGCCAGAATTATACAGCCAAAAACGCCGATCGTACTCAAAGGCAAAGAGGGTCGCCGCCTTGTCGCCATCGATGGTCAGGAAGAAGAGCCGCAACCAGCCGGCCGCCAACATCCGACGAGCGATGGCAAGGAAAAATCGGCGCATCTGGGGCGTCATGAAATCAGCCTTGTCGGCGCGGCTGGCGCGCTGCAAGGCGATGAAGTCATCCACCTCGGCTTCAAGCACGTGTTCCGGCCCGACCAGATATAGACCAACAGTGGCTTCGCGCTCGGCGCGGCGCTGTTTGCGACGGATCTCGTGACGCTGTTTCTTATCCACCTGCGTCTGTAAATACTCTTCATACCGCATAGGAAGGTGGAATTGCGGCGCTGTATCTTCCTGGATCACCGGCGCTTGCAGACCGAATGGCGCCGCCAACGCCGGCAAGAGCTGATAGGTCAAGCTGGCTTCGGGCAGGTTGCAGATGTCGACAATATCCCAGGCGGGCGCTTCGGGGCTGTGCAGCCAGGCAAGCAAGGCCGCGTAGACTTCCTGTTCGCGGTCGCGCTCGGCGATGATGTCAAGATAGTCGCTGACCTCGATACAGCCGACCAGGTTAAATTGGCGTTTGCCGGCGTCGGGGCCACTCTCCAGCGTGTGTAGAAAGAGCGGTGCAATCCCGACCAGCGCCCTGCTCTGCGGACAACGAAACGCCACAATCCAAAGATCACCCTGCCCCAACGACGCCCACCAGGTCGTCTGCCACTCATGCGTGAGGAAGATTGAATTGAAGCGAGTGCGAGCGACCAGATCGTTCCATTCAGCCGCTAACACCTCGAAACCGGTGGGGCGGACATCCGGGCCATAGGCAATCGATAGCAGCGGAGCTGCATGAGCAGCCGGGGTAGTCGGTGCATCCTGTGTCAGACAATCGCTGTTCATCAAGTACGTTTCCCTTCTCCTTGCAGAGCGCGCATAGAGTCTGCGCGCTCTGCAAAGTATAGCGGAGGCGTCAGAGTGCAACAAGTAGGATTGCGCCCCAAAATGGATGTCTGAGGATGAAGTGGGCAGGCGCTCACGGCGCGGTGTTCGAGCCGCGATATTGGCGGATGAGCCAGACCAACATACCGATGATGGCAATGCTCCCCACCATCACACCGACCCAGAGCAGCACTTCGCCAGGGGAGCGACCAAACCACAGCATGGCGCCTAGCGCAGGTTGCGCTGCCCGGGCGTCGCTCGCCGCCACAGTTACCACGACAGGATCACCTGAATTGAGCAGGATGGCATTGGGGTCGCTCGTTACAGCTGCACCACTATCCATGGCGGTTGCGAAGGGCAGCGGCGTATCGGTCGCCGTGATCGTGGGTGTGGGCGTGTGCGTGGGCGGTGAAGTCGGCGTCGGGATCGGCGTTGGCGGGAAACAGAGTGTCAAGGTCACATCGTCGATGAATTGCCAGGTGCGGAGATTGTTGCCATCGTTGAGCACGTTGAAGTAGATGAACAGCGGGCGTCCCCGAAAATTGGTCAGGTCTACGGTGGATTGCACCCAGGCGCCGCCGTTGAGCCGCGCACTGTAAGGCACCGCCAGCGTCGATAGATCCATGTTGAGCAGCACCAATTCCTGGCGATCCACCAAAATCATGCGCGGCGCCTCGGTGAGCACGCCCTCTTCGGTGCGGTCGAAGTGCCACCAGCTGAGCTTGGCGACATTGGCGGTCGTTGGCAGATTGATAGCCTGCCGGATCGACGAGAAGCTCTCTTTCCCAGACACACCCGGTGTGGTGGCAGGATCGATGCCCAACCGCACCGAACGCACACCGCTGCGCACAGGGCTGCTCACATACGACGCCGGCGCCGGGTCATCGCCAAAAATCCAGGCAGTGTCATTCTCGAAGCTGCCGTTGGGAATCTCGTTTGTCACGCAACCTTCTGGCAGCGGCGTCGGCAATGGCGTCGGGGTCGTCGTCAGCGTGACTGTGGGTGTGGGTGTGGCGGTGGAGGGCGTCGGGCAGGCGATGATCGACACGTCGTCCACATACATCCAGGTTTTACTACCCACGCCATCGTTGTTGACGCCAAAGATCAAGGTGATCTGTTGCCCCGCCAGGCTATTGAGTGGGAAACTGTTGACGGCCTGCCAGGTCGTGCTGTTCTGCTTCGTATTGGGAACCACCGGGATGATTGAGCCGTTCGAGGTCTGGATATTTACGAACTGCACATCGGCGTCGCTGATATCGAGATCAAACTTGGGAAACCACTGAAAGGACAGGTTGATGTCGAAGCCGGCAGGCAGGTTGATCGTCTGGCGGATGCTGCTGGCAATATTCTGATTAGGGTCGCTGGCGGTCAGGCCAATGCGTGCGGAGAAGGTGCCTCCAATCTTGACGGAGGGATCGGCCACGACAAAGCCCTGCGGGCTCCAGTTTAAGAAAATGGGGGACTCAAACGCACCGTTCGTCACCAACTCGGAGCAGCCGACAGGGGGCGTTGGGTATGCCGCTGCCCCGCTGGCAGGTGCAGCCGCCAGTGGGGCCGTTGCCACCACCAGCAGCAATAAAACGATAAGAGTCAGTGTGGGCGCCCGCGTCGCTACACCAGTCACATTGAGCAGATCATTCTTGTGCGGATGATGAGGCAACCTATTGCCTCCTGTTGGGTTGGGCGGCAACATTGGATGGTAAACGGCGCCCCAGCGCCTCATGTGAGCTTAGCGCAAAACAGCCGCACCACGCCCGCAGATGTGCGTCAATGCACGTCAATGTAGACGGATGAAACGAATCAGGCGATGTTCACCAAGACAAGTTTGCCAAAATATGTTACTTTTGAATGCGATTCTACCACACAGGTTGTGGGCAGGCAATGCAAATCTTGTAGACAGATGTACAGCATGATGGGAGCAAGCTGATTATCATGGAACGTGACAGGGCAGAGGCGTTTCCGCCCCCGCAATCCGCCCTATGTCCTCTGATTCAGGTGCAAACGTAGAGAATTCCGGGTCGAATCGGTTCATGCCAGGTCAAATTGCAGCATCACCGGTCAACGTCACACCGTCTTTCGTTGTGCAAGCCAAGCTACACCGCCCGCGCATTGTCAGCGGGCTGGCGCCGCTCTTACGCGCTCAGCAGCGGCTGGCGCACGACCTGGATCGCCCGTTCACGTTGATCTCGGCGCCGGCGGGTTTCGGTAAGACGACGCTGCTCAGCGAGTGGCTACGCGTTACAGCACGCCCTGGCGCCTGGCTCACGCTTGACGCACACGACAACCATCCGGTCACCTTTCTCACATACCTGATCGCCGCCTTGCGCACACTCTTTCCCGCTGCCTGCCCCGAAACAGAATCTCTGCTGCAACTCTCGAACCTGCCGCCATTAACCGCCGTATGCACCACCCTGAATAACGAGATCGACAACCTGAATGAGGCCGGAGCGTTAAAGAACGGCGAACGCTTCATTCTGGTGCTGGACGACTATCACCACATCACCGACCCGGCTGTGCATCAAATCGTCAACGGGTTATTGCTGCACCCACCGCGCCCGCTGCACCTGGTGATCGGTACGCGCTATGACCCACCGCTTTCCTTGCATAGCCTGCGCGCACGCGGCGATCTGGTCGAAATCCGGAGTCATGTGCTGCGCTTCACCTCTGCAGAAGTGGCGACATTCATGCAGACAACGGTGCGCGTCCCCATCGACGCCGCCACCCTTGCCAGGATCGAGAAAATGACCGAGGGCTGGGTGGCTGGACTGCGTTTTGCAGCGCTCGCTCTCAATGCCGAAACGGGTGATCATCCGCACTTTATGACGGGAGCCGCCGAGCACCGCTTTGCCACGGACTACCTCACGGTCGAGGTGCTGGCGCATCTACCTGCCGCCATGCAGCTGTTCCTGGTGCAGACTGCGATCCTGGAGCGACTCAACGGCGCGTTGTGTGATGCTGTCATCGCCGATTCTGCCAGTACAGAGAGCAGCCAACAGCGTCTGGAGTGGTTGGCGGCGGAAGGCGTCTTTACGCTTGCCCTAGACGAACAGGGCCAGTGGTATCGGTATCACAGCCTGTTCCAACACCTGCTGCGCGAGCAGTTGACGCGACATTACAGCGCTGAACAGATTGCCGCCCTGCACAATCGCGCCAGCGCCTGGTATGCCGCGCGTGATCTTGTCGAAGACGCACTCCACCATGCGCTGGCCGCCGACGACGTCAGCGGCGCTGCGCGCATCATTGAGACGCACCGACGCCAGGCGCTGAATGTCAGCCAGTTTCAGCGCCTGGAACAGTGGCTGAAACTGGCGCCAACCCACCTGCTCGAAACGCGCCCTGGTCTCCTGATCATTGAGGCCTGGCTGCTGGCGGAACGCTGGCGCACCGCCGACATGAACGCATTGCTCGACCGCATCGAGGCGCTGTTGCCCCAGGCGGTGTTGTCCGACATGGAACGAACCATCCTGGAGAGCGAGATCGCTGCCCTGCGCAGCGATTATTGCTACTCGATTGGCGACCGCGCTGGGCTCTTGCGCTTTTCACGCCACGCCCTTGACATTGCGCCCATGACGTTGTCCTATGTCCGTAGATTTGCCTGGTTGAACTATCTGGCGGCGCTGCACCTGCACGGCGACCTCAAAGCCCTGGATGATGCACTCCATATCAGCCTGCGCGAGGATCGCTTTCACGGCGACGCCTTTCCTATCAGCCCATTGATCACCCACTGCGTCGTCAGTTGGATGAACGCCGACCTGACCACGCTACACCAGAGTGCGCAACATCTATTACGCCTGACACAGGAGCGCAACCTGTTGAATGAGCAGGGGTGGGCGCATCTGTATCTGGGTTGCGTAGCCTATCAACGCAACGACCTGGACGGCGCCTTCCAATTCTTCTCAACGATTGTGGCGCGCCCGTATGGCACACATGGTCATGCGTTCTGGCAGGCAGCGTTTGGCCTTGCCGCCGTCTACTGTGCGCAGGGTGAGTGTGAGCGAGCACAGGCGCTGAGCGACTCACTGCGCGCCACAGCCTGGGAAATGGGTGGCGCCTATGTACTGGCGGAAGCCGACGCCCTGGCGGCGTTTGTGGCGCTGCACTGTAGAGAGCTGATCACCGCTCAACGCTGGGTGGAAACGTATGATCGCAACCAGCCGATGGCGCCCATGTCGATGTTCTATGCACCGCCGCTGGTGCTGGCCAGAAT
The DNA here is from genome assembly GCA_002391565.1 of Anaerolineales bacterium UBA3905. Taxonomy (GTDB): domain Bacteria; phylum Chloroflexota; class Anaerolineae; order Caldilineales; family Caldilineaceae; genus Caldilinea. The sequence goes on from DGFH01000015.1 coordinate 11,752, forward strand.
CTTGCTTGACCTGGCTACACCCCAACATCTTGTAGATGCTGAAGCGTGGGTTTGGCGCATCTATCAATTTGCCTGTGAGACCTACAACATCCGGGTTCAGATCGAAACGTTAGCGCTGCAGGCGATTCTTCAGGAACGGAATGGCAACCGCGCCGATGCACTGTCCTCACTCACGGCGGCGGTGCAACTGGCGGCGCCGGGTGGGCTTGTGCGCATCTTTGTTGATCTGGGTGCGGCGCTGCGGCCACTGTTGGCTGCACTTGCAGAGCACACAAATACATCCGAGCTGGTGCAAAAAATTCTTGCTGCGCTGCCACCGGCGCCCGCAGCCGTAGCGCCCCCTAAGCCGCTTTGGCAGCTAACCGCAGCGACTGTCTCTAATCCCGGTGACCACAACCTTTTCATCGAACCGTTGACGCAACGAGAGTCCGAAGTGCTCAACCTGTTGGCGCAACATCTCACTGCATCCGAAATTGCAGAAAATCTCATCATCTCTGAAAACACCGTCAAGCGTCATCGCGCCAACATCTACCAGAAGCTCGGGGTCAGTCGCCGCCGCGAGGCGCTGCGCGTGGCGCGCGCGCTACACCTCATCGCTGCGCCCTGAAGAGCGGCCTGGCCGCCGCCGAGACATCCACGCCCGCGACGCCTGCATCTTTTTATGATACGTTGAGGGTGATGCAACGCGACTGACGCTCTGCTATGCTTGGCGCATGGCTAATGATGCTTCTGCTCATCTATTCCCTTTCGATCAACCATGCACGTATTCGATCTGGGTGGATGGCCACCTCGACCCAAGTTGGAGTGATCGACTCGGAGGAATGGGCGTGCAACCATCTATACGTAAAGATGGGACAAACATTACGCGTCTCAGAGGCGAGCTGCCCGATCAGGCGGCGCTGGTTGGTTTGCTTAACTATCTCTATCAGATGCGCTTTGTCGTGTTGATGGTGGTGCGCACTGGTGAGGAAGCCGATAGTGCACTTGATCCTTAAAGGATCACGACAGTTGCGGCATCTTCTGCTACCTTGAAGTTGTTGGAATAAAACAACAAAGCTCACAAACGCCTTACCAGATTGACGAGAAATGTTTGTTGTAGCCCAATACACCGGCGATAGCGTGTGACATTTGGAAGTCAATCTGGTGTTCCTGAAACGAAGTTGATCAACATTGCATACCGAAAGGAGCCACTCTTGAAATTGCGTACACTGAAAACAGGTCTGCTCTTGCTCATGGGGCTGCTACTCATCGTAGCGGCGCAGCCATTGTTAGCCGCCACCACCCCGCTGGCGGGCACAAACTGGGTGCTGAGCACGCTCAACGGTCAGTTGCCGTTGGCGGGCACGACGATCACGATGAATTTTGGCGAAGATGGCACGGTCAGCGGCGCCGATGGCTGCAACCGCTACACAACGACCTTCACCGCCAGCCGCTCAACTATCGAATTCGCGCCAGCCGCCTCGACGATGATGGCGTGCCCGCCGGCGGTTGCCACCCAAGCCAGCGACTTCATGGCCGCGCTCGATGCCGCCAACCGCTACCAGTTGCGCAGCGGTCAGCTGATCCTACTCGACGGCTCGACCGTGCTCGCCACCTTCGTCGCGGCCAAAGGCGACCTGGCGGGCACGACCTGGGTGGTGACCGGCTACAACAACGGTCGCGAGGCCGTGGTCAGCCCACTGCTTGGCGCCGACATCATCATCAACATCGATGACGCCAATTTGGTCTCCGGCAATGCTGGCTGCAACGACTTCTTTGCCACGGTGCAGGCGTCGGAGAATGGGTCGATCGTCATCGACAACATCGGCGCCACGCGGCGGCTGTGCTCGACGCCCGTCGGCGTGATGGAGCAGGAAGCCGAGTTCTTTGCCGCACTCGAAAGCGCCGCCACCTTCACCATCGACGGCGACTTTATCGAGCTGCGCAACGCCGACGACGCTATCGCCTTGCATATGATCCGCGAATTGGAAGTGGACTTCCCTGAACCGGCGCCCGCTGTGCCGACTGGTCGTGTGACCGCGCCCAACGGCGTCAACATCCGCTCCGGTCCCGGCACCAACTTCCCGATCTTGGGCGTGGCGCCGTTCAACGCCACCGGTGAGATCATCGGGCGCAGCGCCGATGGGCGCTGGTGGGTGGTCGCCGTGCCAAGCGCGCCGGGCGGCAACGGCTGGGTTTCGGCTGATTTCGTCGCCGCCAGCAACGCCGCTGACGCACCGATCATTGCCTCCCCGCCGCCGCCGGTCGTGATCATCCCGACCCCGCTGCCGACGCCAACGCCGCTGCCGCAGCCGACGCCGACGCCAAGCGCGCAGATTTCGTTCACGGCTGACCGCACCACGATCAACCAGGGTGAATGCACGACGATCCGCTGGTCGGTGGAGAATGTGCAGGCGGTGTGGGTCTACCCGCAGGGGCAGCCCTTCCAGCAGTTCCCACGCGTCGGCCAGGGTTCCGAGCAGGTCTGCCCGCCGGTGACAACAACCTTCGAGATGCGCGTGCAGTTGCGCGACAGCTCGGTGCAGTTCCGCCAGGTCACGATCAACGTCACGCCGGCCGCACCGCAGAACCCGCTCAACGGCACGAATTGGGAAGTGACCGGCTACAATAATGGGCGCGACGCTATCGTCAGCCCGCTGGTTGGCTCGCGGCTGACCACCCGCTTCTCCGCCGACCGGGCGAGCGGCAACAGCGGCTGCAACGACTTCAGCGGCTCGTACTGGGTGAGCGGCAGCAACATCTCCATCGGCGCCCTCGGCGGCGGGATGATGGCTTGCAGCGAGCCTGATGGCGTGATGGAGCAAGAGACACAGTTCCGCGCGGCGCTGCAATCGGCCGTCACCTTCCAGCTCGACGGCAACCGCCTGACGCTGCGCCGCGGCGACGGTTCCACGGCAGTCGTCTTTAGTCGGTTGCAGTAATGTTTGACCGGTGTGTGCACCGGTTCCACACTGTTGTTTCACTCGATTTTTCCTGGAGGATGTTCCCCCCATCTTCCAGGAGAGCGCCCATCCCTACGGGCGCTTCTTACTTGAGTAGGGGGCTTGCTGTTGCTCGTGTAGGCAGACGCAGGCTCATGCACCTGCTGCGAATCATTGAAGAGATAAGGTTGAACACGTGAAGTGTTATGGCTAAAAAATCTGCTGCACCCACTACCGTGGAAACGACTGCCCAGGCTGCGTTGAAAGCATCCTGGGTTCCGTTGACAATCATTGTGCTCGCCCAGCTTCAGATGGGCATCAACATCAATGCGCTGCCGGTCTCGCTGGGGCCGATCATCGATGACCTGAATGCGCCGGCGACGTCGATCTCCACTGCGCTGGTGCTCTACTCACTCTTTGTGGCGGCGTTCGTCATGTTGGGCGCCAAGATCGGCAAACTCTTCGGCGAGCGGCTGGTTTTTCAGATCAGCGCGGTCGGCCACGGCGCGGCGATGGCGCTGATGGCGATTGCCACCGACGCCACCATGATGAACATTGCCCAGTCCGTCGCTGGCATTGCCGCGGCATTGCTAGTTCCGACGCTGGTCGTGTTGATCGCCGCCAACTACAGCGGACGCCAGCAGGAGCAGTCACTGGGCATCCTTGCCAGCATCCCGGCTGTCGCCAGCGGGTTGACCTTCATCGTTGCCGGCTACATCGCCACCGCGCTGAGCTGGCGCGTCTCGTTTGGACTTATCTTTGTTATTTCGCTGGTTGTCCTGTTCCTCAGTTTTCGCATGAAACCGGTGCCGCGTCACACAGGCATCAGCATCGATCTGGTCGGCGTTGTGCTTTCGGCGCTGGCGATTGCGTTGATCTTGTTTGGTTTTAACAACCTCAACAGTTGGGGCATCATCATCGCCAAACCGGCGGCGCCGATTTCGATCCTGGGCTTGTCGCCCGTGCCCTTTATGCTGCTGCTCGGCGTGGTGCTGGGTCAGGCGTTTTTTGCCTGGTCGGAGCGCCGCGTAGCGCACAAGAAGACGCCGCTGCTGGCGCTTGAAGTGCTGGATACGCCGGAGGAGCGCAACGCGGTCTATGCCTTCCTGGTGGCGGGCGGGCTTGGCTCAGCGATCAGCTTTCTGATCCCGCTTTATATTCAGATCGTGCAAGATCGCACGCCGCTGTTCACGTCGATCGCCATCGTGCCCTACGCCATCACCGTGGCGGCGGCGGCGATCCTCTCCGTGCGGCTCTACGACCGGCTGACCCCGCGCATGCTGGCGTTGATCTCCTTCGTGCTGGTGGGCGCCGGCATGATTGTGCTCGCCTTTACGATCGGCAATGACTGGAGCACGCCTGCCGTCATCTTTGGGCTGATCCTGGTCGGTCTGGGCGAGGGGACGACGCTGACGTTGCTCTTCAATGTGCTGGTCTCTGCCTCGCCCAAAGAACTGGCGGGCGACGTGGGCGCGCTGCGCGGGGTGGTGAACAATGTGTCGTCGGCGCTTGGCGCGGCTTTTGCGGGCGTCGTGGCGGTGGTGTTGCTGTCGGTGCTGATTACGACCGCCTTTGCACAATCCAATCTGCCGCCGTCGCTGCAGCAGGAGATCAACTTTGACAACATCGACTTTGTCAGCAACGACCAGCTGAAGGAAGTGCTGAGCCAGACTTCAGTTACAACGGAGGCACAGGTGGACGAAGCTGTCGCCATCAACGCCGATGCGCGCCTGCGCGCGCTGCGTGCGACCTTCTTGCTGCTGGCGGCGGTCTCGCTGTTGTCCTTGATCCCGTCGACCAGGTTGCCCAACTACAAGCCGGGCCAGCTTTCCGCCGACGATATTACAGGCGAGAAGAAGCCCAAACCGGCAAAGACAAAATAGGGTGAGTGCCCTGACGGGCACAATGTACACCGAAAATCGGCAGTGGCAGTTCGCCTCTTGCAACTCGCCCCTCGCCCCGATTCATAAGTGAGGACGTAACCATTTCTGGTTCTGAATTGGGAGGATGCCAAATGACACAAGCGAGCGATAGTGCGCGCGCCTATTCACGTGCGAACGGCGAAAAGTTCCTGGGCGAATTGTTCGAGATGCTGCGCATCCCCAGCCTCAGCGGCGACCCTGCTCATGCCGGCGACGTGCGCAAGATGGCGGAATGGCTGGCGGCGCACATGCAGACGCTCGGTCTGGATAAGGTGGCGGTGATGGAAACCGCCGGTCATCCGGTCGTCTATGGCGAGTGGATGGGCGCGGGGCCGGACAAGCCGACGGTGTTGGTCTACGGTCACTACGACGTGGTGCCGGCAAGCCTGGAAGATGGCTGGGAGAGCGATCCCTTTGAGCCGGTGGTGCGCGACGGCAAAATCTATGCGCGCGGCGCCACCGATGACAAGGGGCAGTTGTTCATCCACGTCAAGGCGCTGGAAGCCTGGCTCAAGAGCAACGGCGCCGCGCCCGCCAACGTCAAGTTTCTGATCGAGGGCGAGGAAGA
>DGFH01000013.1:0-4031 GCA_002391565.1 Anaerolineales bacterium UBA3905
GATCAGTACGTTCGGCGTCGGGCTGGCGCTGCTACAAGATGCGCGACTGCTGGCCTACGTGGCGATGGTCGGTGCATTTGCCGCCCCGATTTTGGCGGCGGATGACGGCGGGAACTACGCCGGGCTGCTCGGCTACTACGCCGTCATCACTGTGACGGCGCTGGTGATGGCGCTGCGCAAGGGCTGGCAAGGATTGGCGCTGCTCAGTCTGCTCGGCGTCTACGGCGTCGGCATCCTGAATTCGGCGGTTAGCTTCACACCAGATGACTATCTGGGCACGCTGGTTTTTGTTGTCTTTTTCTTTGCGTTGTTCCTGATGGCGTCGCTGCTCATGGCGCGGCGCCCCACCGCCGGGCGGCGCGTGCTCGATCTGGTCATTGCCGTGCTCAACCCGATCGCAGCGCTGGGCTGGCTTGCGATCATTACCGGGCACATCGATAAAGGGTTGGGGTATGTATTGGTTGCTGGCGGCGTACTCTATCTGGCGCTCTTTGGCGGGCTGACCCGGAAACGGCCGGACGGGCTGGCCGTACACCGCGAACTGAGCCTCTTTTGGGGGCTGTTCCTGTTCTCGCTGGCCGTGCCGATCTTCGTAGAGGCGCGTATCACCGCAGGCGTGTGGGCCGTGGTCGGCGCGCTGTGGGTGTGGTTGGGGTGGCGGCGCTCCACCACATGGCTGATCTTCTGGGGGATATTGACGCAGGCAGCCGCAGGCTTTTTCTTTGTCCCCACATTGATCGATGCAGCGCTGCACGCGTTGCAACCGGCGCAGGCAGGGCGTCCCTTCCTCAATGCCTTTACCCTGGGCTGGGTGATCCTGGCGCTGGCGGGTCTGGTCTCGGCCTGGCTGTTGCAGCGGATAGCGCAGCGTGAACCGCGATCGACAAACAGCGGGCTGTTGCGGGGTCTCGCCACGCTCTCCTTCCTATGGGGGGCGGCGTGGTGGTTTGGCTGCGGTCTGTTGGAGGCGGCCACACTCCCAGAGGGGTTCATCGCCAGCGGGGCGATCCTCTTTTTGTCGCTCTCGATGGTGTTGATGGACGGGATCGGGCAGCGGCTGGAGTCTGGATTATTCAGCGCACCGCTGTGGTTGCTATTGCCGGCGTTGGCTGTGCTGGCATTGTTGCAGGTCAGGGAAATCAGTTCGCCGCTGCAAGGTGGAGCGTGGCTAGTCTGGCCGCTGGCGTTGGCTGCCCATGTATGGATGCTGCGTCGTCACGATGGCGCGGCAGCGGTGAGTCCTTATCATGCTGGCGGGGTGTGGTTGCTGGCGTTTTTGGCGGTGGCGGCAACCAATGGGTTGCTGGGAGTGGTTAATGCCGCCATCACCCTGATCACGGCGGCGACGTTGACCGTGCTGGCCGGCGTGGTTGGCGGTGCGACTGCACTCGCCGGTCGCCTGCCCGCGCCGATCGGCTCACGCGCGGCGCTCTACCGGCTCTGGGGCGCCGGGCCGGTGCTGCTTGTGAACCTCACACTGCTGGTGCTGGCGACGCTCACACAGGATGGCGCCATGACGCCCATTGCCTACATCCCTGTGCTCAACCCACTGGCGCTGGCAGCAGCGGCGGTGCTCAGCGTGGCGCTGCTCTGGATCGTGATGACATCCCGGCAAGTCAGGGAACCTGCGCGCATGCGGGTTTGGAGTCTGCGCTGGGTGTGGTGGTCGCTGCTCATCTTCACCTTGAGCGCAGAGTTGGCGCGCAGCATACATCATCTGTACGGGATGCCGCTGACGTGGGATGGTCTTTACTCGACGGCGCTTTTCCAGACGTTGTTGGCGGTGCTGTGGAGTGTAATAGCATTGGGGTTGATGGTCTGGGGCAGCCGCCGCCGTTCCCGGTCGGCATGGTTTGCCGGCGCCAGTGTGCTCGGTCTGACAGTGATCAAGCTCTTCCTGGTTGATCTGGCCGGGGTGGGCACCGTGGCGCGCATCGTCTCGTTTATCGGCGTGGGCTTGCTGATCCTGGTGATCGCGTTCGTTGCGCCAGCGCCGCCGCGGGAAGAAGTTGAGAGATTGGGAGATTGAGAGATTGGGAGATTAGAGATTGGAGATTGTTCCTGAGCGCACGCTTTTCAACCTCTAAATCGCTTAATCTCTTATTGATCTCCAGGTTGTCGCCGTGATATTCCTCGCAATCTTCCCGGAAGCTTTGGAACTTCCGGGAAGATAAACAGTCAACCTGGTAGTCAGCAACCTCCTCATCTCTTCATCGCCTGGTGCTTTACCGCAAATTGACCCCGATATCCGACCCGCTGGGGATTTTCTTTTTCTTACCGAAGGTCTTCTCGCTGCTTTCCGGGTGAATGACGACGTTGCGCCCGATCACCATCCCTTCGGGAATCACCGAGTGCTCGCCGATCATGGTCAGGCCGGTGTTGAGCACCTCGGGCATCACCCGGTTGGCGGTGTTGTCGTCGCCATCCCCGACGTGGGCGCCGGCGCCGATTACAACGCGCTTGTCGATGACGCAGCGGTCAATGATGGCGCCCGCCTCGATCACCGTATCCGCCAGGACGACGCTGTCGCGCACAATCGCACCTTCGGCCACGCGCACGCCTGGGGAAAGGATGCTGCGCTCCACCGTGCCTTCCACCCAACACCCGTTGGAGATCAGGCTGCCGCCGGTCTGGGCATTGGCGCCGAACTTGGCCGGCGCGCGGTCTTCGCTGCGCGTATGCACCACCCAATCCGGGTCGTAGAGATTCAGCGCGGGTTCCTCAGCCAGCAGGCTCATGTTGGCTTCCCAGTACGCCTGCACGTTGCCGACATCGGCCCAGTAGCCAGGGAAGGCATGGGCGCGCACCAGTTTGCCCTGGGCAATCATCGCCGGCACGACATCCTTGCCGAAGTCCAGATAGTCGTGCGCCTGGAGCGTCTCGATCAGTAAATCTTTGCGGAAGACGTAGATGCCCATAGAGGCCAACGTCTCGCGCGAACGGCGCGGCTTCTCCTTAAAATCGACAATCCGATCATCGGCGCCGAGCGTCACAATGCCGAAACGATGCGTCTCATGTGGGTTGACGCGACGCACCGCCACTGTCAGGTCGGCGCCGCTCTGCACATGTTCGCGCAGCATCGGCTGATAATCCATGAGATAGATGTGGTCGCCAGCGAGGATAAGCACGTGCTCTTCGTCCTGCTGCATCACGAAATCGAGATTGCGCCGCACGGCGTCGGCAGTGCCTTTCTGCCAGTCGCCGTACGGTCCGCCTTGATAGGGCTGGAGCAAGCGTACGCCGCCCTGGGCGCGGTCGAGATCCCAGGGCTTGCCAATGCCGATGTGGTCGTTGAGGCTGCGCGGTTTGTACTGAGTGAGCACCGCGACATTGAAGATGCCACTGTTAACGCAGTTGCTAAGCGGGAAGTCGATGATGCGGAACTTGCCGCCAAAGGGCACAGCCGCCTCGGCGCGCGTCTCGGTCAGGACGCTGAGATGCTCGCTAAAGCCGCCGGCCATGATCATTGCGAAGGCGCTTGCCATAGAATCACCTCGTCTTTGCAAAGGGGCGAGAGGCGAGGGGCGAGTTGCGCCGCCGCCAACATCGTCCCAATCTGAATTTAGATGGTTTTGCCGTCGGCGACGACCTTGTCGGTCGGAAAATCTGCCTCGTCGCGCCCGCTGTTGATAAGTACGTTGCGCCCAATCTGGGCGCCGTCGGGGATGTAAGCATGTTTGCCAATGACGGTGATCCCAGCAAAGAGGCGATCGGGCATTTGCTCGTTGACTGTATCCAGGTTGCCAGTGCCAACCACTGCGCCGGCGCCAACGACCACCTTCTTATCGACGACGACGCGATCCAGCCGGGCGCCGGGGCCGATCCAGGTGTCATTCATCACGACGCTGTCTTGCACGACTGCGCCAGGGCTAACATAGACGCCGGGGCTAAGCACGCTGTTGACCACCAGGCCGCGCACAATGCAGCCGTTCGAGACCATGCTGTTGACGATCTTCGCCTGGGGGCCAATCTTGACCGGCGGGCGTTCCTCCGATTTGGTCAAGATCGGCCATTTGTCGCTGTAGAGATTG
>DGFH01000013.1:4217-8000 GCA_002391565.1 Anaerolineales bacterium UBA3905
GCCATTTGTCGCTGTAGAGATTGAGCGCCGGCGACGGCTTTAGCAGATCAAGGCTGGTTGCCCAATAGGAATCGATCGTGCCGACATCGACCCAATAGCCCTCGAAACGATAGGCGTAGACCTTCTCGCCAGCGCTGATCATGGCCGGGATGATGTCTTTGCCAAAATCGTTGCGCGGTTTGTCAGGGCGTCCTTCGCTCAGATGTCGTTCCAGCGTGTTGGCGTTGAAGACGTAAATGCCCATCGACGCCAGGTTGCCTTTGTCGCGATCTTTAGGTTTTTCGTAGAACTGGACGATGCGCTGCTCTTCATCCACCTGCATGATGCCGAAGCGGTGCGTCTCTTCCAACGGCACCGGCATGACGCCGATCGTCAGGTCGGCGCCCTTCGCCAGGTGATAGTCGATCATCGGGCGGTAGTCCATCTTGTAGATGTGGTCTCCCGACAAAATGAGCACGTTGTCGGCGCGGTTCTCGCGAATGAAATTCAAATTCTGGTAGATGGCGTCCGCCGTGCCAGCGTACCAGTTTTGGCCGCGGCGCGCCTGGTAGGGCTGCAGCAAACGCACGCCGCCGCGACTGCGGTCGAGATCCCAGGGTTTGCCGATGCCGATATGATCGTTGAGGCTGTGCGGGCGATATTGCGTCAACACACCGACCGTGTAGATGCCGCTGTTGACGCAATTGCTGATCGTAAAATCGATGATGCGAAATTTTCCGGCAAAGGGGACGGCCGGCTTTGCCCGCTCTTCCGAGAGGACGGTAAGCCGCGTACCTTCGCCGCCGGCTAGAATCATGGCAATCGTTCTCATGGGCGTCCTTCCCGTTCACTGGAAATGGTCGGTTGAGTGTGATGACTGCTCCGATTGTAGAAGATTGTGAGGAAATCGACAACTTGACAAAATGAGCGATCGGTCAGCACATTGCTCAAGAAGTTTGACAGAAATATCGCCCCAATCTTTTGGTTTCAGGGGTGGTTGATGGTACACTGTCACTTTGCGGTAATGCATTGTGCGTTGCATGTCAATGTTCATGTGACGTACACGGCGCCTACAATTCAAGAGGATGTTTTTTTTACTAGTGATAGGAGGAAAGCGTGCTGCAGCGCCCAACTCAAACAGCAGCTTTCTGGCGGGATCAGTTTGAGGTCACCGCAGATGATATCGAATTTTTGTACCAGTTGCTTCTGGATGCTCAGAAGCCGATGCGCCTGAGCGAACTGGCGGTCGCCTTGATCCAGGAATATCTACGCCGCGAAAATGCGCGTATCGAGGCGGAACTGGGTAAAGGCGTCATGTATGCACCCAAGAACCGTTACACCGTCGGGCAGCGCGTTGTGTTTCCGGCGCTCGAGTTTGCCGTTGGCGATGTGATCGAGGTGCGGCCCGGTCAGAATCCTGAACATGGCGAGTTCGAGGTCATCAAAGTTCAATTCGACAACAAACAAAAGCCACGCGAATTTGCCGCTGCGCTGCAAAGCGCGCATCGCCTCAACCAGGTGAATGGCGACCGTCTGCTGCACGACGACGCTTTGCTCTCCGCTCAGGAAATTTATCAGCTCTATCAGACTGAAATCGACGAAAGCCTGCTCTATGCGTTGGAAGAAGGCGAACGCAGCAGCGCCTTTGTGACGGTCGATGGCAAGTGGCTATTGGCAGATATGTTGGCTGAGGTGCACGTCGGACATCTCAACATCGCAGAAGCAATGTTGGAAATGCAGGGCGCACCGATGTCGGCGGAGCAATTGCTGGCTGAAGTTGAGTTGGATCGCAACGTGAGCGCACCGATGCGCGCGATCAGCCTCAACCATGCGCTGGGCAAAGATGAGCGCTTTGCGCGTCTCAACGATGCTGGCGGCGCACTCTGGTTCTTGCGACGGTTGCAGCCGCCCGAAGTGCAGGCGCCGCCGTTGCTGTTGCAATACCGCCCCACGCCCTACAATCGCGCCGTGCTCAGCGTCGAGATGTTGCAATTGGAGTGGGAGCTGGACGATGAGTGGGGCGAGAGCAGCCTCAGCACCGAGATGCCTTCCATCGTCCCTTCCACCAGTCTGATGCTGATTTACCCGCATCGTCGTTACGGCACGTTGCCGCTCAGTGGGCGCACGCGTAGCTTCTTCCCGCAAGCCAGGAGCGGCGTTTCAACGGTCACGCTGATCGATGGACGGTGGGGGGCGCGCTACGATGGCTGGGTCGTGCATGAAGGGCGCTATGTCGCCGGGCTGTCGAAGTGGATGGAAGAACATCAGATTCCAGCAGGCGCATACATCACAATCGAACGCACCACGAAACCCAACGAAGTGGTGATTGATTTCCGCACGCGGCGCCCCAAGCGGGAATGGGCGCGTTTTGCTCAGGCCGATCTCGACAACACCGCCCTGATCTTTGAGATGAACAAGATGCAGGTTGCGTGTGAATATGACGAGACCATGATCGTGGCCGAGCAAAACCTGGGCGATCTCGATCGGCTGGCGCAGCAGGTGCGTCAGCGCGGGATCGAGGTCTCTCAGGTCGTTGCCCAGGTGGCGCCAGAACTGATCAAACTCAACCCGCAGGGCACCGTGCACGCCAAGAGCGTCTACAGCGCCGTCAACATGATCCTGCGCACGCCCCCTGGCCCGGTATTCTATGCGCTCTTAAGCAATCGGCGGTTCCGCGACGTCGGCAACGGCCTCTTTGCCTTGACGTAGGAGGAAGGTAGTCATGGTTTCCAATGCACTGGCGGAACGGCTGAATCGCTTTCGGCCCACCGTCGACACGAAATTCCACATCGACCACGACTGGTGGGATAAGAGCGGGCAGAGCTTCCGTCTCTATCTGCGCGACCAACTTTGCGACGAGTGCCGCGCGCGCTTCGCCGACTATCACAACACCGAAGATGTCGACTGGGTCGATCCAGAGACGGGTGAGGTGCATCGTACAGACGCCCTGCGCGAATGCCTGCGCACCCGCTGCGCAAATGACCCAGACTACATCAACGAGAAGCTGCCGATTGCGTCGGCCTGTTTCCGTATCTTCCTGGCGAACAACAACACGGCGCTCTCGCCCAACGAACTGCATCAGCTGCTGCCGTGGCGCTCCGCTGAGGAGATTCTGCGCACACTGGGCGGTCAACGCGTCTACCTGGGAATCCGTCCGGCCTGAGCGCCGCCCAGCTGCAAAGGCAGCGTCTTCCTGGAAGTTTCAGCGCTTCGAGGAAGATGCCCCGTCCACCTTGAGAGCAAAAATATCTTCCCTGCCCGCCGGTTGTACATGGCGGGCAGTTTTATATCCAGGGCTATTTCGGCCCCATGCGGATCGCCCCATCCAGCCGAATCACCTCACCGTTGAGCATTTGGTTCTCGATGATATGCGCCGCCAGTGCTGCAAATTCGGATGGTTGACCCAGGCGCGCTGGGAAGGGCACCTGTTGCGCCAGCGATGCCTGCGCCGCTTCCGGTAGACCCGCCAACATGGGTGTGGCAAAGATGCCGGGGGCAATCGTCATCACGCGGATGCCCAGCGACGCCAGGTCGCGGGCCAGCGGTAAGGTCATTGCCGCCACGCCACCCTTGGAGGCAGCATAGGCCGCCTGACCGATCTGCCCATCGAAGGCCGCCACCGACGCTGTGTTGATAATGACGCCGCGTTCGCCACTGGCGCCAGGGGGGTTCTGCGCTATCGCCGCCACTGCCAGCCGAATCACATTGAAGGCGCCGATCAAATTGACCTGCAGCACACGCGTGAACGCACCCAGGTCGTGCACGCCGCGCTTGCTCAACACCTTCTCGGCGATGGCGATTCCC
>DGFH01000181.1:0-7221 GCA_002391565.1 Anaerolineales bacterium UBA3905
CGACGGTATGAACGAGAGCGGGTGAAAGTAGCCGCGACTCAGGACGATGCCATAGAGCGCCAGCCGGCGCGTCAGGCCATGTTTGCGCATCGTCTCGGCCAGGAACAGGCTGGCCAGGATCAGGTAGATCACAGGGTCGGCGAAGGGCGCAAACGCGCCCGCAGCGGTGTCGATGCTGAGAGCAACCTGGGCAACCGGCACCAGCAAGGCAGCAATGGGCAGAGGCACCGGTTGGAGTGAGAGGATCATGCCGGTGAAGACAAAGAGCGCCAGGGCCCGGTGTGCTTCCGGCGTCAGACCGGGCGGCGGTGGCAGCAAAAGCACCAGCCCGGTGGCGACCAACACGAGCAGGAAGCGGCGCAGATCGAACACTTTGCGCCGGGCGACGGCCAGTGGCTGCTGAATCAATTCGAGTGGAGTGAGTCGGCGTTGCAGGCGGCGCTTGCTGGTGGTTGTGCGCACAGTGGAGCGACGACGGCTGACCGCGCTCGGCTCGCCGTCAATCCTGGGTGGCGCGTCGGTGCGCGATCCCCCGCCGCCTGTTGCTTCGGCATGGGTGCGCCAGGTCACTTTGTCGGGTAATGTGGACTTCAGGCGTGAGCGGTGAGCGGTCATGTTGGCGTAGACGGGCGTGTGGTCAGGTGCGCAACGCGTGGCGCTATCTTAATTATTGGGAACGCCGCCGCAGAGTTTGACGCCGGTCAGCGCTGGTGTGCTCTCTGCGTTCTTTTCCAGCGCCTTTAGCAGCCAGGGCATACCTTCTTCACATTCGCGCGGCTCCTTATAGACGTGCGCCAGCCCGGCAGTGTAGTAATGTTCTTCACGGGCGCGGTCGCCGATCAGCGGCAATCCTTTGTCAAAGGCGGCGGCTGCGTCTTCATAATTGCGTCGCGCATAGAGCGCCATGCCGAGATGAACGAGCGCCGGGCCATAGTTTGGGTCAAGCTCCAAGGCGTCGTTGAGCGTGCGAATGGCGGCTAGATGGTCGCCCACATTGTACAACCCCTCGCCCAGCGCGTCGAGCGTCGCTGCGGTCTTGTTGGCATCGACTGCGGCACGGTAAGCGAGAATCGCGTTGGAAAAGTCGCCCAGGCCGACGCGATAGATGCGCGCCTTTTCCAGGTGCAAGTCAGCGCGTTGCGGCGCCTGCGCCAGGGCTTTGTCCAATTCTGCGATCGCTTCGTTGTATTTGCCCAGTTTTTCAAACAGATAGGCCTGATTGCGCAATGCCAACACATGTTGCGGATCAAGCGCCAACGCCTCATCGAGATAACTCTGCGCCTGGGCAAAGTTGCCCACATCGGCGTAGATTTCGGCAATGATTGCCAGCGTCTCGACGTTATCGGGTTGCACTTCCAGAGCGTCCAGCGCGTGCTCAAGCGCTGCTTCGAAGTTGCCCAACCAATCCTCGGTGCGCGCCAGGGCTGCCAACGCATCGGGATCGTTGGGGGCAATCTCCACAGCTTTGGCGGCGGCGTCGTGCGCAGCGGCGACATTGCCATCGACCATATAGAGGCGAGACTTGACGACTAGCGGCTCCGGGTTGGTCGGGTCAAGTGCGGCCACGCGTTCGTACGCTGTGAGCGCGGCCGCGTAATCACCGCGTAGCAACGCTGCCTCCGCCTCCGCCAGAAATGCGGTGGCGCTGCGCGTGGGCGTGGGCGTGGGTGCAGTTGGACGTTCCACCAGCCAGGAAGGTTGTGTTTGATAGAGCACGATGCCCACAGCCAGCAGCACGAACAGCGGCCAGAAACGCCCAATCCCACTTCGGCGCCGCCGGCGCGGGCGGTACTCACGATCCAGATACATGGCGACAGTATATCATCAGACGCGCGAAAGCGGCTTCTCTTGCACAAAGCTCAACATCATGTTATAACGTCAACGGTAAGAGGCTGTTCCGATTTGCCCCTGTAGCTCAGAGGATAGAGCGCTGGCCTCCGGAGCCAGGTGCACAGGTTCGAGTCCTGTCAGGGGCGCACTCCCACTCAACAGAGACGCGCTTTCACCTCACGTAATTGACGCACTGCGTTGACAATATCGCCCGCAAACGCTGCACTCCCAACGGCGAAGAAATCGGCGCCGGCGGCCAGCGCAGAGACGATCGTCGTTGGCGTAATGCCGCCATCCACACCAATCGCAAATGCAGCGTTGAGGAGGGTGCGCTGTTGCTGCAGCCAGCGTACCTTGTCCAACACGCGGGCGTCAAAGGGTTGGCCCCCAAAGCCGGGCTCCACCGCCATCACCAGCAGCAGATCGACGAGGGGCAGCACAGGCAGCAGCGCTTCCACTGGTCGGTTGCGGTTGACGGCCACCCCTGCTGTACACCCCAGCCGCCGAATCACTGCCAGGGTGGCGACCAGGTCGGGCGCGGTGTCCTCCTGCACGATGATCATGTCTGCTGCTGCAAAGAGCGGAAGCACGGCGTCAGGATTGCTGACCTCCAGGTGGACGTGCAGCGGCAATGGGGTCACCCGGCGCAAGTCGGTCACTGTCTTGGGGCTGAAAGCGTAGTTGGCGACGTAGTGGCCGTCCATGATGTCGATGTGCAACGAATCGGCGCCGCCGCTCTCCACCGCGCGCACAGCCGCAGCCAGGTTGGCGGTGTCGGCGGCCAGAATGGAAGGGCTGAGATGAAACATACCTTAGCCCTTTGCGACATACCGCGTCGTCGCCTGGATGAGGTCTTGCACACGCGGGTAGGTGGCGATGTATTGATCCACGAAGAAGCGGTATTGCTCATGGGCTGCCGCGTTCGGCTCGATGCGGTCGCGCACATGCACCATCTGCGCGGCGGCAGCAGCGACATCGGGAAAGAGACCGGCTGCCACAGCGCCCAGAATCGCCGACCCCAGCGCCGGTGCGTCGGGCACTTCGGTCAAGGTGATCGGGACGTTGCTCACGTCGGCGTGCATTTGCATCCATAGCCGGCTCCGGGTGGCGCCGCCCGCGCCGACCATCTCCTGCACGGTGTAGCCGTTGGCGCGGAAAGTGCGAAGGATGTGCTCGGTGCCGTAGCAAATGCCCTCCAGGATGGCGCGAAAGACGTGCCCGGTGGTGTGTTTGAGTGAAAAGCCGCGCATGATGCCGCGCGCCTCCGGATCGACGTAGGGCGTGCGATTGCCCTGCCAGTAGTCGAGCACAATCAACCCGTCGGCGCCGATAGGCGTCTGCGCCGCCAGCTCGTTGAGGATCGTGTACGTATCCACTCCGCGTGTGGCAGCCAGCGCCGCCTCTTTGCCACAGAAGTTGTCGCGGAACCACTTCACGACCGAGCCGGTCGAGACCTGCCCGCCTTCGACAGTGTACTGGCCGGGCATTACAGCATCTGTGTAGGCGCCAAAGATGCCCTTGGCGTGAAACTGCGTGGCGCTCTGGCCGAGCATCAGGTGCGACGAGCCGGTGATGAAGGCCACCTTGCCCGGCGTCACCACGTTTAAGCCGAGCATCGCCACGAACGCATCGGCGCCGCCTTCGGCTACGGGGATGCCTGGCGTCAGCCCCAGCTCGGCGGCGACATTGGCGCGCAACTGACCTGCCACCTGCCCCATATCGAGAATGTGCGGCGGAAAACGTTCGATCAGGTCGTCCAGCCCAATCTTGGCGTAGAAGTTGGTCGGCCAGCCACCGGCATTGCGGTCGTAGTACCAGCGAATGCTGACGTTATCGATGCTGCCCACCCACGCGCCGGTCAGTCGGTGGGTCAGCCAGTCGATGAACTCGCCGACGTGGCGTGCGCGCGCCCACACCTCCGGCTCGTTCTCCTTGACCCACAGCGCCTTGCATGGCATCCACTCGGCGGAGACATTGCCGAAGCCGTTGTACTTGCGCGCCGGGTCGTCGATCTGTGCAATGCGGTTGGCCTGTTCCGCCGCGCGTACATCCATCCAGATGATGGCGGGACGCAGCGGCGTGAAGTGTTCATCCATCAGCACGACGGTGCAGCTTGTACAGTCGGCGCCAATGCCGGCGATAGCGGCGCCGGGCACGCCGCTTTGCGCCAGCGCGCGACGGGTGGCGGTGACGAAGGCCTGCCACCACTCGTCGGGCTGCTGTTCGGCCCAGCCAGGGCGCGGGTGATAGAGCGGGTACGTCTCGGCGGCAAAGGTGATAGGGCGCCCGGTCAAATCGAAGATGCCGACGCGCACACTCTCGGTGCCAAAATCAACGCCAAGCACGTAGGGACCTTGTGACATAAACGTTCTCCTCAACAATTGCTGAAGGTGATCGGATCTTGAATGGATGGTAGGTTGGCTGCAATTTCTTCCATTATACACTACATCTTTCAGCAGAGTTGGCGTCAAGACAACAGTGCTAGAATTGGGCTGGTGGAGCCATTGTGAAGGACGCTTTACTTTGAGCCATCTATTCAAACCATCAGGGAGCCAACACGATGCACAATCCTGACGACGTCTACAGCTATCTCCTTGGGCGCGTGGGAGAGACGCACCTGCGCCAGCGGCTGACGATCCAGGTCGATCATGCTGGAGAGGTGTTGGGGCGTGGACGGACATTGATGCATATCGAGAATGCCGAATGGTTGATGATTTTCATCTACTACTCGCTCAAAGTGACCGGACTGTTCAACTACGGGCGGCGCAACATGCTTGACATCCGCCGCGTCGAGAATCAGGTGTTCATCCCCGGCTTGCCGCGCGCGTTCGACGGCTACACGCTGCTCCATCTCAGCGATCTGCATCTCGACATCGATCCAGAGCTGACCGACGCCATCATTCGTCGGCTGCAAGGGGTAAGCTATGATCTGTGCGTCGTCACCGGGGACTTTCGCGCCAGCAGCAGCGGCAGCTACAACCTGGCGTTGGAGTACGCAGCAAAGCTGGTCAGGCGCCTCAAGCCGCCGGTGTACGCCATTCTGGGCAACCACGACTTCATCGAGTTCGTACCGCCGCTGGAGGAGGCTGGCTACACCTTCCTGCTCAACGAGACGGTTGTCATCGAACGCAATGGAACGCAACTCTATCTCTCCGGCGTTGACGACCCACATTTCTACGAGACTGATAACCTGTCCCGCACGCGCGCAAACATTCCCCCCGGCGCACCGTCGATCCTTCTTGCCCACTCGCCGGAAATCTACCGTCATGCCGCCGCCGCCGGCTACGATTTCATGCTCTCCGGCCACACCCACGCCGGTCAGTTCTGCCTGCCCGGACGCATTGCGCTGCAAACGAACGTCAGGGCGCCGCGTCGTATGGCTTACGGCGCCTGGCGCTATCATGCGATGCAGGGCTACACGTCGGCGGGTACAGGGTCATGTGGCGTGCCGGCGCGCTTCTTCTGTCCACCGGAGTTCACGTTGCATCGGCTGCGCCCGGCGTGAGAGGAACGCATCGGGCGTCATTCGTTATACGTCACACGGCGCCCTGTGCTATCCTTATAGACTTGCGCACCGAAGCGCATGAGGCCACAGCGAGAAAGGGAATCTGCAATGCAATCATCCACTATCGAGGCGTCGCTGCATTGGCGGCGGTGGGGGGCGCCTGCATTGGCGACGCTGGGGTTGGCCGGGCTGGCGACTGCTCTTTGGCTGATCCCGCCGGAGCAGACGCTGGGGAATGTGATCAAGGTGATTTTTCTGCATGGCGCGTTGGTGCGCGTGGCGCTGTTGGTTTTTGCCGCCGCAGGCGCGCTGAGCCTGGGCTTTCTATTGACGCGGCGAAACGCCTGGTATGCCTGGGCAATGGCAGCGCAAAAAGGCGCGGTGTTGCTGTGGATCGTCTACGCGCTGACCAGCAGCTTATCGACCTGGCTGAGTTGGGGCGAGTGGATCGCCTGGGATGAGCCGCGCGTGCGCGCCAGTGTGCATGTGCTCTGGTTTAGCGTCGCCTGTCTGCTGCTTGTCGTGTGGATGGGCAATCGTCTCTTTGCTGCTGTGGTCAACCTGGTTGTGACCGGCGTCACCTGGACGCTAATTCGCGGCGCTGCGATTATTCGTCATCCGTTCGACCCGATTGGCGCGTCAGGTTCGGAGACATACCAGGCGCTTTACTGGGTGATGGTGGCGGCGCTGCTGCTGTTGACAGGACTGGTCTTGCGCTGGTTGTATAGCCAGGAGATCATGCGCCTGAGTGATTGAGCGATGGTGCGCAATTATGCCTTCATACGCGTGTGGTGCGGGTCGAAGAGTGGTTCGACGGTGACAGTGGCCGGATAGCGACGGTCAAAGTATTGCACTTCGACTTTAGTGAGCGGCGTGGCGTATTCGTGGGGCAAATAACCGTAGAGAATGTACTTGCCAACGGAGTATCCGTAGTTGGCGCTCGTCACCTGCCCGACGACGCGCCCATCGGCCAGGATTGGCTCTTTGCCCAACGCCACGGCGTTGGGGTCGTTGAAGGTCAGACAACAGAGTTTGCGCGTCACTGCGTCCTTGGCTTTGAGCAGTGCGTCGCGTCCCAGGAAATAACCCTTTTTCAATTTCACCGTCCGTTTTAGCCCGGCCTCGAAGGGGTTGTATTCGCTGTGAATATCCACGCCCCACAGCCGATAGCCCTTCTCCAGCCGCAGCGAATCGAAGGCGCCGGCGCCGCCCGCCACCAGCCCGTGCGGGCGCCCAGCCTCCCAGAGCAAATCCCACAGGCGCAGACCATATTCCCCGGGAGCGTAGATTTCCCAGCCCAGCTCGCCGGCATAGGAGAGGCGCAACGCCAGCGCCGGCACGCTTTCGATGTGCAGCGGGCGCACGGTGTAGAAGGGAAAGGCCGCGTTGCTAATATCCTCTTCGACAAGCTGCTGCAAGATGTCGCGCGCACGCGGCCCCCACAGGCCGAGCGTCGTATACTGGCCGCTCATGTTGCGGATGGTGACGGCGCCCTGCGTCGGCGCGTGGTGGCGAATCCAGGCGAAGTCATGCGGGCCGACGCCGCCGCCGGTGAGAATCCAGAAGCGATCTTCCTCCAGCCGGCTGACGGTGAGGTCAGCCATGATCCCGCCGCGGCTGTTGCACAGCGCAGTGTAGATGATGGAGCCGACAGGACGGTCAATCTGGTTGGCGCAGATCGACTCCAGGAAACTCAGCGCGCCCGGCCCGCTGACCTCGATCTTGGTGAAGGTGCTCAAGTTGAAGAGGCCAGCGCGGTCGCGCGTGGCCAGATGTTCGGCGCCCTGGATGCGCGACCAGTAGCGCGCTGCCCAGCCTTCGCGATGTGGAATACGTGCGTCGTACTCCTCCACCAGTCCGGCATTGGCTTCGTACCACTGCGGCGC
>DGFH01000181.1:7355-15294 GCA_002391565.1 Anaerolineales bacterium UBA3905
CTGCGGCGCCTCCCAGCCGGCGTTCGCAAAGAAGACAGCCTGCTGCTCGACCAACCGTTGATGGAAGGGCGCCAGCCGTACGTTGCGCGGCGCCTCCATTTGCTGCAGCGGGTGTACAATGGCGTAGATTTCCTGATGTTGACGGTTGATGCGCGCGGTCATGAAGGCCCGCGTATAATCGTGGGGGTGAAATCGGTTGATGTCCGCTTCGCGGATGTCCCATTCAGTCTCGCCGTGCGCCATCAATTCGGCGATGCTCTTACCGACGCCGCCGGCGTAAGCCGCCCACACGCTGAACGCCACCCATAACCCGCGCACTGTGCTCTGCCCGATGACAGGATGCAGGTCATTGCTGAAAGCCAGTATCCCGCTGACCTGCTTGACAAAACGTTTCTCCGTCAGCGATGGGAGCAATTGAGCAGCGGCGCGTCGGTGGTTTTCCCATTCATCCGTTATAGATGTGTGTGCAACAGACGGTGCGTCGTCGCCTGTGTGCAGGGCAGTGTGACGGTAACTGCCGAGTAGATAACTGTCATAGTGCTGCCGAAGATAGAGCGCAGCATCTGGGTGGCGCAAGATGGGCTGAGTCATGAAGCACGCCTTGTCGGCTGCCAGTTCTACCAGCGGCTCGGTGATGACGTACTGCTGCTCGACGCCCAACACGGGGAAGCGCAACCCTGCCCTCGCCGCCAGCACCGTTGTCCAGGCGTTGGTGCAAAGCAGAACATGCTCGCACTCGACCACCCCCTGGTCGGTGACGACGTGGCGCACGCGTCCATTCTGCACGTAGACATCTTGTACGGCGACATCGCCCACGAACTCGACGTCCTGCGCCATTGCCAGATGGGCCAGCGCGGCAGCAGAGCGTGAACCGTGCATGTCGCTGTCCGTCGGCACAAAATAGCCACCCAGAATGGCCTGCGCATTGATCAGCGGGAGCCTGGCCTCCACTTCGGCGGGGGCAAGCAGGTGGCTTTCCAGCCCATAGCTCATGGCTACACTCTGCTTGCGCTTGAGCTCCGCCCAGCGGTCTGGCGTGGTTGCCACTTCAATGCCACCGACCTGATAGAGGCATGGCTCGTCCTGAACACGTAGCGGTTTGAGCAAATTGATCGTGTAGCGCGCAAATTCGGTCATCAGCCGGGCATAGTGAGTCTGGAAGATGAGTCCGGGCGCAATGCTGGTGGCGCCGCCGGCGTCGAGGAGAGTTCCCTTGTCTATGACGAGGATGTCTTTCCAGCCAAGTTGGGCGAGATGATAGGCAGCGCTGCAACCGACAATCCCGGCGCCGATGATTACAACATGGGCATGTGCGCGCATACGCTTGATGCTTCCTCCTGAATGGTTCTGGTTGCATCATCATACCAGAACACGAATCGGCGCGAAAAAGTTGTAAAAATGCACCCAAAATGCCTGTCTGTTTGTCATCTCTACGCGGCGGAGACTATAATGCCAACGGTGGAGGCGCAGAACCCGCCCCGTCCAAGGACGCTTTTCTACACCTTTTCCGCAACCTGTTCTGTGTGAGGGCTGTCTTTATCACCACAGACAGCACCGCCCTGTGTCAATGTTCGAATCATGCTCGACGCCTGAGCAAACTGCGAGGAGGTTTCAGCTTGAATCTACACGAATATCAATCCAAACGTATCTTTGGCCGCTTCGGGATTCCCGTCCCCAGCGGCGAGGTGGCGACGACGCCTGGCGAAGTGCGCGACATCGCCGTGCGTCTGGGCGGGCCGGTGGTGGTCAAATCGCAAGTGTTGGTGGGGGGACGCGGCAAGGCCGGCGGCATCAAGCTGGCGAAGACGCCGGATGAGGCTGAGCAACGCGCCGACGCCATCCTGGGCATGACCATCAAGGGTTTAACCGTCAAGAAGGTGCTGGTCGATCCAGCCGCCGACATCCGCAAAGAGATTTACCTGGGCGCTGTGCTCGATCGTTCCAGTCGTCGTGTGATCTTGATGGCGAGCAGCGAAGGCGGCGTAGACATCGAAGAGGTGGCAGCCAAAACGCCCGACAAGATTGTCAAGGTGGCGGCGCACCCCTTTCTGGGCTTGAAGCCGCACCAGGCGCGCTATCTGGCCGACGGCATCGGGCTGCCCAAAGATCTCACCAACGATTTTATCAAGATTGCGCAGAACTTATATCAGGTCTTCGTGAATAATGACGCCAGCCTGGCCGAGATTAACCCGCTCGTCATTACCGGCGAGAACAAGTTGATGGCGCTCGACGGTAAAATCTCGGTGGATGACAACGCTCTGTATCGTCACCCCGAATTGGTGGAACTGCGCGACCCGGATGAGGAAGACGCCAGCGAACGCGAGGCGCATCGCTACGGGCTGAGCTACATTCACCTGGACGGGGAGATCGGCTGTATGGTCAATGGCGCCGGGCTGGCCATGGCGACGATGGACATCGTCAAGCTCTATGGTGGCGAGCCGGCGAACTTTCTCGACATCGGCGGCGGCGCCCAATCGGACAAGGTGGCGGCGGCGCTGCGGATTATCCTCAGCGACAGCCGCGTCAAGGCTGTGCTGATCAATATTTTCGGTGGCATTACCCGCTGCGACGAAGTTGCGCGTGGCGTGCTCGATGCCATCGGTTCCCTCGATGTGCGCGTGCCCTTCGTGGTGCGGCTGGTCGGCACAAACGAAGAAGAAGGTCGGCGCATTCTGGCCGAAGCCAACCTGATCACCGCCACCAGCCTGGCCGACGCTGCGCAAAAAGCCGTCGCCGCCGCCAAAGGAGAGTTGCAATGAGCATTCTGGTCGGAAAGAACACCCGCCTCGTCGTGCAGGGCATCACCGGGCGCGAAGGTGCATTTCACACCAAACAAATGATCGACTACGGCACCCCAGTCGTCGGCGGCGTCACCCCCGGCAAGGGGGGCGAGTGGGCCTTTGGCAATGTGCCGGTCTTCGACACCGTGCGCGACGCCGTCGCTGCCACTGGCGCCAACACCAGCGTCATCTTCGTGCCGGCGCGTTTCGCCGCCGACGCCATCATCGAGGCTGCCGACGCCGGCATCGAGCTGGTTGTCTGCATCACCGAAGGCATCCCCGTCATGGACATGGTGCAGGTGCGCGCCTTCCTAGACACCACCCACACTCGGCTGATCGGCCCCAACTGTCCTGGCCTGATCACACCGGGTGAGGCTAAGGTTGGCATCATTCCCGGCCACATCATGACGAAGGGCAACGTCGGGCTGGTCAGCCGCTCCGGCACGCTTACCTACGAAGTTGTCTACGCACTGACTGCGCGCGGCATCGGGCAGACAACCGCCGTCGGCATCGGCGGCGACCCGATCAATGGCACATCCTTCCTCGACGTGCTTCAGATGTTCGAGCAGGACCCGGAGACCGAACAGGTGATCCTGATCGGCGAGATCGGCGGCACCGACGAGCAGAAAGCCGCCGAGTACATCGCCCACAAGATGACCAAGCCGGTGACCGGCTTTATCGCCGGGCAGACGGCGCCCCCCGGTCGCCGCATGGGGCACGCTGGCGCCATCATCTCCGGCGGTGAAGGCACTGCCGCCGAAAAGATCGCTGCGCTCACTCACGCCGGCGCCAAAGTCGCCCGCCACCCCGACGAGATCGCAGATTTGGTCGCCAGCAATATGAAGTAAGGGCGCTGCGCAGCCACTCAATCGAGATGTCACGACTTCCTGGGAATTCAATCTTTCCAGGAAGTTTTTTTGCTGAAGAAATGCAGGCTTTTCTCTGCGTCTTTGTGGCTTTGCATCTAACTATGGGGATTTTCAATCGGACTCTCCCGATTTGCCATTCCGTGCATTCATCCGCAAAATGCATAAGATGAGTAACGCATTGTCTTCGCCTGCATCGTCGAACTCCTGGCTGCCGCGCGGACGTCTATGGTGGTTGATCGGGCTTGGCGGCGTCACGTGGGCGCTGTTGATCGGCCTGTTTGGTGGTCAGGCGGCGCTCCAGGCGATCGTCGGCGCCGATGTGCGCTGGCTGGCGCTAGCGGTGCTGGTGCACTACAGCAGCTTTGCCGTGCGCGGTTGGCGTTGGCAACAACTGCTCGGCATGATGGGGCATCGCCTCGGCTATCGCTACACAACCGGGCTCCTGCTGGCGGGCTGGTTCGTGAGCGCACTGTTGCCGGCGCGCGCCGGCGATCTCATGCGCATCGGCGTGCTGCGTCTGGATAGCCCGCAACATCGGCCTGTACCGGTGGCCGCCAGCCTGGGATCGATTGTGTTGGAGCGGGCGCTGGACATTCTAGCAATCGTGGGGCTGGGGCTGGGCTTTGGCTGGGTGGTGCTGCGCGCCCAGGCGCCTGGTTGGCTGGTGGCGAGCTACGCCGCCGCCGCCGGGTTGTTGGCGCTGCTGGCAGTGGGGGTGGTGCTGGCGCCGCCGGTTTTGGGCTGGCTGCGGCGATGGAGCCAGCATCGTTTCTGGCAGACGCTCCTGAATTTTGGCGAGCAACTGGCCGCCAGTCTGCGCGTACTGGTGCAGCAGCCGCGGCGCGGCGTCCTGGTGGCGCTTGCCAGCCTCTACATCTGGCTGTGCGATGCGCTGGTGGTCTGGTTGGTGCTGCGCAGCCTGGGCGCGGCGTTGCCGCTAGATATGGCGGCGTTCGTGGCGTTGACGGTCGATGTATTGGCGGCTGCGCCGCTGACGCCGGGCGGGATCGGCCAGATCGACGCTGCGTATGTGGCGCTCTTTGCGCTGTGGCCCACCACAACCTTCAACGTGGGCGCGGCGGTCTTGCTGATTCGCCTCATCACCTACTGGAGCTTTCTAGCCTTCAGCGGCGTGATAACGTTGCTGACCGGCTTTGGCGAAGTGATGCAGCGCGTGCATCCTGCCACCGTCGCACACGACGCCAACCCTGCCGCCCCTGCTGTTTCGCCCGAGCAATCTGCATGAAGACGCTGTGGACGCGGTCGCGCCATTTCTACACCGAACATCGCCGCTTTCTGGCATTGTTGTTGCTCTTTACCAGCTTTCGGCTCTTTGCCATCTTGCTCTTTCGTCCCGGCGGCTTCATTGCCGACAACTCCGACTACGAGTTTTACTACGCGTGGGGTCTCACGCTGCCGATGGGATACACCACCTTTGAGAATCTGTGGACAGCCTATCCGCCGCTCTTTCCTGCGCTGATGCTGCCTGTCTTTGTGTGGTCGAGCTATATCCCGCCCTGGGTGGAGCCACGCCTGGCCTTTCACGTGCTCTTTGGGTTGGAATTACTGCTCTTCGAGATCGGCAACTTTATTCTCATCTATCGACTGGCGCAGCGACTGCAGGCGGAGCGCAGCGCGGATGGCGCGTTCTCGCCCGGCGCT
Organism: Anaerolineales bacterium UBA3905; assembly: GCA_002391565.1. Classification (GTDB taxonomy): domain Bacteria; phylum Chloroflexota; class Anaerolineae; order Caldilineales; family Caldilineaceae; genus Caldilinea. The sequence goes on from DGFH01000181.1 coordinate 12,667, forward strand.
GCTGACATTGCCTTGCCGCTCAAGGCGACTGTCTTTTACGCACTGCTCTTTGCCCCAGTCTACACCTTGCTCGGCTGGTTTGAGGCGATGCCGCTCTTTTTCCTGCTGCTGGGGCTGGAACTATTGCTCAGCCGGCGTCGCGGGATGTGGATCGCCAGCGCCGTGGCTGCTGCGCTTGGTTTCCTGGTCAAGCTCACGCCGATGATGCTCGTCCCGATTGCCGTGCGTTGGCTTGGCGCGCGCCTGAGCTTCGACGCAATGCGCCGCGAATGGTTCAACCGGCGGTCACCCGGCAACCTGCTGAAACCTGCGCTGTATCTCCTGACGTTCGTCGGCGTTGTGGTGGGCGTGGGGCTGCCGCTGGCGCGCTTCAACCCGACGTTGGCCTTGAGCAGCTTCACCGTCAACGCTCTGCGCCCCCCCTGGCAGAGCGTATGGGCGCTGCTCGATGGCTACTATGGCTTCGGACTCGTGCCCATCGACATGCGCAATTTGCGCGGGTTGACGGAGGGGAGCCGGTGGGAATCCGCCTTGCCGTGGACGTGGATCACGGTCGGCTTTGCGCTGCTCTATCTCTGGCTTTACACGCGGCGTTACGACTGGACGCGCGTGCGCACTCCGATCGCCTTCGCCGCTGTCAGCGTGATCTGGCTCTTCCTCTACAGCAAAGGCTGGAGTCCGCAATTTGTGGTGTGGGTGCTGGCGTTGATCGTATTGCTACGCGCCGACATGTTTGGCGTGCTGGCGGCGCTCATGCTCACACTGCTCAACGTCGTGGAAAGCAGCATCTACCTGATCTTGCTGCCCGACGAGCGCTGGCTCATGGTGACGACGGTGCTGGCGCGCACGGCGCTGCTGATCCTGCTGGCAGCGGACTTTGTGGGGCAGATCTGGCCGACGCCTGCGACGGCGCATCGGCTCCGGCGCGGCGCGGTTGCGTTGAGTGGGGCAGTGATAGCCGTGACGCTGGTTGTGATGCTGCTCGGCGCACCGCGCGCAGCGCAGGCTTACCAGGAGCGCCGACTGGCTGAGCATCCGTGCCGGGAGACAATTGCTTATCTCCGCAGCGAGGCAGGCGGGCTGACGCACACACTGGCAATGGATGACACGGCGCTCTGGAGTGAGCTGAACCCCTGGCTACACACGGCATACACCCTGGTTGTCGTTGATGGTTACAACCCCGACGACCGCCCCGCCGATAGGGTGAAGGCGGAAAAGCTGGCTGCGCTCGGTGTGCAGGGCGAATTTTGGTGGGTTGAGCGCAGCGACGCCGCCAACACGGGCGCGTGGTCGCCCGCTGCCGCGAACTTTTTGGCGACGCCGGGCGTCTATACCGGTGAGGTGCGACAATTGGGGGCGTGTGCAGTGGCGCGCGTTTTCATACCGCCAGCGGCGCCGCTGGCGACTTTCACCGTCAGCGATGGGAAGATCGACCTGCTTGGCCTGACGTTGGGGGATGCGCAACCAGGGTCATCGTTGCCGGTGGTGCTATACTGGCAGGCGCGAGCAGCCATCGGCGGCAGCTACACCGTCTTCACGCAGCTCTTTGCTCCCGACGGCCACATGGCGGCGCAGCAGGACAACCTGCCGGTTGCCGGGCTGGCGCCGACCAATACATGGACGCCAGGGCGACCTGTGCGCGATGCGTATGGCCTGGCGATTCCGCTGGACGCGCCACCCGGTCTATACACATTGCACGTCGGTCTGTACGATGCAGCGGGCCGACAGCCGGTGACGCTGCACGACGGCGCAACCGCCGATCATGTGAGCATTCCTGTAGAAGTTCGTTGAGCAAGCCAGACTCTCTTATGCAGAACATCCAACGCGACATCAGTCCCAAAGACCGCAGCGCCGCCTTGCTCATTTTCGGCTTTTTGCTGGCCTGCTACATGCTCACCTTCACCGGCGTCATCGATAGCAGTGATGGTCTCTCCACCTTTGCCACCACGGAAAGTCTGGTGCGCCGGGGCGCGTTCGACAGCAATCAGGTGTTGTGGATGGGCAATCAGCAGGGGAACATCGGCCCGGACGGTAATCTCTACACGCGCAAGGGGCTGGGGATGGTGCTGCTGGCGTGGCCGCTGGTGTGGGCGGCGAAGGTATGGCCCTTCGTGGGGCTGGCGCAAGCGGCCATGCTGCTCAATCCGCTGTTGACGGCGTGGACGGGTGCGCTGCTTTTTCGCACCGGCCGGCGGCTGGGCTGGTCGCGCCCGCTGGCGATGAGCGCCGCACTGATCTTCGGCCTGTTGACGATGGCCTGGCCTTACACACAGAGCTTCTTTAGCGATCCGGTTGCCGGGTGGGGGCTGTTTGCCGCTGCGTACGGGCTGCTGGCTTATGCCCAATCGGGACGCAAACTCTATCTCTTCGGCAGTGGGCTGGCCTGGGGCGTCGCCTACCTGACGCGTACGATCAACTTGATGACGCTCCCGATCTACGCAGTCGGGCTCTTTCTGGTGTTGACGCCGCCATTCTGGCAACTTGACGCAACGTTCACAAGACGCCTGCGGCGCGCTTTCTGGCAATACTGGCGCCCGGTCGTTGCCTTCACCATTCCAATCCTAGCGATGGGACTGCTCTCGCTGTGGTGGAATTGGGCGCGCTTTGGCAACATCTGGGATACGGGCT
>DGFH01000181.1:15480-21078 GCA_002391565.1 Anaerolineales bacterium UBA3905
GCGCTTTGGCAACATCTGGGATACGGGCTACGTCGAAACCGAAACGTTCAGCGCCAACTGGCTCTTTGGACTCTTTGGGCTGACGGTCGGGCCGGCGCGCGGTGTGATCTGGTACAACCCGATCTTGCTGTTGGCGATCCCTGGCGCATTCTGGTTCTGGCGGCGCCAACGACGTATTCTGTTTCTGATGTTGGCGCTCATCATTGTCTTCTTTGCTGTTTACGCCAGGTGGTACATGTGGCACGGTGGCTACAGTTGGGGAGCGCGTTTCATCGTGCCGACGCTGCCCTTCCTGACGTTGCTGGCCGCACCGGCCTGGCACGCACTGATCGGCGACCGTAAGCTGGGCTGGCTGGGCGTGGTGATCGGGGCGGCGCTGGCGCTGGCGTCATTTGCCGTGCAAATACTGGGGCTGCTCGCACCCTACAACCTGGTGCAGGATCGGCTGGCCGAACTGGTGGCGCCGCTCTTTGCCGATGTCACCTTCACCCAGTGGCAATACTCGCCGCTGGTGATGCAGTGGCAGATGATCCAGCCGGCAACGATTCACCTGGCGTGGTGGCGGGGCGCAGCGGGCGTTGACTGGCTGCCGATGGCGGTGGCGCTGGCGGGCGTCGGCGTCGGGACGTTTTTGCTGGTGCAACAACTTCGCAATTCACAGCGCAGCGATAGTGACGACCGCCTGCGCAACTGGCTCTACACAGCGGCGTTGCTGCTGCTAACCACCGGACTGCTAACCTATTACTACACGGCGCGCACCGACCCAGAGCTGCGTCTTGTCGCCGGTCGGCTGGAGCAAGAGGCGCGGGCGCACGACAGCGTATTGCTACTGCGACCTGAGATGACGCAACACTTCGCCAATGTCTACCGCGGCGCGCTGCCGGTCTACGGACTCTTTCAGCGCAACGAATTGCGTGAGGAGGATACGCCGGTGTTAGCGCACATCCGCAGTCATCATGAGCGCTTGTGGGTGATTCCTAACTATCTGCCACCGGATCAGTCGGGCTGGGAGCGGGCGCTGCGCAGTGAGGATTTTCTCCTTAGCGACGACCGGGTGAGCGGCCCTTCGCAGCAACGACTGGCGCTCTACGCCCTGGCGCCGGCGGCAGAACTGGTCGAGAGCGGCGTCGGCACCGTCTTTGGCGACCCGGCTGGCGCGGCGGTCTCCGAAGCCAATGGCTGGATTCGTCTGAATGGCTATGCCTTGACGCCCACCGCCGCGCCGGGCGGACAGGTGCTGCTAACGTTGTTGTGGGAGAGTTTGCAACCGGTGACCACCGACTATCAGGTTTTCGTACACCTGCTCGACGCCCAGGGCAATAAGCTCTTGCAGCGCGATGGGCAGCCGGTCGTCTGGCTGCGCCCAACCACCACCTGGCAGCCAGGCGAGCTGATCGTTGATCGCTACGGCTTGCTCTTGCCGCCGACGCTCCCGACGGGCCGTTATACGCTTGCTGTTGGGCTGTATGATCCTGTCACTGGACAGCGCCTGGCGGTAAGCGCCGGCCCGGCGAGCTACGCTATCGAACTGGGCCCGGTGCAAGTGGAATGAATGGCAAATTGCGAGGGGCGAGTTGCGACGCCGATAGCCACTACGTTCGTTGTGCGTGGCGCCGCCGGGCATGAGGCCCGCCGTGAAATTTTGACCCGCGTGAAGTTGAAACAAGGAAGTTGCGTTGTGAAAGAATATGCTGGTGTCATCCACAAAGCTGCGGCGTGTAGGGCAAGGTGGCGAGTCTGGGTGGCTGTGACGCTGTTGCTCACCCTCCTGGCTGCGTGCGGCGGCGACGAAGTTACGCCCACGCCGACGGCAACATCGGCGGCGCCAACGCCCACACCGGCCGTCGCCACGATCACACCGTTGAGCGAAGAGACGCTGCCGGTGAGCATCGAAGCGCCTGTGACCCAGCCCGCCGGGGTGATCGCCACGCCAACTGTCACGGTGCTGACAGTGGAAGAGAGCAACGGTCAGTGCAGCATTGACTACGACATGGATCTGGCGGGCTATCCTGACCTGTATCACAAGATGGGCTGTGCGATCACTCCTGGCAGCAACGCTCCGGTCGGCATCAACGAGTTTGGAGCAGGGCCGGAGTACAACCGCTTCATGCTCTGGTTCAGCAGCGAACAGCAAATTTATGTCCTTTTCCCCGACCAAACGTGGCAATCCTACCGCGACACGTGGGACGAGAGTCAGCCGGAGTTTTCGTGCAATCCATTGAACGCGCCGCCCACATCGCCGCCGTTGCCGCGCCGCGGGTTTGGCAAGCTATGGTGTTCGGTGGCGGGGCTTCAGGAGCAGATGGGCGCCATCGAGCGCGAAGAACGGCTTTGCCAGCACACCGTCGTGCAGTCGTTCGAGCAAGGACGCCTGCTGGCCTGTTTTGAAGATGCAACGATTCGTTATTTTAGCTTGATGAATGACGGCACATGGGAGTTGTTAACGGTGAAATGAGGGGCTTCCAATGCGGGTGATCACCGGCAAGGCAAAAGGTCGTAAATTGATGATGGTGCCCGGCGCCGGTACGCGTCCGATCACCGATCGCGCCAAAGAAGCGCTCTTCAGCATCATGGGCAACTGGATCGAAGAGACGCGCGTGCTCGATCTTTTTGGCGGCACGGGCGGCGTCGGCATCGAAAGCCTGAGTCGCGGCGCGGCGTGGGTCGATTTTGTCGATCTCAGCCACCAGGCCGTGGAGACGATTCGCGCCAATTTGCGTCACTGCGGCTTCGAGCGCCAGGCCAGCGTGACGCGTCTCGACAGCTTTGTCTATCTCCAGCGCTATCACGGCATTCCTTACGACCTGATCTACGTGGCGCCGCCGCAATATCAGGGGATGTGGCTCAAGGCGCTGACGCTCATCGACGGCAAACCGGAGCTGCTGGCAAAGAACGGCAGTGTGATCGTACAGATCCATCCACGTGAAGAGACGCCGGTTGCGCTGTCGCGTCTGGTGGAATATGATCGTCGCCGCTACGGGTCGGTGCTGCTCATCTTCTACGCCGCTGCCGAAGACCTGGCCGACGATGATGAGGAGACGTGGGATGATGAGGAAGGAGACGATTTCGAGGACGACAATTTCGATGGGGAAGACAACGCAGCATCGTGAAGACACTGCGGCCGAGTCACTCTGACTGTCGCCAGCCGCAATCAAAAACCGGGGGCAGCTGACCAGCCGCCCCCGGTTGCATGACAGACAATGAGCGTTTACTCCGCCATCGGCACGTACAGAATCTGCCCCTCAGCAGCGTCGGCAGGCACCGTCACAGCCACCTCTTCGCTCAGCGTTGCGTGACCGGCGGCGTCGGCGATGGCAAAGGTGTAATCGCCGGGTTTCAGACCTTTCACCAGCACGCCAGCATCCCCAGAAGTGTACTCACCGACCTGGCTGCCGGCTGCATCCGTGACGCGCAGCACAACGCCGGTCAGATTGGCTTCGGCGTCGTCCATGACGCCGTTGCCGTTGGCGTCAACAAAGAAGAGCACAGCAACCGCATCCGCCTGCACCGCCGGATCGCTCACGAGCACTGGCTTGGCGGCAATGGCGGCAGGTGCGATCGGAGCAGTGGCTTCGGCGCTGCTATCCAGCTTGCGCATCGAGACCATCGCCTGATCGAGGGCGGCCACGAAGGTGTCGAACTTCTGCCCGGTCAGCGCAAGCGCGGCGACTGAGCCCTGCACGGCATTGAGTGTGTTGCTTTGCGCGTCGAGCTGGGCCTGCGTCGTATCCATCTGGCTGCGGGCAACGGCGAGCTGGTCGCGCACGTCCGTCACCTGGCTGGCGACAGTGTCCACATTCTGACTGACTGCCCCGACGTTTTCATTGACGCGCGCCAGATTGGCTTCCATAACGGCCAGTCGTTCGGGATGGGTGAAATTGAGGGTGCCACCATTAATGATTGCCAGCACCAGCAACGTTGCCAGCATGCCCAATACCGCGCCGCCAATGGCGGCAAAAAACATCGACAGCGAGTCCTGCGACGCAGCCTTGTACTCCAACTCCGGTGCAGCAGGCTTGCGTTCACTGCTTTTCATTTCAAGGGATTCGTTTTGTACACTCATACTACTCCTTCATGGTTTGCGGTTTTGTTGCGCGGCGCCGGTTGGCGGTGACGCGCAATCCCATCGAACGATGCGCGTGATTGCGCCATCTCACACCTTTCCTGCACTTATGCCATAATAGCGCACATGCTACGGGGCGTCGGTAATGATTGCTCAGTGCAGCCGGCGAAATGTGCAAAATGGAACAAACAACAGTCTTTTAGTTTACCGGCACGACGCGGCGCGCGTCAAGCCGACAGAGGTACAATTGCTCAACGATTCTTCCACGCTTTTACCATGCGCCACGCCAGCGCGACATGCTCCGGACTGGGTCGATTTTATCACCTCGTCCACCGCCAAATCCTGGCTGGACGAATTGACGCAGCAGCCGCTCGACGACGCCCAACGGCTGGCGCGGCTGACCGAGTTGCGCCGCACATTGCCCGCCGAATTCGCCGGCGCCCTGCTGACACAGGCGCACCTGCGGCAACGTGCACAGGCCAAATTCCCAGCGGCAGCGCGTATGTTCTTCACCGCCGAAGCCCTGGAGCAGGCAACGGCTTACGTTCCTGCCGCCCACCGCGCAGCCCAGCTTGTTGCCTATGCCGGAGCGGGCGCCTTTCTCGACCTGGGTTGTGGCGTTGGCGGCGATCTGCTGGCATTGGCGCAACATCGCCAGGTTGTGGCCTACGAACTTGACCCGGTGCGCGCCCGCTTCGCCGCTGCGAACGCTGCTGCGCTGGGGCTGGAAGCCTGCGTGACTATCCACATCGCCGATTGGACACAGGCGCTTGCCGACGGATCGCTGCCCCCTGCCGCCGCCGCCTTCGTCGATCCGGCGCGGCGCAGCGAAGGTCGGCGCGTCTTCAGCCTGCACACCATGCAGCCGCCGCTGGCGGAAGTTCTCAAGCTCTGCCGGCGCGTCCCGTTGATCGCTGTTAAGGTGATGCCTGGCATGAACGTAGCGGAGGCGCCAGCCGGCTGGAAAGTGGAATTTATCAGTCATGCCGGGACGTGCAAGGAGGCGGTGCTCTGGTGGGGGCGGGAGGATGCGCCGTCGCGGTGGGCGTCGGTGCACCGGGCGGATGGCTGGCGCATGTTGGCTGCCGATGACGCCCCACCGCCGTTGGGCGAACTGGCGCCAGACACTGTATTGTACGAGCCGGACCCGGCGGTGATTCGCGCCGGAGCGCTGGCGCAACTCTGTGCGCGTGTGGGCGGCCATCTCTTTGCGCCGGACATTGCCTACATCGTGGCGCCAGCGCTGCGAGTGGAGCCACTGGCGCAGGCGTTCGCCATCGATGAAGTGCACCGCTTCAGCCTCAAGCTGCTCAATCAGCGGCTGGCGGCGCGTGGCGTTGGTCAGGTGGAGTTGCTCAAGCGGGGCTTTCCTCAGGAGCCGGAGAGCCTGCGCCCGCGTCTGCGGCTGGCGCCAGGCGGCGCACCAGGCGTCGTGATCTTCACGCGGCGCGGGGGGGAACACCGGATGTTGATCGGGCGGCGGTTAAGCAGGCTGCCGGCGTCAACTAATCACTGAACCGGTCGTTCACTGCTAC
>DGFH01000289.1 GCA_002391565.1 Anaerolineales bacterium UBA3905
TACGTCCCCGCCGACCCACAACACAACTCTCCTTCAGGGATTTCGACGAGGCGCAGGTTGGGAATCTGGCTGAGCAGACGGCGCGGTGGTGCGGTGACATGTTGCGCATGTGACAGGTGGCATGCGTCGTGGTAGGCGATCGTCAGCGGTTGCGCCAGCGCGGACGGCGCCTCGATGCCTAGCTCATCGAGAAAGACGCTGATGTCGCGCACGCGACTGCCAAACGCCGCCGCGTGCGTCGCCTCCACCTCACCGGCAAAGAGCAGCTCGTACTCGTGCATCCCCGACCCGCAGCCTGCCGCGTTGGTGATGATGGCGTCCACATCCGCCGGGAAGATCGCCAGGTTGCGTCGCGCCAGTTCACGCGCCTGCTCAGCCTCGCCGATGTGCAGTGAGAGCGAGCCGCAGCAGCCCTGTCCGCGCGGGATCACTGTTTCGACGCCGTTGCGCGCCAGCACGCGGAGGGTGGCCCAGTTGATCTGGGGCGCCAATACTTGTTGGACGCAGCCTGCCAACAGCGCCACGCGCGCCCGGCGTTGTCCCTGCGCCGGGTAGAATTCCGGCAGCGGCGGCGCCGACGGCAATGTCGCCGGCAGAAGGTCGAGCATGGCGCCAAACGCATCGGGGAGTGCGCCGCGCAGCCAGCGACCCACGCGTCCACTGTGCACCGCCAGGCGGAAGCGATCAGGGTAGGGCAGCGTCTCCTTGACCAGCGTGCGCACGGCGCGGTCGAGCGGTGGGCGCTGCCGCGCAGCTTCGGCGCGCGCGCGAAAGGGCGTCAGCAGATGGCCGTACTCCACGCCAGAGGGACACGCAGTCACGCAGGCCATGCAGCCCAGGCAGCGATCGACGAAGGGGAGCGCCTCCGCCAGTGGCAGCTCGCCTTCGAGCACTTCTTTCATCAAGAAAATGCGCCCACGCGGCGAGTCCATTTCTTCGCCAAGCACTTTGTAGGTGGGACAGGTGGCAAGACAAAAACCGCAGTGCACACAGCTTTCGACGGCTTTTGCCATCGCTGCGCCTTGCGGACCAAGAGTTTCGACAGGAATCGCGTGTAACATGCGTCGCTCACAGAGTTGGGAAGCGGTTGGTGGGGTCAAGGACGCGCTTGACGCGCGCGGCCAGCGTGGCGCCAGGGCGTGCACCGATGAAGGGCCACGGCGCCGCGCCGCGCAGGATTAATCCACTCAATTGCAACGTTGTTAGAAAAGCATCCAGTGTATCCAACTCGCCTGTCCAGGCGATCCAGACGGCGGCGCCCCCGCCAAAGTAGCGCCGCTGCGCACCGTGGGCGTGCAAAACCTGCTCCAGCACGGGAATTGTGTGCAGGGTGAGGGGCGTCTTGACCAACGTGCAATCCGCCGGGACCCAGGCAAAGGCGTTGGCATCCGCCCAAAATGCCGCTTCGTCGGCCAGCGGTGCGCCGCCGCCCAGCCATGTCAACAGGCTTTGCTGGCGCGCGGCCAGGGTTGTCGCCAACCCGCCTTGCCGAATGTAGAGCACCGGCGCCCCATCCTCGATCAGCAAATCCACCGCTTCGAGGTCGAAGGTGGAGCGGTTGAGCCGGGCAATGGTTGCCAGCGCGTCATCGAGTGTGAGTTGCGGGGCGCGTACGGTGGCGTACTGCGACGGTTGAGGAAAGACCTTGAAGCTCGCCTCCACGACTACGCCCAGCCGCCCGATGCTGCCGACAAACAAGCGGGGAAGATCGAAGCCAGCGGCATTCTTGACGACCTTGCCGCCGCCGCGCACCAGTCGTCCCTGGCCGTCGACGAAGCGCACGCCGATCAAGAAATCGCGCACGCCGCCATAGCGTTGACGCCCCGATCCGCTGAGACCGGCGGCAATGGTTCCCCCCAATGTGGCGCCCGCTGCGACCAGAGGTGGGTCGAAGGGCAGATACTGGCCGTGTTCAGCCAACGTCGCTGCAATCTCCTGCAGCGGCGTGCCTGCACGCGCCGTGAAGACGAACTCACCCGGTGTGTATTCGACGATTCCGGTCAGACGGTGCGTGGCGAGCACGGTGGCGCCATCGTCCGTCGTGCTGAGCGCCGGCTTTGTGCCGCCCCCCCGCACGACAAGCCGTTCATGCGCACAGATGGCGGTCTGGACTTCCTCAAGGTTGGCTGGTGCAATCGTCGTCGTTGCAGACATGAGTTGGCTGCCTATTCACGTGAAATGAGACCCTGGCGCTCGAGCGGATGAGGGCCGTGGCTGCGCAGCGTCGGCGCCTCACCTGACGGGAACATCTTGCCGCGATTGGCGATCTCGCCAGGGTCGAGCGCGCGGCGTAGTTCGGCCATCACGGCCAGGTCGGTCTCGGTGAACATCGCCGGCATGTGTTGGCGCTTTTCCATGCCCACGCCATGTTCGCCGGTGATCGAGCCGCCCAGGTCGATACACATGCGGATGATCTCACCCGCCAGCGCCTCGGCGCGCTCCAGTTCGCCGGGCACGCGGCCATTGAACAGAATCAGTGGATGCAGGTTGCCGTCGCCGGCGTGAAAGACGTTGGCGACGCGTAGCTGGTGTGCGCGGCTGAGCCGTTCGATCGTCGCCAGCGCTTCGCCCAACCTGCTGCGCGGCACCACGCCATCCTGCACCAGGTAGTCGGGGCTGAGCCGACCGACGGCGGAAAAGGCGCTTTTGCGTCCTTTCCAGATGCGGGCGCGGTCGGCGTCATCTTTGGCGACGGTGACGGTCTTGGGGCCAGAGGCTTCGATGACCTGCAGTAAGTGGGCGAACTCCGCCTCAACCTGGATGCGTTCGCCCTCCAGTTCCACGATCAGCAGGGCGGCGGCATCGCGCGGGTAGCCAGCGTGAACAGCCGCTTCCGCCGCTTCGATGGCGAGAGCGTCCATGATCTCCATGGCGCCCGGCAACAATCCCGACGCCACGACCCGCGCCACTGCCTCGCCAGCGGCTTCGAGTGAGTCGTATGCAGCGAGCACTGTGCGATACAACTCTGGTTTGGGCAGCAGCCGCAGGGTGATCTCCAGCGCTACACCGAAGAGCCCCTCGGAGCCGACAAAGAAACCGGTGAGATCAGGGCCAACGACTTCCAGGCTGGCGCCGCCAAGTTGGACAATCTCGCCGTCGGGCAGCACCGCCTTGATGCCAAGCACATGATTGGCGGTCATGCCATACTTCAGGCAGTGGGCGCCGCCGGAATTGAAGGCCACGTTGCCGCCGATGGTGCAGATGAGCTGGCTGGAGGGGTCGGGGGCATAGTACAGCCCGTGGGGAGCTGCTGCGCGCGAGACATCCAGATTGATCACGCCCGGTTCGACCACGGCAATGCGCTGCGTTGGGTCAAGGCGCAGGATACGGTTCAACCGGTTGAGTGCGATCACGACGCCATCTTCCACCGGCAGCGAACCGCCAGAGAGGCTGGTGCCACTGCCGCGCGCCACGAACGGGACGTCGTACTGATGACACAGACGCACGGTCTGGATCACTTCATCTTGTGTTTCGGCCAACACCACGGCCGCAGGTCGGGCGCGAAACGCAGTCAGCGCGTCCGATTCATAGGGCGTCATCTGCGCGGGGCGTCGGAGCAGACGCTCTGCAGGAATAGACTGTTCGAGATCGTGGAGCAGGTTGCCCAGTTGCATAGCGACTCCTGGTTGATGTGTGCTGCCTGCATTGTAGCCGATTCACGTTTGCGAATCAACCAGATGCGACGTCGGGGGATGTCAGGATTTGGTCGTAACCGAAAAGTTCAATCATCTGACGCTTTACAAATTTGTCATCTCGATAGCATAGTAGAGTTATCAGGAATTATTTGTTGTTATCCAAAGGATCGGTGATCAGATGAAACGCCATCAGGTTGCACTTATCATCGCGCTGGCATGGCTGGCCGCGATGGCGTCCACGTCACTTGTGAGTGGTGGAGTCTCCAACGCCACACAACAGGAGGCGCCACCGGATTCAAGGACAATGTTCGAGCCTGACTATGCTGTGGCGCCGGCGTTGCGGGCGGCTCCATTGGTGGTGCGGGCGCGCGTCGAGCAGGTGGTCAGCCGGTGGGCCGCTGACCGCACATATCTCCAGAGTGCAAGCACACTGACGGTGCACTACGCACTGCGTGGAACAATGAACGGCCCCATTGTGGTGCACACAATTGGCGGGTATCTTCCAGCGGAGAATCTGGCGATGGTGGATGCGGAGGCGCCAACCCTGACGGCTGGCGAGGAAGTTGTGTTGTTCCTTGCGCCAACGAGTAATGGGTATACGATTGTTGGGCGCCACGATGGAAAGTATACCGTATCTGGGCAGGAAGTGCGCTACGCCGGCTCTCACTATCAAGAACCGCTGGGTGCATTTTACGCCCGGCTTATGGAGCTTGCCACAGACATTACGTTGCCGAAAGATTGGGTGGAGCAAGAGGCTGGTTTGCTGCAGGCCTCACCGGTGCAGGCGGCAGATTTTGTCTACAATCAACGCAAGTGGCCGTCCGGGAGCGTGCCATTCTATGTGAATCTGAACTCGGCCCGGATGGGTGTTGGCAATGGCACATACGATGATTTTCGGGCCGCCATCGTGAACGCAGCCATGACCTGGAGCATGGCGGAGTCTGCCGATTTCACGCTGGAGTATAGTGGGGCAACGACAACTGCCGCCTCACTTTATGATCATACGAATAACATCTATTTCGTTGACAAAGGGCTGGTCGATAGCAACGGGGTGCGGCAACCGCTGGCGACGGCCACAGTCTGGTTTAGCAACGGCATTATCCTGGATGCCGACATCGCCGTCAACGACGCCTATGCATGGGATGCCACCGGTCAACCCGATCGCACTGAGATTGACCTGGAGAGTGTAGTCTTGCATGAGTTTGGGCATTGGTTGTCGCTGGGGCATGACCCGGATGGGCGCGCGGTCATGTACTATGCTATCACGACGGGGGTGCTCAAGCGTGCGCTCTTTGACAACGACCGGCGCGGCATCGAGTTCATCTACCCGTGCGCTGCGGGTCTGGTCTGTAACCCGGCCGCAACGCCTACCCCAACCGCCTCGCCAACCCCAACACTCACCCCCACAGCTACGGCGACGCCCGCACCGACGTCCACGCCGGTCTCGCAGATTATCACACACGATGCTGGCGGGATCGTGGAGTACGCGCCCGACGCCAACAGCCACATTGCGCTGCACGTACCACCCAATGCGGTCGTCACTGACACCGTCATCACGATCGAACTGACCAATGCGGCCCCGGCGCCTCCGCCTTCTCACCACCCGGTGATGGGATATTTTCGCGTGCAGGTGGGGCCAGTTGGTCTGGAACAAAGTACGGCGTTCTTTTATCAACCGGTGACCCTCACCGTCACGTACAGCGCAGTGACCGGCACAGACAGCGGCGCCGAAACACTGCGCTTCCTGGCGCTTGACGATGCAGGCCAGAATTGGCAGGAGCTTGCATGTGAGTACGCTACGGAAGATAACGACACGCAACGCATCACCACCGCGATTGAGCGACCATCGGCCTATGGGCTATTCCATGTCGACAGTGCTCTCTATCTCCCGTTTACCCAGCGGTAGTCGAGAGCAATCATTGACGCGTAACATAAGAGGCGCCTATATAACGGGCGCCTCTTACGGAAAAATTAATTCTAGCCACTGTTGCCAGGGCAACTTTCTTGTCTCACCCGGCAAACTGGTTGCCTCTGCCGCTGGCAGAGGCGTCGGTTCCGGCGGACTATCGTAGACAACGACCGGCAAGTCCCCTTCCTGCACTAGACCAATGCCGTCCCGCGCCAACAATGCCAGGTAATAGGGGTCGCGCACGCGTTCCAGCTCAGCCTGTAAATTGGCCTGGCGCTGGCGACTGGCGGCGACCTGCTGGCGCATTGCTGTGATTTCCTGACGTGTTTGCTCTAGCCTGGCGAGGCGTTCGAAGTACCCTGCCACGAAGATAGCGCACAGGGCAACGAGCAACAAGATCAATAGCCGGGGGTTGCGCCGGCGGGCTGGCCCGGTGGATGGTGCTAATGGCAAGGGTGGCGTCGTCATACGATAGATAGTGTATCACGACTCCAGGGCAAAAATCAATATCTGTAAATAGAAGAATTCGATGTGCAATGAAAAATGCGGACGCCAAACAAAAAAAGAGGAGGCTCGCTTGAGCCTCCCTGTGCCGCAGGAGGGACTTGAACCCCCATGAGCGCTGTGCCCACTACGCCCTGAACGTAGCGCGTCTGCCAATTCCGCCACTGCGGC
>DGFH01000358.1 GCA_002391565.1 Anaerolineales bacterium UBA3905
CCGCCACCGCATCCGCTGCGCGCAGCCGCACCCGGCTTTGGCGGTTGATCGTCTGTTCGCGGGCGCTGCTGGCGCAGCCAAAGTTCCAGAAGTCGGTCCAATCGCCGCGATAGGTGGGCAATTTATCGGCGTGCGCCTTGACGGCCGCCCACCACTGGCGCGGCGTCGCCAGTTGGATATGCGGCGTCTTGCCCTGGGCGTTCCACTCATCAATCCATTGCACAAAACCCGCAAACGCCGAGCCATTGTCGCCGAAGGGGTGGAAGCTCTGCACCATCACGACGGGCAGCGGATAGTCGATGGCGTTCAGGCGCTCCGCCACGCGCGGCCACCAGCGCTGTTCGAACTCCTCAAAACTGCGCCCGATGCCATAACGCCACCCCTGGTCGTAGGGCCAGCCGCTGTAGGCAAGGATGGTGCGTCCACTGGGGCCTTGCCAGTGAAAAGGATTGGGGCGGTTGAGCGGCGCGCCGCCAAAATGGGTGTTGATTGCCATCGTGAAACCTTCGATGCCGGCGTCGAGCAACAGATCGACCAGCGGCCAGTTCTCGCCGTTAACGTCGCAGTTCATGGCCGAAGTGATTGTAAAGCCATAGTCGCGGCGCAGGCGTCCCACCAGCTGCAGGCTCTCGATCAACTCATCGTTGTCGAGCAACGGCGTCAGATTGGCGAACATGGCGGTCACTTCGATGCGGCCAGCGCGCTCCATGTCGATAAAACGGTCGATCTCCGCCGTCGTGGCGTGTTGTAGCCAGCGGTTGAGCACGTAGGTGTTCTCCACCGTCCAACGGAACGCGCCGTGACTGTCGCTGGCGGCGGAGCGTTCGGCCAGCGTCAGCGCCTCGCTGAGAAAGCGTTCGTGCAGGTCGAAGACAATCGGCTGGTCATGCGTGTAGCCGATGTCGGTATGGCTATGGTGAATCAAGTAAAGCGTTTCGATGTGCGCCATGTGAACTCCCGTGATGTGTGGTGATTGTCGATCTGTGACTATGTGGTGAAATATGAGATGGCCTGATATGCTCTTGCTATCAAATGCTGTATCTTATTTCAGCACATAACGGATGTCAAGGCCGCTGTCGATGCCGGGTCTACTTCACGTGTGGGGCAAATTGCGCCGCGCCGGTGAATCATGAAGATTTACAAAATGATCCGGCAATCGACGTTGCCGCCTTCAGCGCACAGAGCGTCCTCTCCCGTAGGTCATCGCCTCCGGCGTGACGGCGTGGCGAACCGGACACGTCCAGCTGGAAGCCGAACCTACGGTTTGCGTTTTTGACAAATCTTGCGAATACTTGTTATCGTTTATGACCTGGCGTCTGCATGTTATCTTTCAGGAGAAATGCTGTGGTTGTGCGTACACCCATGTTCGAATTTCAGCCGGTCAACCAACCTGTTGGCGGCGAGTCGACCAGGTCACAACCATGATTCCCTGGAGGGATGCGTGAGCCTGAGACAAAACGCATCGTCGTGTCGAAACAGGTCGTGGGAAGCGTCAGCGCCCACGACTTTTCTTTTGAGCATGTTGTGTGTGAGTATGTTGCGCACCAGCAACTGCCAAACTGAGGATAATTGCCTATGAACGGCAAGCTGGCAGTCTATCGCCGATTGTTCGCTTACTTGCGCCCCTATGGTCGTCAGATGGCGGTCACCTATGCAGCCATGCTGGGCGCAACCCTGCTCAACCTTTTCGTGCCGCAAGTGATCAAGCAGACCATCGATCAGGGTCTGGCGCAGCAAGATGCGCAGGTGCTCTTCGCCGCAGCCGCGCTGATCCTGGGCATTGCCATCGTGCGCGGGATTGCAGGCTTTTTACAGCGCTATTGGGGTGAATGGCTGACCCACCGCGTAGCCTACGATCTGCGCGACGACTATTACATCGCGCTGCAACGGCTGCCTTTCAGCTTCTTCGACCGCTCACACACCGGCGACCTGATGAGCCGCGCCACCGGCGACATCTCGGAGACAGAGCGCTTTGCCGGTATTGGCTTGCTGGAGCTAACCAGTGTGATCCTGCTGATCGTCGGCGTCACGGCGTCGATGTTTTGGATGGACTGGCAATTGGCGCTGCTGGCGGTCGGCCCGGTGCTGGCGCTGGTGGGGTTAGGACTGCGCTTTGGCCTGGTCGTGCGCCCAATGTTTCAGCGCATCCAGGAGCAGCTCGGCCACCTTTCCACGGTGATGCAGGAAAGCATGACTGGCATCGGCGTGGTCAAAGCCTTTGCGCGTGAACCACATGAATTTGAGAAATTCGACACGATCAGCGACGAATGGTTCCGCCGGCGCAGCGGAGTGATCCGCACGTGGGGCGACTACTGGCCCCTTTTCACCTTCGTGTTGGCGGTGGGCGTCTTCTTGATGCTGTGGTTTGGCGGGCAATGGGCGATTGACGGTGCAATCAGCGTGGGCGCCCTGTTTGCCATGATCTCCTACCTGATGATGCTCAACAGTCCGGCGCAACAGCTCGGCAATCTGGTCAACCTGGCGGCGACCGCCGGCGCCAGCGCCCAACGCGTCTTTGAGATCATCGACACGCCGGTCGAGATCGAGGATGCACCCGACGCCGTCGATCTGGGGGAGATCGAGGGACGCGTCACCTTCGAGCATGTCTCCTTCGCCTACGAAGGCGCCAGCCGCGTGCTGCACGACATCCACTTCGAGGTTGCGCCCGGCAAAACGATTGCGCTGGTGGGGCCGACCGGTTCGGGCAAGACGACGCTGGTCTCGCTGCTGCCGCGCTTCTATGATCCATCGAGCGGGCGTGTGCTGATCGACGGCGTCGACGTGCGCACGGTGACGCTGCACAGCTTACGCCGTCACATCGGCATGGTGCTACAGGAGCCATTTCTCTTCAGCACGACGATCCGCGAAAACATCGCGTATGGCGTCGAGGATGCCACAGAGGCGGAGATCATCGCCGCCGCCAAAGCCGCCAACGCCCACGACTTCATCATGCGCTTTCCCGACGCTTACGAGACGCGCGTCGGCGAGCGTGGAGTGACGCTGAGTGGCGGGCAACGCCAGCGCGTCGCCATCGCGCGTGCGCTGCTCTACAACCCCAAGATCTTGATCCTGGATGACTCCACCAGCAGCGTGGACACGCAGACCGAGCATCTGATCCAGGAAGCGCTGGCAACGTTGATGCGCAACCGCACCACCTTCATCATTGCGCAGCGCCTGATCACGCTCAAGAACGCCGACTGCATCTACGTGCTTGATGGCGGACGCATTGTTCAGCAGGGAACGCACGCCGATCTGCTGCGCCAGGATGGTCTCTACCGCATGATCTACGAGCTGCAATTGAGGGCGCAGGAGGAGTATGCGGGGATTGGGGATTAGGAGATTGGAGATTGGGGCGGAGATGGTTACGGGGCAGTGGTGACTGACTTTTCTCTGCACAATCTGCACAATCTGCGGATCAATCTTGGTTGGTTCACTCAGAATTAAGGTGGCTGTGATGCTGGGGATGTGGAATGGCAAAGGATTCGATGAATTTTGGGACGGAATCAGCAATTCGCTCCCGTCTGAATCCGCTGTAGCCGTTGACCACAACCATTCTGATTGACCATGACTTTGGACGACTGACTGAGGACGTATGCTGAACTCAACGGTGGACTGGAAACGGCCACAAGACACGCCGGAAGCGCAGCGGCGGCGCGAGGCAAAGATCGAGCGGTTGCTTTACGGCGGCGACGACGACGTGCTGGGCAAAGCCTATGACGGCAAGTTGCTGGCGCGGCTCTTTGGCTACGTCGCCCCCTATCGACGCCAACTGGTGTGGGCGGTCATCCTGATGGGCGTCTCCACCGCACTTTCGGTAAGCGGCCCCTGGGTGGTCGGGCGCGCCGTAGACGCCATTACGACCGGTGATCTGAACCTGCTGCAACGCTGGACATTGCTGTTTGCCGTCGTCGCCATCTTTGAGTGGATCACCAACCGTCAGCGCGTGCACATCATGGCCTTTGTCGGCACGCGCGTCATCACCGACCTGCGCGCCGAGCTCTTCCGTCACCTGCACAGCCTGTCGATGAACTTCCACAACAACATGAGCGTTGGGCGCCTGATGAGCCGGCTGATCGGTGATGTCGGCGTGCTGCAGGAGTTCATCACCTGGTCGATCACCGGGCTGACGCGCTCGACCTTCAACCTGCTCGGCATCTCGCTGGCAATGCTCTTCATGGAATGGCGGCTGGCGCTGGTCGCCTTTGCACTCGTGCCGTTGATGATCCTGCTCACCAACTACTGGCGCAAGCATGTGCGCGA
>DGFH01000376.1:0-505 GCA_002391565.1 Anaerolineales bacterium UBA3905
CGCGCCTCCTCGATCTCTGTCAGGGTGGCGTCCAGTGCTTGCCAGGCGGCCAGCGTGGGAGGCGCCGCCAACGTGAAATCGGGCGTTCCGCCGCTCAGGGTGATGACGCGATCGACCTGCTCTAGCCAACGCAGGCGGTGATGGCTGCTCTGTGTCATTGCGGCTGGCGTCGCCTCTGCCAACCAGCGATTGAGATAGGCGGGTGATTGATGGTCGATCAACGGCGTGGCGCCGGCGCAATCCACCGCCAGCAGCACCTCGTGGAGTACATCCGGGCGGTCGATATGGTCGCGCACCTGGATCAGCTCGCCGGGCTGCACCCCCAGTCCGGTGACAATACGGTGAGCAATCGGTGTCCAGGTGGTTGTCATGACGCCGAATGATAGCACGGCGCGCATCGAAATTGAAATAGGCAAAGCTGATGCACCGACGGTACAATAGCTGCATTGCTCCCTGTTGTCGCATCGATCGGCAATGTGCCCGGTCAACGCACGTTGTTGACGCA
>DGFH01000376.1:775-4769 GCA_002391565.1 Anaerolineales bacterium UBA3905
TTGACGCAAGTGGTCCCATAACCCGAATACAAGAAAGGCGCCCCACATGTCAACGCTGTACAAGTCAACCCGTTTCCTGGTCACGTTCCTGCTGTTGCTGGCTTTCCTGGCGCCCGCTGCCCCGGTGGCGCTGGCGCAGGAGATCGCTACAATTCACTATTTCCGCCCCGACGGCGACTACACCGGTTGGGGATTGCGCGCCTGGGATGGCGCCGCCGTCACAGTGGAGTGGGGCGCGCCGCTTGCCCCCACCGGCGAGGACGACTTCGGCATCTACTGGGAGGTGCCGATCAAACCGGACGCCACACGACTGGGTTTTATCGTCCATAAAGGCGATGAGAAGGACCCAGGGCCTGATATGTTTCTGGACCTGACGCAATTCCAGGCAGCGTGGGTTATTTCCGGCGACCTGCTCGTCTACACCGAACAACCCGATCCCAACGCCCGCCCGGTCGGCGATCTCAACAAGCTGCGCGCACATTGGGTGACGCGCGACGCCATCGCCTACCCTGCCGATGACTTGCCTGCGGACGCCGTCTTCACCCTCTTCGACGCCGCCAACGGCGGGATGCAGCTGACGCTAGAGGGCATTCTGGGCAACGGCGTCACCAGCACGCCGTTGACAGTGGATGAAGCAGGGCTGCCGGAAGAGGTGCTCGCCAGGTTCCCGCACCTGAGTGGCTATCTGGCGCTCAAATTGCCGGAAGACAAACTCAACAGCGTGCCTGCGCTGCTCAAGAGTCAGCTGGCCGTGCAGGTGACGAGCGCCGACGGCGCCCTGCTTGACGCCACCGGCGTGCAGCTTCCTGGCGTGATCGACGAACTCTACACCTACGATGGGCCGCTGGGCGTGACGTGGGAAGATGGGACGCCGACCCTGCGCCTGTGGGCGCCGACTGCCAAGCGCGTGCGCCTGCTGCTCTTCGATGACAGCGCCAGCGCCGAGCCGTCAGAAGCCATCGCCATGAAAAATGAAAACGGCGTGTGGACGCTGGTCGGCGCGCCGGAGTGGAAGAACAAGTATTACCTTTACGAAGTCAATGTGATGGCACCCGCCACCGGCGCTGTAGAAAAGAATCTGGTCACCGACCCGTACGCGCTCAGCCTGTCGATGAACAGCACGCGCAGCCAGATTGTCGATCTCGCCGATCCTGCGCTCAAGCCAGAAGGGTGGGATGAGTTGGTCAAGCCGGAGCTGGCCGCGCCCGAAGACATCACCGTCTGGGAGCTGCATATCCGCGACTTCAGCGCGCTGAATGAGAGCGTGCCATCCGAATGGCGCGGAACCTACCTGGCTTTCACCGACCCGACGACCGCCGGGATGCAGCATCTCCAGGCGCTGGCCGACGCCGGACTGACGCACCTGCACCTGCTGCCAACCTTCGACATCGCCACCATCAACGAGGATAAAAGCGCCTGGGAGACGCCCGATCCTGCGGTGCTGGCCGCGCTGCCGCCCGACTCCGAGGAGCAGCAGGCGTTGGTGACGGAGATGAAGGAGACAGATCCCTACAACTGGGGCTACGATCCTTTCCACTACTTTGCGCCCGAAGGCGCCTACGCCACAGACCCAGATGGGCCGGCGCGCATCCTGGAATATCGCCAGATGGTGCAGGCGCTCAACCAGATGGGGCTGCGCGTCGTCGCCGATGTGGTCTTCAACCATACCAACGCCAGCGGCCAGAATGAGAAGTCCGTGCTCGACCGCATCGTGCCGGGCTACTACCACCGTCTCAACGCCGACGGCTTTGTCGAGACCAGCACCTGTTGTCAGAACACGGCCACCGAGCACAACATGATGCGCAAGCTCATGCTCGATGCACTGAGAGTTTGGGCGACTGCGTACAAGATCGACGCCTTCCGCTTCGACCTGATGGGGCACCACATGGTCGACGATATGCTCGCCGTGCGCGAGATGCTCGATAGTCTGACGCTGGAAAAGGACGGCGTGGACGGCGCCAGCATCTACATCTACGGTGAAGGCTGGAACTTTGGTGAGGTCGCCAACAACGCACGCGGGGTCAACGCCACGCAGCTCAACCTGGGCGGAACCGGCATCGGCGCCTTCAACGACCGCCTGCGCGACGCCGTGCGCGGGGTCGGCCCCTTCGACAACGGCGAAAACCTCATGCGCCAGGGCTTCATCTCCGGCCTCAGCGTGCAGCCCAACGACTACGACTGGGGCGGCGCAGAGAAAGCCGCCGAGCGCCTCGGTCTGCTCACCGACTGGATCAAAGTGGGACTGGCGGGCAACCTCAAGGAGTATCTGCTGCTCGACCATCGCGGCTACGCGCTGCAAGGCGCCGAGATCGACTACAACGGCGCGCCGGCAGGTTATACGATGGATCCGCAGGAGAACATCGTCTACGCCGACAAGCACGACAACCAGACGCTCTTCGATGTGGTGCAGTTGGCGGCGCCCGCCGACGCCACCATCGCCGACCGTGCGCAGATGGCGCAGCTCGGTCACGCCATCGTGCTGC
Organism: Anaerolineales bacterium UBA3905; assembly: GCA_002391565.1. GTDB lineage: Bacteria > Chloroflexota > Anaerolineae > Caldilineales > Caldilineaceae > Caldilinea. The sequence continues at coordinate 3,259 of DGFH01000376.1, forward strand.
TGAGCCAGGGCGTCCCCTTCCAGCAGGCGGGCACAGAGATGCTGCGCTCCAAGAGTTTCGACCGCGATTCCTACAATTCGGGCGACTGGTTCAATTTCCTCGACTTCACCTATCAGGACAACGGCTTTGGTCGCGGTCTGCCCGTCGCCGAGAAGAATGAGAACGACTGGCCCATCATGCAGCCGTTGCTGGCGGACGTTGACCTTCAGCCCGACGCAGCGTTGATCCAGGCGACCATCGCCAACTTCACCGACTTTCTGCAGATTCGCTACAGCTCGCCGCTCTTCCGTCTGCAGACCGACGACCAGGTGCTACAGATGCTCCACTTCCACAACGCCGGCCCCGACGCTATTCCCGGCTTGATCGTGATGAGCATTGCCGACATTGGCGAGGGCGCGGACGACGTGGACGCCGATCACGAGCTGGCGGTCGTGCTCTTCAACGCGCAACCCGACGCGGTCACCTTTACCGACGAAGCGCTGGCCGGCATGGGGCTGGAGTTGCATCCAGTGCTGGCGGTGCGCAACGACGATCGCTACGCCGACGCCGCCTATGACGCTGAAACCGGCGCGTTCACTGTGCCCGCCCGTAGCGCCGCTGTCTTCATGGCAGCGGAAGTGGCAGCAGACATGGCCGACCGCTTCGCCGCGCTGGACGCGCAGTTGCAGCGCATCCGCGCCGAACAGCCCTCATTGGAAGCGATCAAGGCTGCCGAAGCGGAAGCTGCTGCAGAGGATCGCCCGGCGCCGGCGTCGGTCAGTTTTCCCGGCACGATTGGCTCTGCGCTGGGTGGAGCGGACTGGGCGCCCGATGACCCGGCGGTGCAGGCCACCGACCAGGGCGACGGGACATGGGCGCTCACCGGCAGCCTGTCTACTGGCGACTACGAGTTCAAGGCAGCCATCAACGGGGCGTGGGACGAAAACTACGGTCTCAACGGCGAACCGGGCGGCGCCAACATCCCACTCTCGCTGGCTGCTGACGCCGAGGTGACCTTCCACTATGACCGGGCGACCAACGCCGTGTGGGCGACGGTGGACGGCGCAGTCGTGGCTGGCAGCGAGCCGGGCGCAGCCGCCCCCGAAGAGAGCGGCGAGCCTGTCGCGCCGGCGTCGGTTAGCTTCCCTGGCACGATCGGCGCGGCGTTGGGCGGGGCGGACTGGGCGCCCGATGACCCGGCCGTGCAGGCGATGGGCGAGGGGCTGGGCGTCTGGTCGCTGGTGGCGACGCTGCCCGCTGGCGATTACGAGTTCAAGGTAGCGCTCAATGGATCGTGGGACGAGAACTACGGCCTTGATGGCGAGCCGGGTGGCGCCAACATCCCGCTGTCGCTGGCCGCCGACGCCGAGGTGACCTTCCGCTACGACGCCGCCACGCACGCCGTGTGGGCGGAGGTGGATGGCACAGTGGTGGCGGGCGCACCACCGGCGGAATAAGCCCAGAAGGTCGCTGGGGGCAGTGTTGATGGCATTTCACCATTGGTTCGGTAACCGTAGATTCGGCTTCCAGCC
>DGFH01000376.1:5083-10903 GCA_002391565.1 Anaerolineales bacterium UBA3905
CCGGAGGCGATGACCTACGGGAGTCGGCCACGTTGTCACGCCGGGGGCGATGACCTACGGGAGAGGGCGCTCTGTGCGCTGAAGGCAGCAACGTCGCTTACCGGATCATTTTGTAAATCCTCATCAACACCACCCCCAGCGACCGAGGAAACGAGGTGTGAGTTGTATTTTACAGGTTGATCAGCGCCTGATAGATAGTACGTCGCCCTCGGCTGAACAACAGTAGCTATCGGTTGGATAGGTTGTTTGGCTGGCGGCCTCACTGAAGAAAAACCCAGAATTGTCGCTTCCGTGAAGTCAGGCGATGCTGGAAAGAAAGGAGTGCACTATGCCAGGTGTAAGCACCGACAAGACGTTGTCTCCAATGGCGAGCCGGACATGACTCGCCGCCTTGTCGTCGCGTTTCGAGCAGCACATGCACAGGCACCCAGGGCTGATGTGGGCGGATGTAGAGGCGCGGCTGGCGGCGCAGCCTGAAAAGCTATGGTCGCTGCACGCGATGGAAAGCACCGGCGGTGAACCGGATGTTGTCGGTTATGACCCGGCGACAGGCGAGTACATTTTCTACGACTGTGCAACAGAAAGCCCAACCGGGCGCCGCAATGCCTGCTACGACCGCGAGGCGCAACTGTCCAGAAAAGAGAATCGACCGGAGCACAACGCACTGGATATGGCGACGGAGATGGGCATCGAGTGATTGACCGAAGCGCAATCTCGCGCGCTGCAGACGCTCGGCGAGTTCGACACAAAAACGTCGAGCTGGCTGCAGACCCCGCCCGAGATCCGCAAACGCGGGGGCGCCCTCTTTCGCGATCGTCGCTACGACTACGCCTTCATTTACCACAACGGCGCGCAGTCGTACGATGGCGCCAGGGGGGCGCGGAGCGCTGAGGGTTCGAGACCACAACTATGATTCATTCAAGCAAGGAGCTGCAGACGCATGGCAACTATTCGCAATGGGAATCGGGATGTGCTGCTGGTGGTGGATGCGCAGGTCGGCGTCATGCGCCGGGCCTGGGATGCACCGCGCATCGTCGCCAATATCGGCGCCGCCGTGGAGAATGCCCGCCGCCATCAAATCCCGGTGATCTGGGTGCAGCACACCGACGAAGAGTTGGTTGCCGGGACGCCCGATTGGCAGATCGTGCCCGCATTAGCGCCCGCTGCGGGAGAGATGTACATCGAAAAGCATTTCAACTCCTCCTTCGAGGCGACCTCGCTGGAGGAGGCGCTGGCTGACCTGGGCGCAACGCACATCTTGCTGGCAGGTGCAGCCACCAACTGGTGTATCCGCGCCACAGCTTACGCCGCGCTCGACCGTGGCTACGACCTGACGCTCCTTGAAGATGCTCATACAACGGAGACAGTGGAACTTGACAACGGCGCAACCATCGCAGCGATGAGCATGATTCAAGATCTCAATCTTGCCATGACCTGGCTCAGCTATCCTGGGCGAAAAAACGCCACGATGGCGGCGGCAGCGGTTGGCGCGGGCGTCGGGTAGCCGGTTCCTTCAATCGATAGCCGGGTGACGCCGACCGAAGTCGGCGTCACCACATGGCGGACAGACACGAAGTCGGTTGCAGTGCAAGCGGTTCCTCATACCAGAACCGCCACCTGACAACGCCACCCATAAAAGAAACCAGCAACGGTGGGTCGCCCCTCGCCGCCTGTTACATCATCGATTGAGCACCGGCAGGAATAGACGGAATCCGCTGCCGGCTGGTTGAATCGTAAAGCTGCGTTCAACACTGGGCGCAGCATTGTAGTTGGCATCGCCGCTTTGCTCCGCGCGGATCGTACATAAGCCCTCAGCAACCAGCGTGATTGTTCCCTCACTCAGGGCGCAGGTTGCCGGCGTCAGGCTCGCAAACGTAACCGGTAGCCCCGAACTGGCGATAGCGCTAACCGTGAACGGATCGCTGCCGAGCGGAAGATCAGGCAGAGCTTCAAAGCTGATGGCTTGATTGGCCTTGACGACGGTGAACGCATTGGTCACGTCAGCCGCTGCATGATAGTTATTGTCGCCACTTTGTGACGCCACCAGCGTACAGTCACCGGCTGCCAGGATCGACACTACGAGGTTGACGACTGTGCAGACGGTTGGTGTGCTGCTGGCCACGCTTACCGGTAGCCCAGAAGTCGCTATCGGGCTGATTGCAAAGGGCGCATCCCCATAGCTCTTGTTCGACAACGCAGCGAAGTTGATGATCTGACTCGCTTTCGCTACGGTGAAACTGCGGCTAACCTCCGGGGCCGGCTGATAGCCATCGTTGCCACTTTGCTGAGCCACCAACGTGCAGACGCCTGCTGCTACAAGCGTTACAGTGGCGCCGGTCACGGTGCAGATTGCTGGCGTGTTGCTGGTCACGACTACGGGTAAGCCGGAAGTAGCTGTTGGGTTGACAACAAAGGGTGAATCGCCAAAGGTTTTGTCGGGCAGCGCTGCAAAATTGATGGTCTGGTTGGCTTTGACAATCTGAAATCCCAGGACGACATCGACGGCCGGCGCATAGAGGAGACTGCCCTCCTGATTGGCGATGAGGGTGCACTGACCGGCCACGCCGGTCAACGTAACGATATTGCCCTGCACCGTGCACGGTCCGCTGGCCACAAAGGTAACGGGAAGTCCTGAAGTGGCCGTGTTGCTTAACGCAAACGGTGGATCGCCCACTGTACGCCAGGGTAAGCTGGTGTAGTTGATGCTTTGGCCGACGCGCGAGCCATAGTCGGGCAACAGTGCAGCAAAGAGATCGAGTCCGCCGCTCCAGGCATGGACGGGCGCACCCCACCCGCCTTCGCTCTCACCCACAAGAGCAACGCGCCCATTACTCAACGCCGCCAGAGCGGCGCCGCGATCGTTGCCACTTCCCCCAAAGAAACTGTTCCACTGTTGGTGTCCGCTGCTGTTAAGTTTGCCCACTGCGGCATCGAGATTGCTGCTGTAGGGATCAACAGGCGCGCCCCACACTGCGTTGCTGATGCCAGTGTAAAAGATATTGCCACTGCCGTCGACGGCGAGTGCGCGCACTTCATCGTGTAAAGTTGAGCCAAGGAAGGTGTTCCATGATACGCTGCCTGTGCTGCTTACTGCCGCAATCAAACCATCAACCCCGCCGTTGAAACGATTGTAAGGTGTATTGCCCCAGGTTGCATCGGCATAACCGCCCACGATGACGCCGCTAAGCCCATTGGGCGCCAGCGCCAGACCAGCGTCCATGCCGGCGCCGCCTACAAAGGTGTTCCAGACCAATGTGCCACCGGTGTTCAGCCGAGCAACGATGGCGTCGCGGTCACCATGGTATTGTTCCACAGGCGCACCCCAGGCGGAGTAGCCGTAACCTGTCACGTAGAGTTCGCCGAGCGTGTTGATGATCAGGTCGCCAACCTCTTCGCTGGCGCTGCTGCCCAGGAATGTATGCCACTGCAATCCACCACTGTTGTTAAGCCTGGCTACCAGAATGTCGATCTCTCCGGCAAAGGCTCGCACAGGGCTTCCCCAGGAGGCATGGCTGAGCCCCGCAATGTAGATGTCAGTGCCATTGAGCGCCAGCGCAGCGCCAATGTCATGATTGGCGCCACCAAGAAAGGTGATCCATTCCAGCGCGCCATTGCTGGCCAGTCGCGCCACGAAGGCGTCGGTAGCGCCAGCGTGTTGACGCACTGGCGCGCCCCAGGTTGCGCTACTATACCCGGTGACGTAGACGCGTCCACTGCCATCTACGGCCAGGTCGTAACCGAAATCATCAGCGCCAGAACCAAGAAAGGTGTTCCAGAGCAACACACCGCTGCTGCTGAATTTGGCAACTACTGCTTCGGTTCCTGTGCCAGTGTAAGCGCGTACAGGTGTTCCCCAACTGGCATAACTCGTACCGACAATGTAGTAATTGCCGCTGGCATCTACGAAGCCGTTGGCGGCAGTATCGTTGGCGCTGCTGCCTGCAAAGGTGTTCCAGGTGAGGGATTCAGGTGCATCAGGCGCTCCCGGGGCGAATTCGGCGTTTGCAACAGAGAGCGTGACGCTGGGCAATAGTTGTGGCGTCGCCTCCCCGTGTGGCGGAAGAAGCGATGCATGACCATCGCTTGCGCGCGTCGACGCGTTGCGCAGGCACGTGTATTCATTGCAGTGGTTCTCGGCATAAAGCGCACGAGGTGTCGCTACCACAGCGACAAGCACAGCAATCAGCGCTCCGATGCGCTTCCACGCAAACGTCATTGTTTGATTTCCTTTCACTTGTGCTGCACATCATGGCAGCAGGGATGCCAAAATTCACAAGTTATTATATTACTTGACGTCAAATTCTTTGGCAAATAGAGGCGCTTTTCGCCGAGCTATATGACTGTAAACCCCATCTCTGCCAAAAACGCCGCCATCTCCGCTTCGGCGCGTTCGGCGTAGCTGGCGTAGCGGGCGCGCTTGCCGCGCACCGGTTCTTCCAGTTCAGGCAGCAGCCCCATCGCCGCCTTCATCGGCTGGAAGGTGGCAGGGTCGGCGTGGGTGATGTAGTGCAGCAGCGCACCGACCATGGTGGTGCGCGGAAAGACAAGCAGCGGCTCCCCGCGCAGCAATCGCACCAGGTTGACGCCCGCCACCAGCCCGCCCATCGTGCTGCCGACGTAGCCCTCGGTGCCCGTGATCTGCCCGGCGAAGAAGAGATCGTCCCGCCCCCGATATTGCAGCGTCGGGTGCAGCAAGGTCGGGCTGTTGATGAAGGTGTTGCGGTGCATCTGCCCCAACCGCACGAACTCGGCGTGCGCCAGCCCTGGAATTAGCCGCAGCACCTCCTCTTGAGCGCCCCAGCGAATGTTGGTCTGGAAGCCGACCATGTTGTAGAGCGTGCCGGCGACGTTGTCCTGGCGCAATTGCACGACAGCGTAGGGGCGACGCCCGGTGCGCGGGTCGCGCAGCCCGACCGGGCGCATCGGTCCAAAGGCCAGCGAACGCTCCCCGCGCGCCGCCAGCGCCTCGATGGGCATACAGCCTTCGAAGTAGCGTTCCAGCTCCTTGTCCGCGCCCTTTAACTCGATCTTGGGCGCCGCAAGCAGGGCCTGCACGAAGCGGGTGTACTCTTCTTTGTTGAGCGGGCAATTGATGTAGTCGCCGTCCTCGCCGCCCGGCGTGCTCTCGCGATCGTAGCGGCTTTGGCGAAAGGCGATCTGCATGTCGATGCTGTCGGCGACGACGATCGGCGCCATCGCATCGTAGAAGTAGAGGTGCTGCTGGCCGGTGAGTTCCTGGATGCGCGCCGCCAGCGCACTGCTCGTCAGCGGCCCGGTAGCGATGATCGTCGGGCCGGCGGGGATCTCTGTCACCTCGCGCCGGTGCACCGTGATGTTGGGATGGCTGTGGATCAACGTCGTGATCTCCTCGGCGAAGTCGTCGCGGCTGACGGCCAGCGCCGCGCCTGCCGGCAGCGCATGCTTGAACGCCGTGCGGATGATCAGGCTGCCCAGCCGCAGCAGCTCCAGCTTCAGGATGCCGAGGGCGCGGTCAGGCAGCGTCGAACCCATCGAGTTGCTGCACACCAGTTCGGCCAGGCGGTCGGTGTGATGCGCCTCCGTCCCGCGCACCGGGCGCATCTCAATCAGATCGACGTGCAGCCCGCGCCGGGCAATTTGCCAGGCGGCCTCACTCCCGGCCAGCCCGCCGCCAATGATCGTGACTGTGGTCGTCATGGTGCTCCTTCATCACTAAGTTCGACGATGTTTGAAGCTCATCGTCTGTCAGGAAAAACCGGCTCATGGGGATTCATAAGATCATCCCACAATCGATGTGGTCGCATTCAACGCACGAAGCAGCCTCTCCCGTAGGTCATCGCC
>DGFH01000267.1:0-282 GCA_002391565.1 Anaerolineales bacterium UBA3905
AGATGTGTATAAGAGACAGTAGCACGCCCATCTGCTCGATCGATTGATCGACGGTGGTCAGCGGTGGGTTGACCGAGAGACTTTCTAACGTATTGTCGAAACCGATTACGGAGAGATCATCCGGAATGCGCATGCCGCGCCGCGCCGCAACATCGTAGACGCCGAACGCGGTTTCGTCGCTCGACGCCATGATTGCAGTCGGCGGCGGGTCGAGCGCCAGCAACTGCGCCGCACACCCGGCGCCGGTTGTCCGCGTGTAGTCGCCAGTGACGAGCAACGCCG
>DGFH01000267.1:399-5200 GCA_002391565.1 Anaerolineales bacterium UBA3905
GGTCGAGCGCCAGCAACTGCTCCGCACACCCCGCGCCGGTTGTCCGCGTGTAGTCGCCAGTGACGAGCAACGCCGGGTCAAACGCAATGCCAGCCTGCGCCAACCCGGCGAGATAGCCTTCCAATCGGCGCTTGGCGCTTTCCAGGTCGGAGCGTCCGGCAATGAAGCCGATGCGCCGATGCCCCAGGCTGACCAGATACGCCATCGCTTCCAGCACGCCCTGATAGTTGGTGGCAATCACCGCCGGATATTCGGTCGTCGCCTGATAAGGATCGATCGCCACCAGCGGAAAAGTGGTGCGATAGGTGGCGGCGTTGGGCGTCACCACGATGATGCCGTCGGTCACCGTACCATTGAGTTGCGCCACCAAATGCACTTCCCAGTCTGCCATCAAATACGGGTTGCGCCGCGCACTGGCGTAGGCGATCAGGTCATAGCCCTGCGCCGCTGTCACCTGATTGACGCCGCGAATCACCAGCGAGGTAAATGGATGCCAGAGATCAGGCACGATCAACCCGACGACATTGGTCGTGCGGCTGCGCAAACTGCGGGCGGCGATGCTGGACGCATAGCCCATTTCCTCGATTACGCGGCGTACGGTGGCGGCGGTCTCAGGCGCCACGTCGTCTTTGTCGTTGAGGACGCGCGAAACGGTGGAGACAGAGACTCCGGCCCGGCGCGCCACATCACGGATCGTCATTCCACCATGCAGGTGTGGCATGATTGCAAGCTCAATTGTTGAGAACGGGATTTTGCAACAATTCCGGTATCGTTACCGGCATCGTTACCAGGATTGTAGCAAAAATCAGATGATTGTCAACCCCCCAATTTTTTCCGCCTGGTTGACCAATATGCCGGTGCGCGCTGCACGCCATGCGCACCTTTGCCTGCCACATCAACCCGTGATACGCTGACGCTCATGTCCGCTGCTGACCGCACCCGCTGGAATCAACGTTATCTTGCTGGCGACGCCCCGGTTGAGATCAAGCCTAATCGCTGGCTGATGCGCCATGTTGACATGCTGGATAGCGTGGTGGTTGCGCGTCGGGCGGCAGGCCAGACGCCAACCGCGCTCGATGTTGCGTGCGGCGCAGGCGGGACGGTGATCTGGCTGGCGCAACGCGGCTGGCTGGCGACCGGCGTGGATGTCAGTGACGCTGCGCTGGCGCTGGCAACACACGCCGCTGTAGCACAAGGCGTCACTGAACGCACCTGCTTTCTGCCTGTCGATCTGGATGAGTGGCGGCCGCCGCCAGAGGCATTTGACTGTGTCACCTGCTTTTACTTTTTGAGCCGCCCGCTTTGGCCATGGTTGCGCGCTGCGGTGCGGCCTGGCGGTCTTTTGGCGCTGCAAACGCATCATGCTGGCGTGCTAAAGGTGCGTCCTGACGCCAACCCGGCGTACCTGCTGGAGACGGGTGAGCTGGCGGCGCTAATCGCTGGCTGGGGCTGGAGCTTGTTGGCGGTCAGCGACCCGGACAGCGCCGCCACCAGCGAGGCCGTGCTGGCGCAACGCCCGTTTCTGTGACTGGCAGCCAATGGGCGCGGCGCAGTGGACGACGCCTCACCGCTCTCACAACTCGCCCCTCGCAACTGATCAAAGAGAGAATCAAAGAGAGGAACCATGAAACAAGATCTTGATCGTCTGATGGCGGAACGCAATCTCGACGCCGTGTTGGTGGTGGGCAACTCAGCCGGCAACCCGGTGATGAACTATCTGACCGGTGGCGCACATCTGGAACGCGCGCTGGTGCTCAAGCGACGTGGTGGACCGCTAACATTGGTGCATGGCGGCATGGAGCGCGACACCGCCGCCGCCACCGGACTGCGGCTGATTGACCGCGACGCGCAGTACAACCACATGCGCTATTTGCAAGAACATGACGGCAACCGCCTGGCGGCGGAAGTCGCTTATCTTGCCGATGTGATTCATGATGAAAACTTGCGCGGCAGGCTTGGTGTCTACGGCATGATCGACGCCGGCGCAGCGATGTTGTTGCTCAATCACCTCCAGGATCGTTTGCTTGCCACCGAGATCGTGGGCGAGTACGGCGAAACGCTCTTCGGTTTGGCCCGCGAGACGAAAGACGCCGCTGAGATTGCTCAGATGGCGGAAGCGGGACGGTTAACAGGCGTGGTTGTGGGGGAGACGCAGGAATTTGTGCGTCAACATGCCGTGCATGGGGATATGATCGTCAAGGCTGACGGCGCACCTCTCACGATCGGCGATGTCAAGAGCTTTGTGCGCACGCGATTGCTTTATTACGGCCTCTCCGAGGATGGCGACACGATCTTTGCGCAGGGGCGCGAGGCTGGCGTCCCGCATAACCGGGGCTCCGAGTCGGTGGCGCTCCGGTTGGGGCAGACGATCATCTTCGATATCTTCCCGCGCGGGGGCAGCGGCTACTATCACGATATGACGCGCACCTGGTGCTTCGGCTACGCCACCGACGCGGTCTACGCTCTCTATGAGCAGGTCAAAGAAATCTTCGACCGCACCATGGCGGCGGCGCGCGTCGGCTTACCCTGTCGCGACCTGCAACAGATGACGCTGGACTACTTCGAGGCAAAGGGGCACCCGACCGCCCGCACGCATCCCGGCGGACACGATGGTTACGTTCACAGCCTGGGTCACGGCGTTGGGCTAGATGTGCACGAGGGGCCAAGTTTGAGCATTGCTGCCGGCAACTACACACTATTGGCGCCGGGGCACGTGGTCAGCATTGAGCCAGGGCTGTACTACCCGGAACGCGGTTACGGCGTGCGCGTTGAGGATACGATTGCTTTCCAGACCGACGGGAGCATGCTCAATCTGACGCAGTTTCCGTATGATCTGGTCGTGCCAATGGGGTAATCCGACAAGGGCAAAGCGTAGACGCGGTCGCTGGCCGCGTCTACGTCCATGTTACTGAAACTGTTCCTGATAGACGCGCCAGTGTTCGGCAAAGACTTCTGGCGCGATGGTGTAGAGCATCTTGAGCACTTCCTGCCCCAGCGCGCGGATTTCCCATTGCGCTGCCTTGTCCACTGCGCGCAGCCAGAGAAAGTGCTGCCACGCAGCAAAATTCATCGTTGTGACGATGCGCGTTTCGGCGGCGTTGGGCAACAAGAAGCGTGCATCTTCCTTGCGGATGCCCAGAGCGCGCAGGCGGGCGTACTTTTCCTCGGCAATGCGCCAGAACTCGGTCAACTCGGCCATCGCCTCGGCGTTTTCGGCGACGGCTGGTGGAATGACCGCCTGCCAGCCACCCTTGCTGAGCTCGACGTAACGCTGCGATTCCTGGCTGAAGGAAGCCAGCCGATGGCGCACCAGCTGGTGGGTGCAGGTGCGGCTGATCCCCTCGAAGAAGAAGGTGGCTGCACCGTGATCGACCAGGAGCGACGGGTCATCAAGCAGCGGGCGCGTGTAGCCGAGCAGGGTAACGCGCATCGGGCCAAGTTGGACGGGGAGAAGCGATGGGAAGATTGGAGAGTGGAGAGTGGAAAGTGGGGATTGGTGTTGCATCCCCTCGCCCAATCGCTCAATCTCCCAATCTCTCAATCTCCACTCTTCACTCTCAAATTCGGCAAAGACCGACGGCGCCACCGCTTTGAGGATCGGAAGCGCCTCCAGCGCCACACCGTGGCGAAAGAAATCGAGCCAGACGCGCGTGTTGCCGCTCACGATCCAGGTGTTGGCGCCAACGTCGGTCACTTCGCAGTGACGATTGCGTGTGCGCCAGTAAAGCGGCTCTACCGAGTTGGTGACGCGCACCGTAACCACCACGTGCTCGATGATATCCTCGTGCCCTTCGCGCACGCGGGCGGCGATGAACTCCGGCGCCGTGCCCATGCGAGCGGTGGAGCGGTAGCAGACGCGCCCAGCAAACTCCATGATCGCTTCGGGGTAGGTGCTCTGGCCGGCGAAAATTGTGGCAAGATCGCCAATGCCGGCCACCGTGTCCGCCGTCAACGCCGGGTTGCGCTGCGTGAGCGCCAACAACTCAACTTGCATGATGGTTGCCTTTATCTCCCAAACAGGGCGCCAAGCCCCATAGCGCCAGCGCCGAAGATTGCGCCAATCAAGCCGACGATAGCAGCCAGCACCATCACCACCACCCAGCCGATGATTACGGTCAGCAACGTCTTGCCATCGTCCAGTTGGTGCACCTCGCGCACGGCGAAAAAGCCGCAGGCCAGCGCCCACAAAGAGCCGGCCAACGCGATCAATCCACCCAGACAGGGAATAAAGCTAAAGAAGCCGAGCACGGTTGGCGCATAAGCATAACCGAGCGTGCGTTGGAGTTGCGGCGCCGTGGCGCGCCCCTGGAAGAATTGCGCCCCTACATACTGGATTACATACACCCAGACGAAATAGCCGATGATGGCAAAGCCAACGCCAAGCACCAACCCGACAAATGCGCCAACAAAATTGCCACTGAAGAGGCTACTGAGAAATGCGCCGATGCCGGAGAGCCCCGCTACGATCATGACGATGAGGAGCGCCTGCTGACTATAGCGGTCGTCATTCGCTGCCTGTCTGTAGAAGCTGGCGTCGAATGTCACCGCGCGGCGGATGTCATTGATCAACGTAGACGTATCCATTTTGTGTTTTCCTCCCTGAAATTGCGTTCTTCACACTCGCGCCTATCATTTTAGCATGCACTGTTTAGTACGCACTGGGCAAGGAGCGGTTGCATCGCCTTGCCCAAAAGATCATAGTCTGCCGCGCCGATAGCGTCAACCTGCATGTGAGAGTTGGGTTTATTTCATATTGGGGGCAGAATTTGTTTTGTAGGTCAGCGCCATGTCACGCCGGAGG
>DGFH01000027.1:0-3753 GCA_002391565.1 Anaerolineales bacterium UBA3905
GCTGTGATGCTGGCGGGTTTCATTCTTGGCTTCCCGATCCCGCTGGCCGCGCTGGTGGGCGCGGCGATCCTGCTCATCAGCCGGCGGTTGGAGCCGGAAGCCGTCTTCCGCGAGATCGATCTATCGCTGCTGGTCTTCTTTGGCGGGCTGTTCATCGTCACCGGCGCCATCGAGAGCGTTGGTCTGAGCGACCAACTGTTCCGTGTGGCGCGACCGCTGGCAGAGCAAGGCGTGGCCGCGCTCTCGCTGGTCGCCGTCATGCTGAGCAATCTGGTCTCCAACGTGCCGGCGGTGCTGCTCTTCCGTCCCTACATCCCGGAATTTCCCAACCCGACGCAGGCATGGCTGACCCTGGCCATGTCCACCACCCTGGCAGGCAATTTGACGCTGCTCGGCTCGGTGGCAAATCTGATCGTGGCGGAGATCGCTTACCGCCGCGATGTGAACCTGTCGTTCACAGAATACCTGAAAGCCGGCCCGCTGATCACCGTCCTCAGTCTGTCGCTGGGCATCGTGTGGCTGACGCTGGTATTTGCACGCTGACGAAAGGATCACTGGCGTCCACCCTCAATCTCCAATCTCTCATCTTCCATGTTATGATCGCATACCATGATCCAGGCGCTGACTTTCGATTTCTGGGACACGCTCGCCGCCGATGATTCCGACGAACCGAAACGGGCGCAAATGGGATTGCCCTCTAAAGCCGACGAACGCGTGGTGCTCTTTGTCGATCACATCATGCGTCACTACCCCCACATCGAGCCAGACGACGCTGCGCAGGCGTACCGGCAGGCCAATGCACGCTTTCGTGAAGAGTGGCATAATCACCATCAGACGCCCAGCGTCCACCGTCGCCTAAGCTATGCCTACGACTGTCTGGGCTTGAAGCCGGCGCCCGGCAAGTACGCAGCCTTTTTGCATGAGGTCAATGACCTGGCGCGCGCCATTGAAACGATGGAGGTGCGCATCCCGCCGGACTTTGCGCCGCACGTGCATAGCACGCTAGCGGAACTGGCGCGACACTACACACTCGGCATCATCTCCGACACCATCCACACAACCGGACGCGGCGTGCGCCAGTTGCTCTATCAGCACGACTTGCTACAGTACTTTCGCCTGTTTCTCTTTTCCGATGAGGTGGGAGAATCGAAGCCATCCCCGCGCATCTTTCGCCGCGCCTCGCTGGAACTGGGGCTGCCTCCCCACATGATCGCCCACATCGGCGACCGCGAGGCCAACGACATCGTTGGCCCGTTGGCGGTGGGGATGCGCGCCATCCTGTACACCGGCATTATCGATCGCGGCAGCGCCGCAACGCGCGCCCACGCCATTTGCCGCGACTTGTGCCAGTTGCCCTACATCGTGCAACGTATGGCATAAAAAGGAACTCATTGTGCCAGAGAAAACCACCGACGCCGAACTTGCACCCATCTTCGCCGAACTGGCGGAACGTTTCGCCGCCGGCTTTCCCCTGGCGACGCCCACACCGCGCACAGTCGGCCGCGAGGCAGAGTTCCCCATCGTGGCGGCGACCGGTGAGGCCGTCGACGCCCGGCGGCTGTGGCAGGCGCTGCTCACCAACCCTGCTCTCGAACCAGAATATGGCGCAGGCGCGCTCGGCCAGCGCGATTTCATCGTCGGTCTCAAAGGGCCGGATTTCTCCTACGCGCTTGAAGTTGGGCTGGGCACCGTGGAGATCAGCACCAAACCCTGCCAAAATCTATTCGAGATTCAAGAGATTATGCAGGATGCTGTGGCGCAGCTGGTGAGCGCTGCCGCGCGCGCCGGGTGGCGCGTCCTCGGTTACGGCGTCCAACCGCTTAGCCCCCCCAGCCTGCGCATCATGTCGCCCAAGCAACGCTACCTGAGCCTTTACCGCGCCATGGCCGACCCCTGGCTGTGGTACACCGTCACCGCCGCCGACCAGTTGCACGTGGCGATCGGTCGCGCCGAAATGACGGCAATGCTCAACTACGGCAGCCTGATCACGCCAATCGTGATTGCGTTGTGCGCCAACTCGCCGGTCTATGCCGGCAGGGAAAGCCCCTACTGCAGCGCGCGCGAGGGGGTGATGGCCGCCATCCGCGCCAACGAACATCGTCACGGCATGTTGGCGCGGCCGATGCGCGACCTGGCCGACTTCATCGAGACGATTGCCCAGGCCACCTATTTGATCGTGCGCGCTGGCGGCGAGATTGTGCCCAGCTCGATCCCTTTCACTGAGTATCTGCGCACACACGGCGCCGACTACCCCGCCTTCCTTTTTCACGAACATTACATCTGGAACAGTGCACGTCTGCGCGCCGCCTACGGTACGCTGGAGATTCGTCCAGCCTGCCAGCAACCCTGGACGGAAACCATGGCGGTTGCCGCGCTTAACCTGGGGCTGGTCGAGGCGCAGCCGACGCTTCACACCCTGATGATCGAAGAGCTGGGCGACGACTATTGGGGACGGATGCGCACGTACCATCAGCAGGTGATCCGCTATGGGCTGGATGCGCCGCAGCCGATCCCCGACTTGTTGCGACGTGTCTTGACACAGACAGAGGCCGCACTGACTGCGCGCGGCTTTGGCGAGGAGCGCCTGCTTGCGCCGCTCTGGCGGCGGCTGGAACGACGGCAGAACCCGGCGCAGCGGGCGCGCATCGTCTTTCGGCACGACGGCCTGACCGGTCTGCTCAACCACGCCACGATTCGGCCGGGCGCAGTCAAACGGTAGGCGGTGCGCCAGCATGGCTTACCCGCCGGTGTAGAGTGCGGTGGAGGGGGGCGAAACGGCCACTTTTCTCGCCCGCTTCGTCGCCGTGATATAATAGCCGGGCAACCGCAGGGAGATGTGCGCAAAGACAGGGAGGCGCCCCATGGTAGCCGTGATAGACAAGCCCCAGGCAGCAACGCGAGGACTCGACGCACCACGCCAACTTCCCCTGGAAAATGGCGATCACCTGACGCGCGCTGAGTTTGAACGCCGCTACGACGCCATGCCCGATCTCCGCAAAGCCGAACTGATCGAAGGAATCGTCCAAATGCCATCCCCAATTCGTATTGAACATCAGGTTGCTGACGGCGCAATTCTTTTTTGGCTGGGGGCATACGTGGCTTCTACGCCATGTCTCCAATTTGGCGGCGACGGCAGCGTGCGGCTGGACGCCAACAACGAGGTGCAGCCCGACGCCCTGCTGCGCATCGAGACAGAGTGTGGCGGGCAGAGCCGCATCGCCGCCGATGGCTTTATTGAGGGCGCGCCGGAGCTGGTGGTGGAGATTGCGGGCAGCAGCGCCTCCTATGACCTGCACACCAAGATGCACGTCTATCGCCGCGCCGGCGTGCGCGAATACATCGTCTGGCGCGTCTATGACCGTGCCCTGGATTGGTTTGTACTGGAAGAGGGGCGGTTTGTGGCGCAGCTGCCAGACGCCGACGGTGTGCTGCACAGCCGGTGCTTTCCCGGCCTGTGGCTGCCCGTTGCGGCGATCCTGGCGGGCAAACTGGCGGAAGTGCTGATTGCGGTGCAGCAAGGCGTCCAGAGTGAGGCGCACGCGGCGTTCGTGGCGCAGCTTCAGGGCAGCGCAAATCCTGAAAAGGTGTGATCCCATGGCTCGTTTTATCGCCTTGACCTGTGAAGCATTGGCCCGTTCTGTCTACGCTGCCGCCGCCACCTCGCCGCACACGGTCACCGCCCGCTTCTTTCGTCAGGGGCTGCACAACTCGCCCAAGAAGTTGCGCCACACCCTCCAGGACGAGATCGACGCC
>DGFH01000027.1:3970-20339 GCA_002391565.1 Anaerolineales bacterium UBA3905
CTCCAGGACGAGATCGACGCCATCCAACCCGGCGAATGTGACGCGATCTTGCTGGCTTATGGGCTGTGCGGGACATCGACCGCCAACCTGATCGCCCGTCACACGCCGATCGTGATCCCGCGCGCCCACGACTGCATCACGCTCTATCTTGGCTCACGCCAGCGCTATCAGGAAGAGTTCGAGCGTCATCCCGGCACCTACTGGTACAGCACCGACTACATGGAGCGTCAGGAGCCAGGCTCATCGGGGGGGCTGGGCGCAGGCATGGTCGACGACGCCGAACAGTATGAGAGCTGGGTCGAGAAGTACGGCCAGGAGACCGCCGACATGCTGCGCGAGGAGATGCGCGGCTGGATGAGCCACTACACGCGCGCCGCCTTCATTGACACCGGCCTGGGCGACGGGACAAAGTATGAACAGAAGGCTAGAGAAAAAGCGCTGGCGGAGGGCTGGACCTTCGAACGCATCTCCGGCGACCGCCGCCTGATGACGGCACTGGTGCACGGCGACTGGAACGAAGAGGAGTTCCTGATTGTGCCGCCGGGTCACATGATCAAACAGACGGGCGCCGACACAATTATGAAAGCAGCGCCGGCGCCCGCTGATTGAATAGCAATTCATATTCATTTTTCCATGATCAGTCGGAGGATTTCCCAAATGCAGTTGGCGAGCAGGCTCAAAAATCTGGGCACGGAGACCGCTTTTGCCGTCTCCGAAGCCGCAGCCGCCTGGCGGGCGCAGGGGCACAAAATCTACCCCTTCCACCTGGGCGACATCAACATTCCCACGCCGGCGAATATCGTCGCCGCACAAAACAAAGCCATTGCCGACGGCAAGACCGGCTATGCGCCCGCCGCCGGCATCCCACCGCTGCGCGAGGCGCTGGCGGAGGTGGCAGGCGGCGAGCGTGGCATCGCCTACACACCGGAGAATGTCGCCGTGCAGCCGGGCGGCAAGCCAGTCGTCACCAAGTTCATCCAGGCAGTGATGGAGCCAGGCGACGAAGTGCTCTATCCTAACCCAGGTTACCCGATCTACGAATCGCAGATTGAGTATTTTCACGGTGTGGGGCGTCCCTATCGCTTCATCGAAACCGCCGACGGCTTCCAGATGGACATGGACTACCTGGAGTCGCTGATCACGCCCCGGACGCGTATCCTGATCTACAACAATTGCCAGAACCCGCTGGGCACAGAATCTTCGGCGGCGGAGATGGAGCGCGTGGCTGAACTGGCGATCCAGCACGACCTGTGGGTGCTCTCCGACGAAGCGTACTTCGATGTGCGCTACTCCGGCGCGACAACCAGCATTGCCAGTCTGCCAGGCATGAAGGAGCGGACGGTGATCCTCTACACCTTCTCCAAGAAGTACGCTATGACCGGCTGGCGGCTGGGTGCAGCGATCGGCCCCAAAGAAGCGATCCAGGCGATCGCACGGCTCAACACCAACGACGAATCGTGCACGACGCACTTTGTGCAGTGGGCGGGCGTTGAGGCGCTGCGCGGCGATCAATCGGCGGCGCGCGCCAACGTCGAAACTTTGCGTGAGCGCCGCGACGCCACGGTGGAGCTTCTACGCCAGATCGATGGCCTCGTTGTGCACAAGCCCGAATCAACCTTCTATCTCTTCCCGAACGTCACCGGCGTCATGGAACGCCTCGGTTACACCAGCGTCGCCGCGTTCGCCGACGCCGCACTCAAGCATACCGGCGTCTCGTTCTGCACGCGCATGCACTTCGGGCGTCCTTTCGCCGGCGAGACCGGCCACTACATCCGCTTCGCCTACTCCGGCATCGACACGCCGGACATCCGCGAAGGGCTGACCTTATTCCGTGATTGGATCAATCATAGTGCGCAAGGAGTCGCCGCATGAGCAAGCCACGCGTCTTTGTTACGCGCATCATCCCTGACCGGGGGTTGCGCAAGGTATTGGAGCAGACCGACGCCACCGTCTGGGAAGACGAGCTGCCGCCGCCGCGCGCCGTGCTGTTGGAGTGGGCAAGCCAGGCCGACGGGTTGTTGACGCTGCTCACCGACAAAATCGACGCTGAGTTAATGGACGCGGCGCCCAGGCTCAAAGTCGTAGCGAACTTTGCCGTCGGCTTCGACAACTTCGACGTGCCTGCGGCCACGCAGCGCGGCATCCTGATGACCAACACCCCCGGCGTCCTCACCGACACCACCGCCGACCTGGCCTTTGCGCTGCTGATGGCCTGTGCGCGGCGCATCGTCGAGGGGCGCGATTACGCCAAAAACGGTCATTGGCGCACCTGGGGACCCATGCTGCTGATGGGACAGGACATCCACGGCGCCACGCTGGGCATTGCTGGCATCGGGCGCATCGGGCTGGCGATGGCGCGCCGCGCCGCCGGCTTCGGCATGCGCATTCTCTACCACGACGCCATGCGCAGCGAAGTGGCGGAAAAGGAGCTGGGCGCCATCCCCGTGAGCAAGGAAGAACTCCTGACGCAGTCCGACTTCGTGTCGCTGCACGTGCCGCTGACGCCGGAGACGCGCCACTACATCGACGCCGCTGCGCTCAAGTTGATGAAGCCCAACGCGGTGTTGGTCAACACGTCGCGCGGCCCTGTCGTCGATACGATGGCGTTGTACGCGGCGCTGAAGGCGAAGCAGATTTTCGCTGCCGGTCTGGACGTCACCGACCCGGAGCCGCTGCCCGCCGACCATCCGCTCTATACGCTCGACAACGCGCTCATTGTGCCGCATATCGCCAGCGCCAGCTTCGAGACGCGTAGCAAGATGGCGGAGATGGCCGCCGACAATCTATTGGCTGGGCTGGCGGGCAAACTGCCGCCGAATTGTTTGAATCCGGAGGCAATCAAGTAATCATAGCCATACAGCCACACAGCGATTTGCCCTGGTCGATGATGAACTGCACCCATTTCGCCCGCCGCATCTTTGACAGCCTGCAAACCGCGCCACTATAATGCCGAAGGTTATCAGCCGGCAGCTATGAACAGGCAAGGTGCGTGAACGATGGCGGAAGTACAGACCCTGCGCAAGGGCAGCATTTTTGAAGAGGACGGTCAGCTCTGGCGTGTACTGGAGTATCAGCATATCAAAGTGGCGCGCGGCGGGGCGACGATCCGGCTCAAGGTGCGCAATCTGCGCACGGAAGCGACTGTCGAACGCACCTATAGCAACGGCACGCGGCTCAACGACGTCGAGCTGGACAAAGCCAATGTGCAGTATCTTTACACCGACGGCGAACTCTACCACTTTATGAACACAGACACCTTCGAGCAGATTGCACTTGGCCCGGAGTTCATGGAGGATGTCAAGGACTATCTGCTGGAGAACGCCGTAGTCAGCATGGAGTTCTATGAGGGCGAACCGATCTCGCTCAAGCTGCCAACCGCCGTCGATTTGCGCGTCGTGTGGGCAGAAGCTGCCATCCAGGGTGACACCGCCAACGCGCCGACCAAAACAGTTGAGCTGGAGACAGGGCTGCGCACGCAAGTGCCCATGTTCGTGCAGGAAGGCGACATCGTGCGCGTGGACACGCGCGACGGCGCCTACGTTACCCGCGTCAAACAGTAACCGTCAGGGAGGACTGCGGCAGATAGTGTGCAGCGGCGTCGCTTTTTTGCCGGATTGCGCACTTTTCGCTATACTGCATGCATAGTAAGCCGTTGTAGCTCAGCCGGTAGAGCGGCGCACTCGTAATGCGCAGGTCGAGAGTTCGAGTCTCTCCAACGGCTCTCTGCGACAGAACGCTCTCAAAAATGCCGCTGGTCGCCCCATGCGCATGAAAGACAAAAAAAGCCCATCAGTTATTTCTGATGGGCTTTTGATTTCTTGTCTGCAGCAAAGACACGGCGTTATCAGCAAAGACACAGCGTTATGCAGGCGCCCCCTGTAGGATTCGAACCTACGACCCACTGCTTAGAAGGCAGTTGCGCTATCCTCTGCGCTAAGGGGGCCAATTGATCTCGATTGTAGCGGAGGGTGAAGGCTTCGTCAAACCCTGTCGCCACGTTTACCGCATCCGCCGCCCCGATCTGGCACGCCAATTTGCCCGCAATCCCGGCATCGTGCAAACTAGCAACATGAGAATTCGAGTGCAGCCATGGTGGCAAGGTGGACGTTGGGTGCTGTTGTTGCTGATGGTGCTGGCAGGGTGTAGCCAACAACCTGAGGCGCGCACCGAATTCATTTTTCCTACGCCCACGCCTACACCATTAGGGTATCTTGCCGGTGCACCGCAGCCGGGCGGGACATGGGTGCGCGCATTGACCGTGAATCCGCAAAATTTCAACCCAATCCTGGCCGCCGATCGCGCCAGCGTCGCCGTGCACGCCATGCTCTATCCCACACTCGTGCGCCAGGACCCGGTGACAGGCCAGTATGGCGCCGTCAACGCCATGGCGGAGCGATGGGAGACCGCACCCGATGGCCGCACCTGGACCTTCTATCTACGCCCAGGCGTCACCTGGAGCGACGGCGACCCGGTCGATGCCAATGACTTCAAGTTTACCTACGATGCCATCAGGCTCGATGCCGTCAATTCGCCATACCAGCATCTGGCGGCGGCAATTGAAGACATTACGCTGGTCAACCCTCTAACCGTGCGCGTCACCTTTAAGGAGGCGCGCTGCGATGCGCTCGAACTGCTACGCGTTGGCTGGCTACCCAGCCATCGCTTCGCCGCCGATTTCAGCGATGTCGTCAGCAGCTTTTTCAATCAAGAGCCAGATGTCAGCGCAGGCCCCTTTGTCTTCCAAAGCTGGATACCTGGTGAAACGGTCGTGTTGCAGCGCAACAACCGCTACTGGCAAGGGGCGCCCTTGATGGAACGCATGATCTTTCGCATCGTGCCCGACGCCACCCAGCGACTGGAGCTTCTGCTGGCAGGCGAACTCGACGAGACATCGCTCACACCCGATCAACTCACCAGCCTGCTAGACGCACCGGCCATCAAGACCTTCAGCGCCGCCACTGACGCGTATGACTTCCTCGCCCTCAATCTTGCTAACCCAACCGCTCCCCAGCGCGGGCTGACCGATGCTGGCGCATTCCAGTTTCAAGACCCGCACCCCATCTTGGGCGATGCGGTCGTGCGCGCCGCCATTGCACACGCTATCGACTATCGTGGCATCGTCAGCGCCATCTATTTGGGACAGGCCTACCCGTTGGCGGCGAACATATTACCGATCGTGCCGTGGGCCTTCGATGCAACGCTTGAACCGCTCGCCTACAACCCCGATCAGGCACGGACCATGCTGGAAGAAGATGGCTGGATCGACACCAACCGCAATGGCATTCGCGAAAAAGATGTGCGTTCCCTGCGCCTGACGCTGAACATTCCTGACAATAACTCATACTATGCCCGCATTGCCGCCACCATCGAAGATCAACTCAACGCCGTTGGCTTCGATATCGTCACCCAGCCTCTCGATGTGACCACCTTCACGCGGCAATTGCTCGGCCAGCGCTTTGACCTGGCGATCAGCGGTTGGGCGGGCATTGGGATCGATCCGGATGACACAGAATTATGGTCAGCGGCAACGGATCGTCCCGGCAGCGGCTTCAACTTTACCAGCTATCAGAATGCACGTCTGGAAACGCTGCTGGCGCAAGGGCTGACGACGCCAGGTTGCCAACCGCAAGATCGAGCGCCATTTTACCGAGAAATTCAACAAACTTTACATGATGACCTGCCCTACATCTTTCTGGCCGGCATCGTGGAGAATATCGGGTATACGTCGCGTTGGGGCGGGCTGGCGCCTGGCCCGTGGGATTTCTATCACAATGTCCAGACGTGGTATCGTTTTCCGTAGATGACGCAACCAATGGCCGACTCCACATCCGACGCAGTCTTCATCCCCACAACCGCCGACGCAACAGGGCAGAGACCACCCGACGCGCCAGACTCAACCGCTCCCGACCCGATGGATCGAGAATGGCTTACATCGCTGTTGCGCCCGCTGTTGGTGGTGACGATGGTCAGCATGATCGACATCGTGCTGCTTGCCTTCCTGCGTCAGTATGCGCCGGGGATGCCGCCGGGCACGCGCTGGAGCATCGTCGGCATGGGCATCTTCGCCGCCATCGTCGGCTGCGCGACGACGACCTGGCTTGCCCTGCCTGCCCAACGGCTACGGCGTTCACCCGCCTACCGGCTGGCCGAGATTCTATTGTTGGCGGCGGCGACGCGCGCCATCCTTTGGCTGTCAGCAGGCGCACTGCCCAGCCCACTCGCCATGCTCAACGACCCAACCGGCGTCTTTGCCGACGGCGCCTTTTTATTTGCGCTTATCGTCGTCCTCTTCACCTGGTACGCCGCTATCGACTTTACCGACGACCTGATACGGATGGCGCTCCAGCCGGACGAACTCTGGATCAACCATCGCGCCCACACCCGCTTTGCCGATTCGGCGCGCCCGGCGCCCACCAACCGCACGCAGATTCTGCGCGGCTTTGTTGCACGCTGGGTCGGTTGGGGGATCGTCCTGATCTTGATCGCCTCCACTCTGCGCATGGGGATTACACGGCCTGAATTCTGGACGCTGGGTCGGCTGGAGATTGAGCCGCTGGTGGTGGGCGCCATCCTGACTTACTTTCTGATTGGACTGCTGTTGATCAGCCAGGGGCAATTGGCCGTGCTGCGCGCGCGCTGGACGTTAGATCGTCTGCCCACAGCGACAGCCATCACGCGCAACTGGCCGATCTACACCATCCTGGTCATCCTGCTCTTTGCCATCGTGGCGACATTCCTACCCCTCGGCGACACCTATCTACTCTCCGTAGTGTTGGCGACCCTCCTCAACGCGCTCTTTGCCTTCGTCTATCTGATCTTTCGGCTGATCACGGTGGCCTTCTTGATGCTGCTCTCGCTGCTGCCTTTTGCCACGCCCACGCCAGAGGAGACGCCGCCGCCGCTGGCGCAGGAGATGCTCGCCCCGCCGCCAGAGGCGCTGGTGATCCCGCCCTGGGTGGGTGGAGCATTCTTCTGGCTCTCTGTGGCGCTGCTGCTGGGATACGCCGCCTATTTCTATTTTAGCGACAAGCAAGCCTCGCTGCGCTGGCTGCGTCGGCTTTGGGAACGTCTGGTGGCGCAATGGCGCATGCTCTTTGGCGCAGCGCAGCGATGGTACGCGCAACGTCAATTCGTCCACGCAGAGATGGCTGGAGCCCCCCATGGCGCAGCGCCTGGGCTGATGCGACGCCTGCGGCTGTGGCGTCTGCTTAGCCCGAATCAGCGGGTGCGCTTGCTCTATTTTCAGTTGCTGGCGGCCGCAGAAGCGCGCGCAGCAGGACGCCGCCCCGCCGAGACGCCGGATCGCTTTGCTCCACGCCTGGAAAGAGAGATCGAGGCGACGGTGGAAGAAGCGCAAGCCATCGAGGGTTTGACAGCTGCATTCATCGCTGCACGCTACGCCGGCGCCGCCATCAGCGCTGCCGAGAGTGAACGCTTACGGCAAATCTGGAGACGTTTGCGCACAGCGTTTACCTCGAAAGCCAGCGAGAAGCCCAGGCCGTAAAGTTGCTTGACGGTGCTTTATGTCGCTGATATAATCTAAACGCAATCGTACATCCTTGCGGATCGCCGTTTCAGCCAGCAGTAACTGTTGTCGCTGATGACGGCGTCCCACCACACTGTGAGGTTGTTGTAGATGTCTGAGGCAGAACGCATGGAGTCCGCACAGGGCAGCGACCAGCAAAAGTCGTCCGACCTGGAGTTGTTCGAGCAGTATTTGAGCGAAGGGATCGATCTGGACATGCCTGGGCGCGGCGATCTGCGCGAAGGCGTGATTGTCGAGATCCGTCCCACGGAGCTGCTGGTCAACGTTGGCAGCAAACGGGATGGCGTCGTCCCGCAATCCGACCTGGCAAAGCTCGACCCCGAATTCGTCAAGAACCTGCGCGAAGGTCAGACGGTCGATGTCGTGGTTGCCAAACAGCCGGAGGACGATAGCGTCTTTTTGTTGAGCATCGCCGATGCGCAGCAGAAGCGCGATTGGCTGATCGCCGAGCAACTGCTCGAAAGCGGTGAGATCACCACGCGCAAGGTGGTCGGCTTCAACAAAGGCGGGCTGACAGTCGAATTCAATCATCTGCGTGGCTTTGTGCCTGCCTCGCACGTGATCGACATGCCGCGCAACCTCAGTGAAGATCAACGTCGCGACGAGTTCGAGGGACACATCGGCCACGAAATGCGCCTGAAGGTGATTGAGGTCGATCCCAAACGGCGGCGGCTGGTCATGTCGCAGATGCTGGCCGAACGCGAATATCGCTCGGCGCAGCGCGAGCAATTGTTCAAGCACCTGGCGGTCGGCTCTGTTGTGACGGGGGTGGTGCGCAGTATGCGTCCCTTCGGCGCCTTCGTGGACATTGGCGGCGTCGATGGCCTGCTCCACGTCAGCGAGATTGGCTTTGGCAACATCAATCACCCGCGCGAGGCGCTGCAGGTCGGTCAAGAGATCGAAGTGCAGGTCATTCGCATGGACGCCGACAATCAACGCGTGGCGCTGAGCCGCAAGCGGCTGCTGGCGAATCCGTGGGACGGCATTGAGCAACGCTATGCAGTGGGAAGCATCGTGCCCGCCACGATCACACGGCTGGCGGACTTTGGCGCCTTTGCTGAACTGGAGCCGGGCGTCGAAGGGTTGATCCACATCAGCGAGATCGCAGACATTGCGGTGGCGGAGCCGCTTAAGGTCGTGCATCCTGGCGACAAGGTCATGGTGAAGGTGTTGCGCGTCGACCCCAAGCGACAGCGCATCGGCCTTAGCATCCGGCAAGCCAGCGAAGCGCCGCAAGCGTAATCGCCGCTGACATCACTCGCAGGGAGAGAAAGGGAACGGGTTTCGGCGCAAACCCGTTCTTTTTTGCCAGGTGCAGCCCGGCTGCAACGTTGCGTCCCTCGCCACTCACCCCGTGCGCCGGGCGAGGAGCGTATGCGCAACATAGGCTCAAAAAAAGCATGATCAAAAAAGCATGATTAAAGCAGTCATCTTCGATGTCGGCGGCGTGTTGGTGCGCACAGAAGACCAGGCGCCGCGCCGGGAACTGGAAATCCGACTGGGGCTACAACCCGGTGAAGCGGAATGGTTGGTCTACAACAGCGAAGTGGGACAGCAGGCGCAGCGCGGCGCAATCTCGGCGCAGGCGTTGTGGCGCTGGATTCAAGCGCGCTTTCACTTCGACGATGCAGAGGTGGCTGCCTTCCGCCGTCAATTCTGGGGCGGCGACCGGCTGAACGCGCCGCTGCTGGCGTTGGTGCGCAGCTTGCGCCCACTCCACCAGACGGCGATCATCTCCAACGCCATGGATGATCTACTCGTCACGCTCACCGAGGTCTATCCAATGGCAGACGCCTTCGACCTGATCGTGGGCTCGGCCTACGAAGGGGTGATGAAACCGGCGCCGGAGATCTTCCTGCGCACGCTGGCGCGCTTAGGTCGGCGGCCCGAAGAAGCCATCTTTATCGACGACTTCGCCCACAATGTCGCTGGCGCCCAGGCGGTGGGGATGGCTGCCATCCACTACACGCCTGATCTGGACGTCGCCGCCGCCCTGGCTGAGCATGGCGTGGCAGCAATAGGCTGTTGATAGCACGCGGATTTGCGCGGATCTTTGATTGATCCGCGCAAATCCGCCGCATCCGCGCCATCCGCGTTCTATCTGCGTTCCATCAAGCCAGCGCCAATTGGCGTGCGCCGACTTCGTCATAGACCGCCGCGATCCGTTCGGCGATGATCGACCAGTCGTAGTCGCGGGCGTAATGGGTGGCCTGGTGCGACAGCCGCTGACGCAGCGCGTGATCGTTGAGCAAGTCGGCGATGCGCCGCGCCAGCGCCTGTGCATCGCCGCGTGGCGCCAGAAAGCCGTTGTAGCCATCGCGCACGAGATAAGCCAGCCCGCCCACCTCCGAGGCAATCACTGGCGCACCCATTGCCATCGCCTCCAACGCCACCATGCCAAAACTCTCGTAATGCGAGGGCATGACCACCATCTCGGCGGCGGCGTAGTAATAGGGCAGCACCTGCTGATCCCTGGCGCCAGCAAAAGCCACCAGGTCGTCCAGCCCCAACTCCAGGCTCATGCGTTGCAGGCGTTCCATTTCCTCATCGAGCGTGTCGGCCCACGGGTTGCCGCCGATGATCGTCACGCAAGTGTCGGCCAGGTCGGTGATGCGCCGCGCCTTGAGCAACGCGATCGCCTCCAGCAGCGTGTCGATGCCTTTGAGCGGTTCGATGCGCCCGGCGAAGAGGATGTTCTTGCGTTGCGGCGGGATGCCGATCATCTGCTTGGCCGTGAGTTGCGGGATCGGGTGAAAGTGCGCCAGATCGACGCCGGGCGGCACGATGGCGATCCTGGCGCGGGGCGCATCGTACAAACGCACCAGCTGCTCCACTTCGGCGGGTGTGGCGGCAATCAGGCGGTCGGCGACCTGCGCCACATGCGCCTCGCCCTCGAGCCGGCTCTGTGGCGCGCGTTCACTCAGGTCGCGGGCGATCTGGTTTTTCATGTGACCAAGCGTGTGGAACATCTGCACAATCGGCGCGCCGCCCCACGCACGCGCCAGAGCTTCCGCCGCCAACCCCGACAGCCAGTAATGACTGTGGATCACGTCGTAGTGCAGCCCTTCACGTGCCGCAAATGCAAGAATATTGTCGACAAACTCTGTAAGGTGCCGTTCGGTCTCATTCACCGGCAGCGGGCGCTCTGGCCCGGCGGGGATATGCATCACGCGCGCGCCGGCGCCGAGATCGTGCACGACGCGCGGGGCGCAATCATCCTGCGAACGCGTGAAGACATCGACAGCGATGCCCATCTTTGCCAGCGCGCGACTGAGGTCGCGCACGTAGACGTTCATGCCGCCGGTCTTCTTGCCGCCCAGCATTGCCAGCGGACAGGTGTGGTAGCTGAGCATGGCGACGCGTAGCGGCGGTCGATCCTGACCGGACGCGCCGTTCTGTAGCGAATTGATCAACACGGTCATGCCTTCCCCTTTGATGGATGCGATAATCTCGTTACAATGCAATTCCTTTTCTATCAAACTTTTCACATCGGCTCTGTAATATCACTGACGCACGCACATGACACACCTCACCCGCTTCTACGATGCCATCTACCTGGCGCCGCATCTTGACGACGCTGCGCTCTCCTGTGGCGGGCAGATCGCCAACCGGACGCGCGCCGGCCAGCGCGTGTTGATCGTCACGGTGATGGCAGGCGACCCACCTACGGACGCCGAAAACGACTACATCCGCAGCCTGCACGCCCGCTGGGAATTGGAACGCGACGTCGTCGCCCAACGCCGCGCCGAAGATATCGCTGCCTGTGCGCTGCTTGGCGCCGACTATCTGCACTGGTCGATCCCCGATTGTATCTACCGTCTCAACCCTGCCGATGGCGCGCCGATGTACCTTTCGGACGACGACATTTTTGGCGATGTCCACCCGGCTGAGCAACCGCTGGTGGCGGCGATCGCCCGGCAACTGGCGGCGCTGCCGGCGCACGGCCAATGCTACGCACCGCTGACGGTCGGTCATCATGTCGATCATCTGCTGGTGGCGGCGGCGGCGCGCCTGGCCCTTGGCGCGCGCCTGCTGTACTACGAAGACTATCCCTACGCGCAACAACCCGGCAAACTGGCGGCGGTCATCGGCGACCCACCCACCGGCTGGCGTCCGACGGTCGTCCCACTTACTGACGCCGATCTCGCCGCCAAGATCGAGGCCATCCTGGCCTTCCGCTCGCAACTCAGCACCTTCTTCACCGACCGCGCCGATCTGGAACGGCAGGTGAAGGGCTATGCCGCCTTGGTCAGTGGGGAACGGGTCTGGCGAAATATGGGAAGCGCTGCTTGATGCCCCATTATATAGCTTGAGACAAAGGTGAACGGGCATCCCGCGATTCGGCCGACAGCACAGATCGTTTCTGATCCGCTACACCATCGGGTATACTGCTGCCATGAATCCTACTACACCGGGCGCGCTTTGCGCAGAGGAAATACAACGTCTCTCACACTATCTTGCCAGCCAGCCGGAGGTGCTTGTTGCGTATCTCTTCGGCTCCTATGCGCGTGGCAGTGCAACGCCGCACTCTGATCTTGATATTGCTGTGCTCGCTCCCCAAGAAATATCACGTGAACAGGCATTTCGTCTTCGCCTGACATGGATTGACGCAGTGCAAGGGCTGCTACACCGGGAGGCGGTTGACGTCGTCATTCTGAATCAGGCGCCGTTGGCGTTGCGCTATCGCGTCTTGCGTGATGGCAGGGTGCTTGCCTGCCAGGATGAACAGTTGCGTATTCTCTACCAGGCTGACACGGTGAGCCGTTATCTCGATTTCAAGCCGGTGATCGACCGTCACGAACGCGCGATAGTGAAGCGTGCGCGCCGAGGAGAGTTGCTCAATGGATATAACCCCTATCGCGGCGCGCTTGCGCGTTATCGCCAACAGCGTGAACGCCCTGCGCGAGCTGGGTGAGGCGCCACTCGAAGAGTTCGCAGCCACGTTCTTCCTGCACGCGGCTGCGGAGCGCGGCTTTCAGGTGGCGATTCAGTCTGCACTAGATATAGGCGCTATTCTTCTGGCTGAGGCCGGCACCGATATTCCTGCCGAATATCGCGATATCTTCCCAAAGCTGGCGGAGATCGGCGTTCTGCCTGAAACTCTTGCCGCGCGCCTGGTGGCGATGGCTAAATTCCGCAATGTGCTGGTTCATCTCTACCTGGAGATTGAAGTCGAGCGGCTCTACCAGTATATTCAGAACAACCTGGATGACTTTGGCGAGTTTTCGCAGCACGTTGGCGAATACATCACACGTCTTGCTGGCCTGGATAAAGACGCCACAGATTGAGTGATGCCGCCGTGCTTCCCCTGAGTGAACAGGCGCTGCACACGTGGCAGCCGGATGTGATCATTGTGGATGATATGGCCCCGCCTGCACTGCTCCACCTGCTCAGCATGTTACTGTCCGGTCTGCTGTTAGTCAGTGTGGACGGCTCCACTCATCAGGTCGAAGCGTTGCCGGAGATGCTGGCAGCGGACATTCGGCAGCGCCTGGAAAAGGATGAACTCACCGCTCCACTGGCGGCTAGAGCGGTCACGATTGCCGAGAACATGGAATCAGTGATCCCACACAACGATCAGATGCGATCATCGTCGGTTCGACTTCCAGCCGGGCGTTGCCGGATCGGCCACGCTGTGGGGCCGGATGCGATGACCTACGCAATGAGACCATTACGTCACGTTGCAGCGACTCCGCTGATTGCTGGATTATCTTGTCACTCTTCATCTATCGCGCCCTTCTCATCGCCCCATCCATACAGCAGACCGGCTGTCGAGAGCGACATTGAACCTGCGCACGATTTCTGTAATACAATCCTGATGGAATCCGAAAGTGAGCGGGCCGACTGCACCACCGCACAGGCGGCGCGCGGTCTGTGCGTGCGTTGTCCAGAAACCAGTCGAATTTGCACCAAGTGAAAGCCAGCCATGATCTCTGACACTGTTTCCGATTTTCAGATCGACGCCAACGATCTTGCTCTGACCGCCGCGCATGTGGGCCAGCTTGAGAATGCCGACGCAGTGATCCGCTTCTTTGCTCGACTGCGCTACGCTGTCGATGCAGCCACCGAAATCCCTCATCAGGCGTTGGGGCTGGAAGGCGACGATGTCAGACTCGACGTCAGGCGGCTCTGGCGCATCGGCAGCGATCCGGATATGGGCGATATTGTGCTCTATCTGATGGAGGTCAAGTCGGTGACTGTCGCGCTGGTGCAGCGGATTGCACGGCGTTTTCGCGAGCGTTCCGAGCAGCCGCTGCTGGTGCTGACGAGCGACTATGAGACGCTGGACTTTGTGTTGATCGACCGCAGCGCCGAGAGTTCGAATCAGCCGGGCAAGCCCTTCAAGTTTGTGGTTCGACCGCGCCAGATCACGGTGGCGAGGCGGAAGCCAACGCCGGTCAACCTGCGCGTGCTGCGGCGGCTGACCTTCACCGAGCGCGACAGTGGGCTGCAGTGGGAGAAGCTGCGCGCAGCGTTCACCACTGCCGAATGGACAGAGGAATACTTCAACAACCGTGCGCTCTTTGCCGACCATTATCTCAAGACGCGCCTTGCCGATGCGACGATCACGCCGGAGTGGGCGGTGGATGTGGGACCAATCGGGCGCGAACTCTATAAGCTGCTGGCAACTGCACGCCAGACGTTTGGCATGCAGCCGGAGGCGACGATCCGCACCGGGCTATACGAGCCGATCTTCCGGCTCTTGGGCTTCGACTTTGTGCAGAACAAGCCCGGCGATTCGGACGGAACCGCGCCGGACTATTTCCTCTATGCGCCCGGCGACCGCAGCAAGCCGCTGGCGGCGGCGCTGACCTATGTGTGGAATCGCAATCTCGACGACATCGACCCGACGCGTGACCAGGAAACCGGCAACGAGATTCCCGGCGCGCTCGTCGTCTCGACGCTGGAAGCCGGGCAGGCGCCCTGGGTGATCGCGACGAATGGCAAGCTGTGGCGGCTCTATGCCGCACAGGCTGACAACAAGGCGACAAATTACTACGAGGTCGATCTGGAGGAGGCGTTTGCGGCGGAAGACCGGGTGACGGCGATCAAGTATTGGTGGCTCCTCTTTCGCGCCGCAGCGTTCACTGGCTTTTTGGACAAGGTGCGCCGTGAATCGCAGGAGTACGCGGCGGCGTTGGGCAAGCGTCTGAAGAATCGGGTCTTCGAGGAAATTTTCCCGCGCTTTGCCGAGGGGCTGATTGTGCAGATGCGGGCGGAAAAAGATAGATTGGGAGATCGGAGATTGGAGATTGGGGAAGCTGACGCCGGAGATGTGGGTTGGCGCAGCGGCGAGATCGATCTGGAGCAGGTGTTTCAAGCGACGCTGACCTTTTTGTATCGGTTGATGTTTGTGGCCTATGCCGAGAGTATGGAGCTGCTGCCGCTGACCGAGGCGCACGGTTACGGCGCGGTGAGTTTGCGCCAGATCAAAGCGAAGGTCGCTGCGGCAGGCGGTGAGGTGGAGGAGGACGCCCCCAAGAAACTGGCGAAGGCGTATGCAGCGAGCGATGTAGGGCTGTACACCCGGCTGCAACAGTTGTTCAAAGCCATCGACGCCGGCGACCCGGCGCTCAATCTGCCGGCGTATAACGGCGGGCTGTTTTCGGCGGAGACGGCGGCGGGGCGGCTGCTGGCGCGCTACGCCATCCCCGATCGCTTCCTGGCGCAGGGGCTGGATCGGCTCTGTCGCGATGTGGACGAGAAGACGCACGCGCTGGTTTTTGTCGACTTCAAGTCGCTGGGCGTGCGGCATCTGGGCAGCATCTACGAGGGGCTGCTGGAGTTCAAGCTGCGCATCGCCGCCGAGAAGCTGGCGGTGGTGAAGGAGGACGGCAAGGAACTCTACGCGCCCCTTGCCAAAGTCAAGAACCGGCGCACGGTGGCGACGCTGAACAAGGGCGACGTCTATCTGGAGAACGACAAGCGCGAGCGCAAAGCCACCGGCAGTTACTACACGCCCGACTATATTGTGAAGTACATTGTGGAGCACACGGTTGGCCCGGTGCTGGAGCGCAAGTTTGCGATGCTGGCGCCGCTGCTGCGCGACGCCCAGCAGCGCTATCGCAAGGCAAAAGAACTGGCGCAGAAAAAGGGCGAAGACCCCGAAAAGTTTTGGAATAGCCCCGAGATGCAGCAGCTTGCCGACGCCTGTCTCGACGTCAAGGTGCTCGACCCGGCGATGGGCAGCGGGCATTTCCTGGTCGAGGCGGTGGACTTCATTTCGGATCGGCTGATCGACTGGCTAAACGGCTGGAGCGACAACCCGGTGTGGGCGATGCTGGCGCGCATCCGCAGCGACATTCTCGACGACATGGCGCGGCAGCAGGTGACGATCCCGGCGGAGCGGCTGGTGCGCGTGGCGCTGCTCAAGCGGGCGGTGCTCAAGCGCTGCATCTACGGTGTGGATCTCAACGCCATGGCCGTGGAGCTGGCGAAGGTGAGCCTGTGGTTGGATGCCTTTACGCTGGGCGCGCCGCTGAGCTTTCTCGACCACCATCTCAAGCAGGGCAACAGCCTGATCGGCAGCCGGATTGGGGATGTGCAGGCGGCGTTGGCGGGCAAACAGCAGCGCAGCCTCTTTGCCAGCAACAAGTTTGCCGGCGTGATGCTGGCGACCGACCTGATGCGCCAGGTGAGCTATCTGAGCGACAACACCGTGCAGCAGGTCGTCTCCAGCCGCAGCGCCTACCGCAGCGCGGCGGATTATCTGGCGCCCTTCAAGCGCATCCTCGATGTCTACACCTCGCGCTGGTTTGGCAACCCGCCGACCAGGAATGGGTTCGACCCCACGCTGGAGTTCTTGCAGCGTGACGACGTGCA
>DGFH01000027.1:20668-22560 GCA_002391565.1 Anaerolineales bacterium UBA3905
GTCTTCTTTGCGCCGAGCACGCCGGGCGGGCAGGATGTGGCGTTGCGCGAGGATGGTGGGTTTGATGCGGTGGTGGGGAATCCGCCTTGGGGAGCGGAAATATCGGAAGATGAGGGGCGGTTCTGCCAGGAAACATTCCTATCGAGTAGAGATACGCTAATTGACTCTTATGGCCTGTTTTGGGAATGTGCACCACTTTACTGCAAACCCAATGCCCAGTCTTGCTACATTACTCCAGATACGATGCTTCGTAAAGACGAACTCAGAGCGCTACGACAATTGTTCCTCAATCGGTACAGTATACTTCAAATCGTCGAAACAGGTCCGGTATTTGAGGACGTTCCCGATACATGGTGTCTTATCTTGGTATTAGCAAATAATGTCCCCACCGAAGCACATTCGATACAACATAGGCAAATCAATCGATTCGTCGTGTCAGCAAAAGAACGATTGACGCTGTTCGAGAGTCAACGTTGGGAGCGGGACTTGCACACCCTTCAGATGGTATGGCAACAAAGGCCTGATGCTGCAATCGGTTATATGGTATCCCAACAAGAACAAGCCCTTATCTCCAAAATTGAGTCTATGGGTACATCTCTTGGAAACCATACGCTTCGATTTGTCATTTCACGAGGCGAGGAAGGGAGCAAGAAGTCACTACAATCCAAATCTCCACAATTGTGGAAAATTATCGTACCGGAGCATGTCGAAAGGTATTCTGTTGAAGATGGTTATCATGTGGAGAACCGAAGACTGTCACCGCAGAAGGTGCAGAACTTCTACTCTCATCAGAAAATCTGGGTAATCAGAATCCAGAAACTAAGGTGGGTGCAAAGACTCATCTGTGGTTACGATGACCGTATTACCTCGGCGGGCATGAAAACCCTCCAAATCATCGTTCACCAAAACAATGATAGGTTGAAGCTGTTATCCCTGATCGCCGCGCTTAACTCTCGACTCATTAACTTCTGGTGTACGAATTATCTTGTTGATGACATGAATCAATCATATTTACAGAGAATTCCAGTCCGATTAGCAGACCATTCTACGCTAGTAACAGAACCGCGTCGCACCCAACTCGCTGAGAAAGCCCGCAAGCTCTACCAGCGTTGCCTCAGCGAGGGCCACGCCTGCTTGCTCGACTTCAGCCGGCATCACCTCGACCTGGGCGAAAGCGATGTGGTGCATGACCTGCTGGCTTTCCTGGCGGAGCAGATGATCGAGCTCAACAAGCGCAAGCAGGCGGAGGTCAAACGCTTTCTCGCCTGGCTGGAAGGCCGGCTTGCCATTCTCCCCAAGAATGGCGAAACCGGCATCGACAGCCTCACCGGCAAGACCACCCTGCAGAACTATCTGGGCGATTATCAGAAGGGCGAGCCAGCGTGTGCGTGGGCAGACTTCTTCTACCGGCTACACCAGAATCGCCGCCGCTTCCGCGTCTCGCTGGAGGAGGTGAAGGGGGAGATCGAGCGGGAGTTTGCGCGTTCGCTGGCGGTGCTGCTGCCCATCAAGGCGCAGCTTGCCACCACCGACACGCTGATCGACAAGATCGTCTATCAACTCTACGGGCTGACCGACGCCGAGATCGAGATCATCGAGCGCCCGCAGTACGAGCAGGCGCTGGCGGACGCCAAGCAACAGGTGCTCGTCGACAAGAATCTGGCGGACGACGAGGCGCGTCTTGCCGCGCTGGGGGAGAAAACCCTCGCCGCCGGACAGCGTTTGCAGGAACGAATCAATCTGGCGGTGGACGAGGCGGCGTTGGCGGCGGCGTTGCCCGGTGTGGAATGGCTGACGGCGGAGGCGCGGACGTTCCTGGTCGGCGCGGAATATGACCTGCGCACCCGTCCGGAGCAACTCGATTTTTCGGCGACGGTGGTCGGCTATGCCAA
>DGFH01000027.1:22846-24182 GCA_002391565.1 Anaerolineales bacterium UBA3905
GTGATGAGCGACATCGTGCGCAGTGCTAAAGAGCAGGCGTTGCGCGCGTTTGTGCAGCGGATTTTTGCGAATGCGCCCGTGACGATCTTTGGCGACGACGGGGTCGCCGGTCTGCTCGCCGACAAAACGATCATCGAGCTGCGCAATCGGGCTGCGCACGACACGGTGCTGACGCGGGCGGATGCGCTGACGGCGCGGGCGTGGGCGCTGGCGATCCTGGCGCGGTTGTGACGGGGGCGGCGGTGGACGGCAGGCAGGTGGAGCAGCCGGTTGGGTGGGGGCGGAACAACTGGCGGTTGAAAGACCCCGGTGGTTGAAACCGAACCTCCAAAAGGGTTTGTCATCGCTGCAAGATGCGCTACAATAATGTAGCCATTCATGTGGCTACATGCAGGGGAGCAAACGATGCCAGAAATCGGAATCCGCCAGCTAAAGAACGATGCATCGGAGATCATCCGGGCAGTGCGCGAAGAACGGATGGAGTACATCATCACCCTGCGGGGGGAGCCGGTGGCGGTTCTACGCCCATTGGCGCCGGTTGAGCGGGACGCAGACGCCATTCTCGACCTTGCCGCCGATGTCTTTTCTGGGTTGGACGAACACGAATTGACCGAGATCGCCGCCCTCATCGAACGCCGGCCCGATTTCTTTGCCAGAACTGCGCCAACCGACGCATGACAAACCGACCAACGCTTCTGGATACCGACGTTCTATCCGCCATCATGCGGCAGCATCCGCAGGCGACTGCACGCGCACGGCGCTATCTGATCGAGCAGCGCCGCTTCACGATCTCAATCATCACCCGCTATGAAGTGCTGCGCGGTCTGTTGGCGCGGCAGGCAGTGCGCCAGCAACATGCGTTCGAGCAACTGTGTGCGGCGAGCGAAGTGCTCCCGATCACCGAAGCAGTCGGCGTACAAGCGGCTGCGATCTATGCGGACTTGTACACACGCGGGCAGTTGATCGGGGATGCCGATATCCTGATTGCTGCGACCGCTCTGGTTCACGGGTGCGCCGTCGCCACCAATAACGAAGCTCACTACCGGCGAATCCCAGGACTCGCCGTCGAAAACTGGCTGCACGCCGGGTAGAAGAGACGCCGCCTGTGAACCGCATTCCTTATGTGATCGACAATATCGAAATCACCCTGGCTGATGTGCTCAACATCATGCTGGAGGCCGAGCCAGAGCCGCAGGTGGACATCGCCACTGCCTACTTCAGCGTGCGCGGCTATGAGTTGATACGGGCGCGGCTGCAGGGCGTCCGTCGCTTTCGTCTGCTCCTGGGCGACAATCCCCAGGATGCCGCCGCCGTTGGCTTGCAGCCGAATTCGCGC
>DGFH01000027.1:24528-24870 GCA_002391565.1 Anaerolineales bacterium UBA3905
TGGGCGGCGCACTTTTCTTCACGCCAAGTGTTACCTGCTCTACGGCGGCAAAGGCAGCCAGAATACACTTTTTGACCATCTCAACCCGCTGGTGGGGGTGGTCGGCAGCAGCAACTTCACCGCGCCGGGGCTGCGCCACAACAAGGAGCTGAATCTGGTGCATAAGACGTTGCTGGCGCCGGATGAGATCGACGACAAGGTTGCACGCGCCGAAGTCGCTCATCACACCGGCATCCAGCCCAGTGACCAGATTTCCGTGCGCAATCAACATTTGCTCAAGAGCGAGGTCGGCGCCAGAGCCATCATGGATCTGGCGCATTGGTTCAGTGCGCGCTGGAACGA
>DGFH01000027.1:25096-32078 GCA_002391565.1 Anaerolineales bacterium UBA3905
GATGGCGGGCAACCTGCCACGCGGTCAGCCGTGGAATTGAGCGAATTTCAGGAAGACGCCGTCAAAAAGGCGCGACGGATTCTGGCACGCTACGATGGCGTCATCATTGCTGATTCCGTCGGTCTGGGCAAAACCTGGATTGGCAAGAAACTGCTGGAGGACTACGCCTATCATCTACGCCAGAAGGCGTTGGTGATCTGCCCGGCCTCGCTCCAGACGATGTGGCAGCGCGAGCTGGCATCTGCCACGATTGCAGCCACGGTCATCTCGCAGGAATCGCTTGGCCGTGACAACTTTGATGTACGAGCACACGCCGATGTAGATGTGATCCTGGTGGACGAAGCGCACAACTTCCGCAACCGCCATGTCAAGCGCTACCAGACGCTGGAAACGCTGCTGGCAGCGAACGGTCGTCGTGGGCGTGACGGCGGGCGCAAGAAACTGATCTTGCTGACAGCAACGCCGATCAACAACAATCTCTTTGACCTCTACAATCAGATCAATCTGTTTGCCGGCAACGATCGCACATACTTTGCATCTGCGGGCATCGGAGATCTGTACAAGTATTTTCTGGCTGCCCGCCGCGATTCGATTGAGCAAGGCAGCATTCGCATCTTCAACCTGTTGGAAGAGGTCGTTGTGCGGCGCACGCGCCAGTTCATCCGCCGCGCCTATCCCGAGGCAACGATCAACGGCAAGACAATTCGCTGGCCCGCGCGCAAGCTCGCCACGCTCGAGTACGACCTGGATGCGACCTATGAAGGTTTCTACACCGACATCGTACGCCGTATTGACAGGCTGACGCTGCCGCACTACAACCTGGAGACATACAAGAGCGCTGGTGCAGTGCAAGATGAGTTCGAACTGGGGCGACAGCAGGCGCTCGTCGGCATCTTCAAGAGCCGCTTTCTCAAACGCCTGGAGTCAAGCATCGACGCCTTTCGGATCTCAATCCGGCGTGCGCTAGAATTTGCCAAGACCTTTGACGAATATCTTCAGGACGACATCGTGTTGGATGCCGCGTCGTTCCGCATCGCGATGCAGTTGCTCGACCAGGATGGTGCGGACGACGACAACGGCGCGCCTGCCTCGCGAGCCGGCGCCATCGACGACAGCGAGGCTGCCCGCGCGGTCATCGGAGCGCTTCCGCGCCTCAAGCCATCGGAGTATAACCGGCGGTCAATTCATCGTGACCTGACCGAGGACATCGACAATCTCACCGCCATCTGGTATGCCATCGACAGGCTGAGCATCGCTGAGGACGACAAATTGCAGGCGCTGAAGACCTTGCTGTCCACCGAACTGCGTGGTCGCAAGGTGATCATCTTCACCTATTACAAAGATACAGCGCGCTATCTCTATCGCGCACTCACGGGGCCAGAGAACGAAGCCTGGCGGCAGGCGCAGGGGAAGCTCACCATCCGGCGCATCGACAGCGACGTTGCCCCAGCTGATCGCGTGCGGGTCGTCGAACGCTTTGCCCCAATTGCCAACAATCGGCCCGAACTTGTCGGCACTGAGGACGAAATCGACATCCTGATCGCCACCGATGTGATGTCAGAAGGTCAGAACCTTCAGGATTGCGGATACCTGGTCAATTACGATCTACACTGGAATCCAACGCGCATGGTGCAGCGTGCAGGGCGCATTGACCGACTGGGTTCGCCGCATCCGGTGCTGACCATCTGCAACATGTTCCCAGAAAAGGAATTGGAGCAACTGCTAGGGTTGGTGGAAAGCCTGACCCAAAAGATCGATGTGATCAATCAGGCTGGTTTTCTCGACGCCAGCGTCCTGGGCGAGGTCGTAACCCCGCGCGACTTCAATACACTGCGCCGCATTGCTGATGAGGACGACACCGTCATTGAGGAGCAGGAATCCTTCCTGGAACTCGCCAGCAGCGAGGCGTTGCTGGCTGAACTGCAGCGCGTGCTTGCAACTGAAGCCCAGCAATGGCTGACAGATCTGGACGATGGGATTCACTCGGGGTTGCAGCGCCAAGGGGCAAGTGGCATCTTCTTCTACTTCACGGCGCCGCACCCGGACGGCGCACGGCTACACTTCTGGCGTTACTATGATGCGAATCGCCGTGACGTGCTCGACAATCGCTATCAGATCATGCAACTGATTGCCTGTGGGGCAGAAACGCCCCGCTATCCTCCCCCGTATGAGGAACTGAATGTCTTCGAGGTGCAAGAGAAGGTCATCGACCACATCCTGCGCGACTTTACTCAGCAACAGGCAGCAGCCCTTGTCGATAAACCGGTTGCTGAAGAACAGAACATTGCGGCTGCCTTTCTGCAACAACATGCCAACCACCCGGCGTTTGATCGCAATGAGATACGCGAGCTGCGAAAATTCCTGAAACAGCCGCTGGTAGGTGCGGCGCTGCTTCACCTGCGCACTGCACTCAAGCAATATAAGACAGATCAGGATATGGTTGCACTGATAGGCGCCTTGCGCACCCTCATGCACGAGCAGGCATATCGGCCTGACGTATCCGCCCCCGAGCAGCAGCGAATCGCGCTGAAACGCGAAGACCTGCATCTGGTTTGTTACGAATACGTCACCACGTAACCAGTCGCTCTCCCTATGACGCGCCTGGTTCTAAAGTCGTGTTATTTTGGAAAACCGAGTTTCTGATGTATGGCCAACAGACCGTCAATCAGGCTAAGAAACTCGGTTTCCCGATCGCACATCATTTTAAGCAATTCGATACTGCGATTTCCCGAAGGTAATCTATCATTGCGCACCAGAGCCAGAAGCCTTCACACCGGCCCCCCGCCGCTACTCATGTGAAACTCGTTGTCTTCGGTGGCGACGGCGGCGGCGGGTTTGGCGGCCAGCAATTCATCGAACAGGGGCAGTGTGCCGGTGCGCACGGCGTGCTCGGCGTAGAGGAACATCGCCGCTGACCACGCCTGCTGTTCGTAGCCCATCGGGTGACCGCTGGCGCCGTGCAGCCATTCGTTGAAGGCCCAGTCGTGATTCGTGCCCTGACGGTTGGCTTCCGCCAGAGCGACGAGCATCTGCTCGGCCAGGCGATCCCAGCCATGACGCACCAGCGCAGCCACGTGAAAACCGCCAACCATGGGCCAGATGCCGCCATTGTGATACTGGTGCGGCAGATTCAGGTTGCGGCTGCGATAATAGTCGCGCCAGTGATCCTCACCCGGAAAGATCGGTGGATAGATGGCTTTGGTGGGGTACGGTTCGGCCATGCCGACCTGCAGCATATAGCGCAAAATGTGCTCGCGACGATGCCCATCCGCCACGCCCGTGAGCACGGCCAACAGATTGCCCAGACTGTCGCACCAGTCGCCATATTCACGGAAGGCGACGAAGGGCAGGTAAAAAGGGCGGCTGGAGATGGTGCCGACGTTGTGATAAAGCATGAACCATTCCAGCCGGATCGCCTTGAGCTTCTCCAGATGTGCAGCAAAGTGCTCCGCCACCCAACAGCGATCCACCCACATCAGCAAATTGATGCGTTCGTGCACGCCAGCCGCATCGACATCGCCTCGATAAATCTCTGTGCCGGCGGGCATCTGCGCCGCCAACTCCTGATGCGCCAGCTTGGCCGCGTAATAGAGCACATTGTCGTAAAGCACGTTGTAGCGCACTGCCAGCAAGTCCATCCAATCGCCCGCCTCCGGCACTTCCAGCAGGCCACATTCGTTCATATCCTGATAATCAAGCCAGCACATGGCCTTGTTGATCGTCGGCCAATGCTGTTGCAGGAAGGCCAGGTCGTGCGTGTACTGAAAGTAGAGATAGTGACCGAGGATGAACCACAGGTTGGAATCAACCGCGCCAGCGTTTTCGGTGCTGACGTAGCCTGTGTCCGGGTTGACGTTGAGCGGAATCAAGCCGCGCCG
The DNA here is from genome assembly GCA_002391565.1 of Anaerolineales bacterium UBA3905. Taxonomy (GTDB): domain Bacteria; phylum Chloroflexota; class Anaerolineae; order Caldilineales; family Caldilineaceae; genus Caldilinea. The sequence continues at coordinate 28,975 of DGFH01000027.1, forward strand.
GGTCTGATGCCTGCCCAATGTCTCCAGCGCCGCGCGCCCGGAACGGATCAGCGCCTGATCGCCGGTGCAGACGGCTCCCAGAAAGGTGATCGCCGAATCGCGCGCCCAAATCTGCGGATAGCCAGCCGCCAGACCCGACGCCCGAAAGCCATAGCTGGTGGCGCATTCATGCAGAATGTTGGTGGCTTTGAGATGAGCTTCCTGGATCAATTTGATGTGAAGCATGATCAGCGACTACTCACTTCCTTGTGATACATCTTCGGTTTCCCATTCAATCTCGCTCGTCATTGCACGCGCGACAGGCGTCGCCATACCCTGTGGTCATCATTGCGTCTGGCAAGCTGGGGTGTGCGTCAGGCGCCGCCGAAACAGCCGTCGTGCACAGCGCGGTGTCGATGAGATCATTGTAGCTTGAACGTAACTGTTCTTGTGTGGATTGTCAAACAGGCGCCGGGCGCAGGAGAGGCATCAAGCGAAACACCCCTGCCCGCCCCAATCGCTTTGTCGCCTCACAGCAACAGTGATACAATCGCCAATGCCGTTGTGCGCCGGCTGGCCCGCTTCCTGCGCACGTTCGTGGGGTGTGTTCATCACCTCCCTTGCACCGGCCGGCCCCATTGAAGGAGAGTTTGGTGCAATCTTCCGCTTTTCGGATCTTGTCGGCAGTCGTCACCGTCTTGTTGAGCGTTGCGCTCGCCGGCCTCATTCTGTTGACGCTGCGCAACCAGCCCACAGTGACCATCCAGCCGGCGCCAACCGCCAGCCCAACCCAGACGCCCACCGTCACCGCCACACCCTTCCAGACGCTAGGCGCCGATCTGATCGTGCCCGAAGGCGGCTACCGCTTCCGTCCGCTGTTGGGGTATGCTGTCACACTGCAAGGCGCTGCGGTTGCATTGACGCACGCCTTATCCGACGCCGCTGCCAGCGTATCCACTGCCACGATCGGGCTGGAGACGCGTCCTCAGGGCGCTTCTGGCGCGCGCCCCAATCAATCGTTGGCGGATGTGCTCATGCAGGTGGCGCAGCCCTTCATCGACCAGACCCAGGCGCAGACCGGCGCAGTGGAAGCGCTCACCATTGATGGCGTCGACGCCGTCGCCGTGACGCTGACCGGCGAACTCGACGGCGCCCCCATCGGCGGACGCATCGTTGTGGCGCAGCCAGACGACGACCGCCTCTTCATTGCGGCCGGCACTGCGCCGCTGCCCACATGGGAAGAGGAGACAGATGCCGCGCTGACGCACGTTCTGGAAAGCGTCGCCTTCTTTACGCCTGCGCCTCCTGTCGCTATGGCAACTGCCACGCCGACGGTTGCGCCGTCTCCCCAGCCCGCCTCCCAAACGCCGCGCGCGGACGCCACGCCTGCGCCAACCGTGCCCGCTGTCATGATCATCGAACCGACCGCCACGGGCGCCATCTCGCCGACCGCAACGCCCGTCATTTCGATCACAACGTTGCTGGCGCCGTCGCCCACCCCATCGCCGACCGCGCGGGCAACGACGCAACCCTGGTCGCTGATCACCGACCCCAACTGGATGAACGAGCTTGTCGTCGCCGGCAACACGATCTGGGTCGCCACCGACGGCGGCGCCCTGGCCTGGACGCGCGGCAGCGCCACGCCCGTCAAGTTCACCACGCTCAACGGGCTGACCAGCAATCGGCTGACCGCCGTCGCCGATTGCGCACTGCCCAACCTGGGCGTGATCTTTGGCAGCGACGCCGGGTTACAAATCGTCGATCCGGCGGCGGGGGGCTGGCGGCAATTGACCAGCGCCAACAGTGATCTAAGCTACGACGACATCGTCGACCTGGCATGCGACCCAGAGGCGGGCTACCTTGTCGTCGGCTATGCGCAGCACGGCATCGATGTCTACGATGAAGCGCGCAACACGTGGCGTCATCTCGACCGCAATAGCGGGCTGGCCTTTAACCGTGTACGGGCGCTGGCCGTCGTCGGTGCGCTGGATGAAATCTGGGTTGTGGGTGAAGAAGGCGTCACGGTGGCGGCGGGCGCCGACTCCACCTTTTACACGGCAGCTAACAGCCCGCTGGAAAGCAACCGTCTCGGCGCCGTTGTCGCCGCGCCAGATGGCGTGGTCTGGCTGGGGGGCGATGGCGTCCTCTATCGCGTGGCGGGTGAAAGCTGGACGGTCTACAACGCCGAAGAAGTCAATGACGCCAACTTTCCCGTGCGCCTGATCACCGGGCTGGCGCTGGCGGACGACGGCGCGCTCTGGCTGGGCGACATCGACGGCGCGGTCTGTCGTTTCGACCCTGCCACGCGCACCTGCACCACCGCCTTCCGCGCGGCGCCAGGCATGGCGACTGCGCCGCTCACCAGCCTCACGTTGGACGCCGCCGGACAGGTCTACTTCACTACAGCGGGCGATGGCTTTAGCGTGTACGACGGCGCCGGCTGGCAACGGTTCGCCCGACCTCCCGCCGGCATACGCGGCAACGCAGTGCGCGCCGCCACCGTCGCCCCATCCGGCGCGCTGTGGATCGTCACCGAGGCCGGCGTGCAACGCGTGATTGCACCTGAGCGCGCCCCGGCGCTCCTCCCGCCGGTTCCCATCGACGCCGCCACGATCCAGGCGATCCATGTCGCGGACAACGGCGATCTGTGGGTCGGGGGTGCAGGCGCCGCCATGTGGAATGGACAGACCTGGACGACCTATACACTGACCGATGGTCTGGCTGGCGCCGTCATTCAGGCGATAGCGGTGGATAGCCGGGGACGCGTCTGGCTGGGCGCTGAGGCCGGCGTGAGCATCTGGAATGGTGAATCCTTCTTCAACCTGACGCGCGCCACCGGACTGCCAGACGCCAACATTCGCGCGTTGCTGGCTGATGGCGACGCCATGTGGATCGGCAGTGGGGGCGGCGGGCTGTATCGCTTCGAGCGCAACCAGCTGGAGGTGCTCAACGCCGACAACATGAAACTGCCCAGCGACGTCATCACTGCGCTGGCGCTCACGGCGGATGGTGCATTGTTGGTGGGCACGGACGCCGGGCTGGCCGAATTGCGCGCCGGCGTCGTTGCGCCTGTTCCCGAGATCGGTGAGCGAGCCGTCACGCACATCCTCGCCGTTGATGCGACA
>DGFH01000027.1:32212-42483 GCA_002391565.1 Anaerolineales bacterium UBA3905
CTGGCGCGCTATGATCTATCCAGCAAGGAGGAATGAGGATGATAATTCGTCCGGTTAAGGGACTGACCTTCGATGACGTTTTGCTGATTCCGCGTCGGTCGCCGATCCGCTCACGCAGCCAGGTCGATGTCTCGACGCGTTTAACCAGCGCACTGCGGCTTGCCATCCCCATTCTCAGCGCCAACATGGACACCGTGACCGAATGGCGCATGGCGGCGGCCATGGCGCGCGCCGGCGGCCTGGGCATCCTCCATCGCTTTATGACGATTGAGCAACAGGTGAAACAGGTCGCCAAAGTCAAGCGCGCTCAGGGGCTGATGGTGGAAAATCCCTACACGGTGGCGGCGTCCGCCAGTGTGGCCGAGGCGCAACAATTGATGACGCAACACGAAGTGGGCGGTCTGATTGTGGTGGATGGCGACAAGAAACTGGTGGGGTTGGTGACCCGCCGCGACCTGCTACTGGCGCCCGACACCGTGCAAACCGTCGCTCAGGCGATGACGCCTGCCGATCACATCGTCACGGTTGGGCCCTCGGTCACGTCGGCGGAAGCGCGCGAGTTGCTCTACTCTCACCGGCTCGAAAAACTGCCGGTCGTTGATCGCGAGGGCAATGTCGTCGGGCTGATCACCTCGCGCGATGTGGTGCGCGTCGAACATCGCACCACAGCCAGCGTCGATGCGCGTGGACGCCTGCTGGTCGGTGCGGCCATCGGCGTCGGGCCGGGTGAGGTCAAACGTGCGGCGGCGCTGCTGGAAGCTGGCGCCGATGTGCTGGTGCTCGACATCGCTCACGGCCACGCCGACCACTGTATCGAGATGGTGCGCCTGCTCCGGCGTGACTTTCCCCGGGCGCAGCTTGTCGCCGGCAACGTCGCCACGGCGGCAGGTGCGCGCGAGCTGGCGGAAGCTGGCGCTGATGCTGTCAAGGTTGGCATCGGGCCTGGGTCGATCTGTACGACGCGCATCGTCACCGGCTTTGGCGTGCCACAGTTGACCGCCATCATGGACGCCGTGCGCGGGCTGCGCGAAGCCGGGCTGACGACGCCCGTGATCGCCGACGGCGGCATCAAGTCATCAGGCGATCTGGTCAAGGCGCTGGCGGCCGGCGCCGACACGGTGATGATTGGCAGCCTCTTTGCCGGTTGCGAAGAGGCGCCCGGCGCGCCTGTCATCCGTGACGGGCAAAAGGTCAAAGTAGTGCGCGGCATGGCGTCGCTGGGGGCCGCCATCGGTCGCCGTGCAGCAGAGCAGGGCGACGAAAGCGCCGAAGAACAAGAGGATTGGGATAAGGTCGTGCCAGAGGGAGTCGAAGCAGTTGTACCCTATCGCGGCGAAGTCGCCGAGATCCTCCACCAACTCATCGGTGGGCTGCGCTCCGGCTTAAGCTACGGCGGCGCCCACACCATCGAAGAGTTGCAACGCACGGCAGAGTTCATCGAGATCACGAGCGCCGGTGTGCGCGAGAGCGGTTCACACGACGTGAGGAAACTGTAAAGACGGTTTGGCGAATTGGTCATCGTAGCGCATACTGTGGGCAACGAGTCCAACATCAACCACCCGGAAACGATTGAGAGGCAGGAGACATCATGGGGCGCAAGACCGAACGCAATGTAGAAAGCGCACAGCCAGACACGCCGCCGGCCAAGCAAGCAGAACAGGCTATGCCGGAGATCATGCGAGAAGCGGCAACCCAGCCAGTGGAAACGCCAGCCAAACCGGCAAAAGCAAAGGTCGCATCCCGTCTTCCTAAACCGGTCGCCACCGTCGCCGACGCCGAGATCGAGGCTGTGGTGGGCGGCTATCATGGCGCGCCCTACGATATTCTGGGGCCGCACGTCGTCACCGTCGAGGGCAAATCAGGGCTGGCAGTGCGCGCCTTCCGCCCCCTGGACAAGAGCGTCGATGTGCTCAACCTGGAGGACGGCACGCGCACGCCGATGAAGCAGGTGCATCCAGGCGGCTTCTTCGAGACGATCTTCCCGCGCCGTCAGGAAGCCTTTCCCTATCGGCTGGTCGTGATCGGCGGCGACGACCGCGAATATGAACTGGAGGATCCCTATCGCTTCCCGTTTCAGTTGACCGAGTTCGACCTTTACTTGCACGGTGAAGGCAATTTCATCGAAAGCTACGAGAAGATGGGCGCCCACCTGATGACCGTCGACGGCGTCAGCGGCGTTCACTTTGCCGTCTGGGCGCCCAACGCATTGCGCGTCAGCGTCGTTGGTCCCTTCAACGCCTGGGACAACCGCGTCAACGCCATGCAAAAGCGCAGCGACGGCGGCGTCTGGGAGACCTTTATCCCCAATCTGCCGCAAGGAATGCACTACAAATACTCGATCAAATCGCGCTTCCTGGGCTACGAAGTGGATAAAGCCGACCCTTACGGCTTCTATTTCGAGGTGCGTCCGACCACAGATGGACGTGTGTGGAATATCGACGCCTACACCTGGGGCGACCAGGCGTGGATGGAAACGCGCGCAGTGCAACAGGCGCTGGGGCGCCCGATGAACATCTACGAAGTGCACCTCGGCAGCTGGCGTCGCGGCGAGGGCAACAGCTTCCTCAATTACCGCGATCTGGCGCATCAACTTGTCGAATATGTCCAGGAGATGGGTTACACCCACATCGAGCTGCTGCCGATCACCGAACACCCCTTCGACGGCTCGTGGGGCTACCAGGTGACAGGCTACTTTGCGCCGACCAGCCGCTTCGGCTCGCCCGATGATTTCATGTACTTTGTGGACTACTGCCACCAACATGGGATCGGCGTGCTGCTGGATTGGGTGCCGGCGCACTTCCCGCGCGATGCACACGGACTGGCCTTCTTCGATGGCACGCATCTCTACGAGCACGCCGACCCACGTCAGGGCGAACATCGCGATTGGGGCACCAAAATCTTCAACTTTGGCCGCAACGAAGTGCGCAACTTCTTGTTGAGCAACGCCCTTTTCTGGCTCAAGAAATATCACCTGGACGGGTTGCGCGTCGATGCGGTCGCCTCGATGCTCTATCTCGACTACAGCCGGCAGCCGGGCGAGTGGGTGCCCAACAAATACGGCGGACGTGAAAACCTGGAAGCGATCGATTTCCTGCGGCGCTTTAACGAGCTGGTGCATGAACATGCGCCAGGCGCCATCACGGTCGCCGAGGAGAGCACCTCCTGGCCGATGGTGACACGCCCCACCTACATGGGCGGCCTCGGTTTCGACTACAAATGGAACATGGGCTGGATGCACGACACGCTCAGCTATATGCAGAAAGACCCGATCTATCGCCGCTATCATCAGAACGAGATCACCTTCAGCCTGATCTACGCCTTTCACGAAAACTTCATCCTGCCCTTCAGTCACGATGAGGTCGTGCACCTCAAGAAGTCGATGCTCGACAAAATGCCCGGTGATGTGTGGCAAAAGTACGCCAACCTGCGCGCGCTCTATGCTTACATGATCGGGCATCCTGGCAAGAAACTACTCTTCATGGGCAGCGAGTTCGGTCAGTGGTCGGAATGGAGCGAGGCGCGCAGCCTGGACTGGCACCTGCTGCAGTGGGAGGATCATCAACGTCTGCAGCGCTACGTGCGCGATCTGAATCACATTTATCTACACGAGCCGGCGCTCTTCGAGATCGATTATAGCTGGGAAGGCTTCCAATGGATCGACTTCACCGACGCCGAGCAGTCGGTGCTTAGCTTCCAACGCCGCGCCAAGGAGCCGTCCGACATGCTGATCTTCGTGTGCAACCTGACGCCGGTCGTGCGCGAATCCTATCGCGTTGGGCTGCCAATCGACGGCGTCTATCAGGAGCTCATCAACAGCGACTGGACCATCTACGGCGGCAGCGGCGTCGCCAATGCGCGCCCAATCGCCGCTGAGGCGCTTCCCTGGCAAAATTGCAGCTATTCGGCGCCATTGCGCCTGCCGCCCTTGGGCGTGATCGTACTCAAACCCGTGGCGGCCAATAGCGCGTAACGCGCCGTCTGTCCAGCCCCGTCCTGGCAGTTCAGCGCTTCCAGGACGGGGGGGACATGCAATTCTCGTATGAACTCACGCCAGGCGGAACCCGCCGCCGCCTGCCACCGAAAACGGGCGGAACAGAGCGATGCAAAGTAATACGGTCACGACCGTACTGATCGTTGAGGATGACGTTCATCTCAACCTGGCCCTTGTCGAAACCCTGCAGACCTATGGCTATGCCACGCTCAGCGCTTACCATGGACGCGAAGCGATCGATCTGCTGCGCCAACAATTGCCGGATGTAATCGTCTGCGATATTAACATGCCGGTGATGGACGGCTACACCTTTCTCCAACACACACGCGCCGAACCGGCGTGGCGTCTGCTGCCCTTTATCTTTCTCACCGCTCACACCACGACCGAAAACCAGCGCCGCGCCAAAGCGATCGGGATCGAAGACTATCTCAGCAAACCGATTGATGCACGCGACCTGGTGGCGGCCATTGAGAATGCGCTGAAACGCCGGCGTTTGATCGCGGCCGAGATCGAGCGCAGCCTGGACAATCTGCGCAATCGCATCGTCGGCCTGCTGCAACATGAATTCCGCACCCCGCTAACTTTCATCCTGGGATATGCCGAGTTGTTGCTCAACAGCGGCGTTGACAACCTGGACGCCGGGCAAATGCGCGCAATGGCCAGCGCAATCCTGGATGGTGGACAACGCCTGCAACAGCAGATTGAGACCTTCCTGTTCATGGCCGAGCTTCAAAGTCATAAGCTCGACCCTAAGGCAGTGGAGCCGGTGAACGCATGGTCTCTCTGGAATGATATTCTGCGTGATTTTGCGAACACCGAACGGCTTGGCCCGTTGCCCGTCCAATTGCTTGGGCAAAACGACACGGTGATCGTCAAGGTGGACGTGCACCTGGTGGATGCTGCCGTGCGCCATCTGTTTGACTTCATGCAGCGCGTGCGCCGCCCCGACGCCACCCGCATCGAATGCAGCATCATCCATCAATTCCCCTACGTAGGGCTGGCGATTCAATGCGACAGCGCGGCGCCGCCGCCTTTGCCGCCTTCCCGTCAGGAAGGCGCCGACAACCCCATCACCCCCACCACTGTCATGGATATGGATCTGGGACTAACCCTGGCGCAGAGTGTGGCGCATCTGCATGGCGGCAAGCTGACCATCGAATCGGAGGAGAGTGGTGGGTTGCAGCTTGTGCTATGGCTGCCCGGCGTCGAGTCCATCTGAGGTGTGCGCGCCGATCGGCGTGATGATGACGCGCTGTGCTCCCGCCGCCAGCAGGGCGGTCTGCACCGCCGCCGCCGTCGTCGGCTCCACCAGCGCAATGATGTTGCCGCCGCCGCCTGCCCCGCTCAATTTGGCGCCCAACGCCCCGGCCTTGCGCGCAGCTGACGTCAGCGCCTCAATCGCATCGCAGCTCACACCGATTGACGCTAACCATGCCTGATTTTCGTTGAACAGGGCGCCCAGTGTGACTGCATCCCCATACACCAGGGCGCGTCGCGCTGCGTGCACTAAGTCACCGATTGCGTCAAAGATCGATTCGTACCGTTGGCGCTGGGTTAGCCAGGCTTCACGCACTGCACTGACTGTCAATACAGTAGGACTGCGGATGCCGGTGTCGGCAATCGCCAGCAGCAGCGGCGCTCCAGGTGTAAAAGGCTCCGGCGGCTGCCCTTTGACGAACCAGATCGTCTGACCGTAGGCAACCACCGTATTGTCGATGCCGCTGGGGGCGCCGTGATAGAAGCGTTCGCTGGCGTAGACCAGCTCGCTGACGATGGCTGGAGGGGCCGTCTGCCCCGCCTGGGCAAAGATGGCGCGCACCAGCGCCGTGCTCAATGCGGCGCCGCTGCCCAGCCCACCGGCAATGGGAATGTCGCTGTGTAGCTCAATCCGCCAATCTGGTAAATGGGCTATGCCAAGTCGGGCAAGCGCCAGCCGGGCGACAACTGCCAGCGGTTCATCCTCGCTGGCGTCGGCAAGCTGCAACACCTGACCGAGATCGCGCGCAACGATGGTGAAGCCCGCGCCAGGCGCCGCCGGAGCAATGGTCGCCTTCGCCACGACCTGCCAGACCGGCGCCGCAATCGCCGGCCGGCCATAGACAACTGCGTGCTCGCCCACCAGGATCACCTTGCCGGGCGCGGTCGCCGACGCCATCTCAGACTCCTTGCAGCAGCTCGGTCAATTCAGACGGATAGAGCGGAATCCCCTGCGCCTGCAGACGCGAAGGGATTACCCAGAGGGCGACACTCTGGCGACCGCCTTCCGTATAGGGCAGTGTCTCCTCCAGATAGAGTGCGGGGTCGGTGAACTCTGCCAACCATACGATGACGATTTCATGACCAGGCGCTCCCTCATGCACAAAGATGCTCTCCAGCGTCGCCAGCTTCCGCACCGGACGCACGGCCACGCCCAGTTCTTCTTGAATTTCGCGCTGCAATGCCTGCTGCGAAGTCTCGCCAAACTCAACGCCGCCCCCTAACGGCCGGTAGAAAGTCTGCGCTTTCCTGCTGTTATAGCCGCGAAAGACCAGCAATGCGTGATCGCTGGGGCGCACGATGGCCGCCAGCACAATGACGCGGATATTGCCTTGCGTGTTCATGCTACGCCAGCCCTGCCATGATCTGGTCGGGAACATCGCTCATGATGACGTCGACGCCCAGCGCCGCCAGCCGTCGCGCCTCTGCCACGTCGTTGACCGTCCAGGTGTTGACGGCGGCGGGCAGTGCACGCGCCCATGTCATATACGCAGCGTCGATCAACGTGTGCTCCGGGTGTTGCGCCTCCGGGTAGATGGGCGGCCCGGCCCATACTTGCCGCAAAAACACCGGCATCTCAGTCCCGTAGAGCATCCCCAGCGCAATTTTCGAATCGAGGTAACGCAGTTTGATCAAGGTAACCGGGTTGAAACTGGAAACCAGCACCTGATCGTACAGCTTACGGTCGCGAATCACAGCGGCCACCGTCGCCGAGGCGTCGTTGGCGTAGGGGTCCATGCTCTTGATCTCGATATTGAGCCGGCAACGGTCGCCCACCAGATCGAGCACCTCGTCTAGAAAGGGCACCGGCACGCCGGCAAAGGCAGGGTCGAAGTGGCTGCCCGCATCCAGGCGGCGCACCTCCGCCGCCGTCATGGCCGCCACGACGCCATGCCCGTTGGTGGTCTTGTCCACCGTAAAATCGTGGATGACGACCAGGCGACCATCGCGGGTCAGGTGGACATCGAATTCGATGCCAGCGACGCCCATCGCCAGGGCGCGTTCAAAAGCAGGCAAGGTGTTTTCTGGCGCCACACGACGTGCGCCGCGATGTGCAAATACAGCAGGTTTTGAGTTCATAAAGTGCCGTCGCTTTTTGTGAGTTCTACCAGTTGTGGGCCATCAATCAGTTCGATAGGTTTACCGGACGCCCAACGGCGTGCATCGTCGCTGATGGCGCCCGTAGTGACAAGATAGGCAAAGGTTGCGCCAGTATGGATCATGGTGCCGTATAGATCGCGCACGACTGCCGCGCCGACGGTGCCGCGATAGCGCTTGCATTGTACAACCGCGCTCTGACCGTATTGATCCATCACCAACACGTCGATACCACCATCTTTGGTGTCGCGCGTGTTGTGAACGCGATAGCCGCGTTGTGCAAAGAGACGCTCGGCGACATACGCCTCGAAGCCGCCTGGAGACAAGGCATGAAGCTGTTCCAGGGTCAGCGGCCGCTTGCGCCACCACCTGCCTGACTTTCCCGCCAGCCTGCCCCGCCAACCGAGTACAGCCACCACGCCCAAAACGATGCTGGCGAACAGGAGCACTGTGTGCAGAGCGCGCCAGCTTGCAACGCCCTGTGTCCACAGCAGCCAGCCTAGCCAGACATAGAGCGCCACCCAGCCCAGGGTTATCGTCAGCAGCGCGACAAGCAGCACGCCGCTGCGGGAGCGCGCCGGAGTTTTCCAGAGCGGGGCGTCAAAGTAAAACGTTCGCTGCGCCATGATGTTCCGTTCCAGCCACTGCCGCAAAGAATCTTTTCGCCATTATACACAACCATCAACAAAAAGCGGGGACGTTCAACGCCGTCCCCGCGATATTTTCTGGTCGTTAGCGAAAGAGCCAGCCTAGCAGCCCATTCTTCTTTTTGGCGGGTGGCGGCGGCGGCTCCGGCTCCAGTTCTGGCTCTGGCTCCTCATCATCGTCGGGTGCAATGCCGAGCAGCCGCTTGAGTTCCGGCGTCATGGCGTCGGGCGTCCATGGCGGCGACCACACAATTTCCACTGCCACAGATGAAGCGCCGACCGCGCGCAGCTCCTTCTCCACATTTTCGATGATTTGGGGGCCAAGCGGACAGTGCGGCGTCGTCAAGGTCATCGTCACTGTAACGGCTTGTGTGGGCGTCACTTCCACGCCATAGACCAGACCGAGATCGATAATATTCTGGTAGATCTCAGGGTCAATCACATTGCGCAATGCTGTTCGGCAAATTTCTGCAGTCAGTTGTGTGGTCGTTTCCATAGCCTCACTTGTGTGCTTTTTGCAGCACCTCAATCATCAACCCATTGGCAGCCTTGGGGTGGATGAAAGCAACCAGACCGTGAACACCCTGGCGTGGCGTTTCGTCGATCAGACGTACACCCTGGTCGCGCAACATCGCCAGCGCAGCCTGGATATCATCCACTTCGTAGCAAACGTGGTGTGTGCCTTCGCCGCGATTGGCGAGAAAGCGCGCCGTGCCGCTTTCGGCGTCGGTCGGCGAGATCAGCTCGATCGTGCTGTTGCCGCCGTCGAGAAAGGCCGCCACGACCTTCTGCTCCGGAATTTCCACCCGTTCCAATAATTTGAAGCCGAGTTGATCACAATAGGTTTTCAAAGTTGCGTCGATGTCGTGGACGACAACGCCCACATGATCCATCCGCTTAAACATAGCGTATTCCCTTTCATTTTCGTGTGAGAATCAATCCGAACCCATTATTTCCAGTCTATCACAATGACCGGTGCATCATGAGGGTAGGATGCCCTTGAGTTGGCGGGAAGGAGCGGGGCGTTCGTCCTACCGGCGAACCATTGCGGCTGCAGACAGGGCGCCGATCCATCAATACACGCCCACTCCCGTTTGGCAAAGCACCGGCCTCTGCGTTATGAAGAGAGGATTGTCATCATCGGTTACGATTGGAAAGAGAAGCTATGCCCATTGCGCTTGTTGAATCCGCCTGCCAGGAAGTCGCCGCCGCTATCTATCGCGTGCGCCTGCCGTTGCCCTTCGCCCTCAACCACGTCAATTGTTATCTACTGCGCGACCGCGACGGCTGGACGATCCTCGACGCCGGGCTGAACCGCGCTGAGATTTACGCTGGCTGGCAGGCAGCCTTCGCCGAACTGGGCATTGCTCCCTCCGCCATCCGGCGCATCATTGTCACGCACATGCACCCAGATCACATCGGTCTGGCCGGACGCCTGCAGCAGGAGACGGGCGCCGCCGTCTTCCTGTCGCCGCTCGAATGGGAGATCGCTCAGGCGACGTGGGCGCCCAATCCACAGCGCGCCGCCATTGTGACCGCTTATCTGCGTCGGGTCGGCGCCCCGGCGGCGGTAGGCGCCATCGTGGAGGAGCAGGAAGAGAAATTACGTCGCATGACGCAGCCGTTGCCCGTCGATGTGCACCTGCTGCGACCGGGCGACAGCATCACTCTGGCCGAACGGCAGTGGAACATTCTGCACGCGCCGGGGCACGCCGAAGGCCAGATCATCTTCTATGCGCCGGCGGATCGGCTGCTCCTCTGCGGTGACCATGTGCTCCAACGCATCACGCCCAACATCGGCTATTGGCCTTCCTCACAGCCCGACCCGCTGGGACGCTATCTTGCCTCGCTGCGGGCGCTGCTTGCGCTGGATGTGGCGTTGGCGCTGCCGGGTCATCACGGCGCGATCACCGACTGGCAGGGGCGATTGCACGAGCTGTTGGCGCATCACGACGCGCGGCTGGAAGTCGCCTTCACTGCCGCCGCCGCAGGCGCCACCGCGCTGGAAGCCAGCTACCACATCTTCAACTTCGACCGCTTCAGCCCACACGAAGTCCGCTTCGCCGTCGCCGAGGCGCTGGCGCATCTGGAATATCTCGCCGCTGCCGGTCGGCTGATCCGCTATGAGAAGGATGGCTTCGCCGCCTATCGTGCGGCTTGAAGCATCACCAACACATCGAGCCTTATGCTACAGCAGCAGCGTCTCCAGCCGCGTCACGTAGTCGGCGAGCACAGCAAAGGCGGCGTCCACCGGCTCCGGCGCACTGAGATCGACGCCG
>DGFH01000027.1:42659-42852 GCA_002391565.1 Anaerolineales bacterium UBA3905
GATCGACGCCGGCGCGCTGCAGCGCATCGAGCGGATAGTAGGCGCCGCCAGCGTGTAGAAATTCCAGATACCGCTCGACTGCACCGGGCTTGCCGGCCAGCACGCCCTGCGCCAGTGCATTTGCGCCTGAAATGCCGGTAGCGTACTGATAGACGTAGAAGTTCGAGTACAGGTGAGTCGAGAACTGCGCCCA
>DGFH01000026.1:0-4682 GCA_002391565.1 Anaerolineales bacterium UBA3905
GTTAATGTGCATGAGCCGACTTCTGCTTTCAGCCTCGATTTGAATCGAAGGTTGTGCGCCCCGAACATGAAGTACACCCCTGAAATGACGCGCCCAGAAATCGCCCATTGGGCGCGTTACAACTGTATCTGCTTCATCACCCACTCGATGGCGTCGGCCACCTGAACAGGCTGGTCATAGTGCACATAGTGACTGCTCTTACGCACCGTGATCTGTAGGCCGCGCCTCGACAGTTTGGCAAGCTCCTCGTGAAGGTTGCTGGCTGGCTCCGGTGCGGTCACTCCTTCGACCGGCGCCACATTCACATGATCAGCCGAGACGACCACAAGCGGCCGGTCACCCAGGTCGCCAAGGCGGGCGGTGCGCGCCTCAGCGAGAATGGCCTCGCTGGCAGCGATCTCAGCGGCGAGGGCGCGCAGTGACCGGCTGTTCATCCGCAGCAATGCGCGCTGATGGGCTTGCGCTTCTAGCGGCAGCCGCGCGTCTGCGGGCGGCGCCAGTGCTGGAAGCACAGCCGCAACGCCCAGATCGATCAGGGCGATCGGCAACTGCAGCGCCGCCACCGCCTCCTGGTTTGCCGCTGCCAGCCGTTGTTGCCACTCCACAGGCAGCCGGGTGGTCATCTCCTCGTGCGAGGGGTCAAGCAAAACCATGCCGGCGACGACGTCTGGGTGTTGATGGGCAAAGAAGCGTACATAGATTGCTCCTAACGAGTGACCGACCAGCACATACGGGCCGGCTTCACCGCTGCGCTGCAAGAGCGTATACAGGTCGGCGGCTGTTGTGGCGGCAGTTGGTGCAGTCGGGCGACTGTCGCTCCAGCCGTAGCCAGCGCGGTCGTAGGCGCAGACGCGATGCTGTGCTGCGAGCAGCGGCATCATTCCCGCCCACGTCAACGACGATTCGCCGAGACCGGCTTCCAGCACAAGCGTGGGCTCGCCCACCACGATAGGCCCGCGACAATCAATATGCAGGTGGTAGCCGCCCACGTCAACGAACCGTCCAGGCGGCGGGGATTGTTCGACAAGCTGTGCTTGAGCAAATTTGCCGATTGCCACCAGGTAGAAAATCCCGAATATCAGCAACACAGCAGTCAGACCGATGATAGAGAGCGGGCGCCGCCAGCGTGCACGACGCTGTGATAGGGGAGGAGAAGTAAGTGATGCAGACATTGGTTGACTTATCCTGTTCGCGTATAGAGAGTGGTCGCAAGATGCACAACGTCGCTCTCCCCTGTTTTTGAGCGGTGGCGCAACGTTGATGCGCAGGTGAACTTATTGGCAAGGTCACGGCGTCGCAACTGTGACGCCGTGACCTCGCCGGTCTGTCATAGCCTCGCTGTCCTGCCGGGCTTTACCGGCTGCGTGTCGCCACCGGCATACCGGCCAGCACGATCGTGGCGTCGCCGTTGTCGCTGCGGTCAAAGCTAACCTCAAGCCCGCGCAGGGGGTCTGTATTGATCAGGAATTTGTCGGGCGCAATCGGCGCCAGTTCCAGGTTGAGCGCCATACCCTGTAACTCAATCGCCAGACTTAGCGTGCGCGTCCCCGCCACAACCATGACGGGCGACGTTGCGCCCATCAGGTGAGTGTACTCGCCTGCGAAGGCTGCCAGCGCGTCTGGTTCAGCACGATAGGTGCGCACCTGTTCGAGACGCGCTCGCCGGGTAGCGTTATCCATGCCGATGATCGCCATCTGCGCCTCAACGACCGCCTGTGCATCGGGCATGGGGTCGATCGCCAGCGCCCACGCCAGCAAGTGTTGACGCACGCTCTCGACAAAGGCGTGCGCGCCGTTGCCGTTCGTCAGCACGACCACGCCCACACCTTCCGTCGGCGCCAGGGAAACGCTTGCGCTGTAGCCAACTCCCTGTCCATCATGCTGGATGATCTCGTGACCGAGAAAATCTTCCACAAACCAGTAGAAGCCGTATCCGAAGTCGCGTGTGAGCGTCGGTGGCGCCGGGACGCCCATCGACTCGGCGGCAAGCAAGCCTTGCGTAGGGACATTCGGCGCTGGAACATCCACGTAACGCATGTGCATTGCGTTGAGGAGGTCGGGCGTCAACAGTTGCTCACCGTCAGGGGTGTCGCCTGTCAGCTGAAACTTGAGGTAGTTCACCATCTCGGCGGCGCTGGCATTGACGCCGCCGGCCGGCGCCTCGACGCCAGGGTTCAGGAAAGTCGCCGGCTGAATGCCGTCCAGCAGGTCAACATCATGCGGCAGCGCAAAGTTATCGTGCTGTTGCAGCGTCTCGATGTCGGTGCTGCTGTCCGTCATGCCGAGCGGTTGGAAGATCCGCGTCTGCATAAACGCTTCCCAAGACTGCCCAGTCACCACCTCAATGATGTGTGCAGCGATGACG
This sequence comes from Anaerolineales bacterium UBA3905, assembly GCA_002391565.1. GTDB lineage: Bacteria > Chloroflexota > Anaerolineae > Caldilineales > Caldilineaceae > Caldilinea. The sequence continues at coordinate 2,366 of DGFH01000026.1, forward strand.
GTGTTGAGGTTAGAGTATTTATACGCTTCACCCGGCTCGGCAAAGAGGGGCGCGCTGGCAGCCATCTTCACCAACTCATCACGGGTGATGGATGCACCGGCAAGTCCGACATCAACGCGTTCCATACCGCTGGCATGGGTTAGCAGATGGCGCACGGTTAGTTTGGCGGTTGCTTCCGGCGTGGCAAGGCTAAATTCCGGCAGATAGCGTGTGACGGGCGCATTCAGGTCGATCTTGCCCTCTTGCACCAACAACATCACGCCCAGCGCGGTGAACGACTTGGTCACCGAAGCGATGCCAAACTGCGTGTCGGCGGTGACCGGTTGTTGCGTCTGTACGTTGCGCACACCGTAGCCGCGCAGCAACAGCACCTCGCCATCGCGCACGACGCCGATGCTGGCGCCGGCGACATCGTATTCGGCCAACAGTCGCTCAATAAAGGCATCGATCTCGCCTGTGGCGGATGCACTCTGCTCGGTTGCCTCTGCGCTCGCATCACTGCGCGGATGGCCCGCAGCAATGACCGCAGCGATGTGGCGGGCCACCTCTTCGGGCGCATCCAGATGCAGATAGTGACCTCCTTCCACGATAGTCAGGCTGCTGTCTTGCGACAACGCAGCTTGTGCTTCCTGACCGGACAGCCATGCAGCATCACGTTGCACAGAATGGCTGGCGACCAGCACATGCACCGGCAGATCGCCTAGAGTGGCCGCAGCGAGCTGAGCATCATTCGCCGTGCGTACAGCCATCTCACTGCGGCTGACGGCGGCCATTTCCGGCGTCTGTCGCAACCCCATCACGATCATAGTCTGGGTGGTTTCAGCCGGCAGGCGTTTCAGTTCAGGAATCATGGTGCTGTAGAGCGCGGTTCCAAACAGACGCGTCACGCCGATGTGCTTTAGCAACTCGCCAACCCAGTCATAGCCGGAAAGTTGCGCCTCAAGTTGTGTCTGCTGCGCGGCTGTCATGGCTTGATCGTGCACTTCATGGCGCGCATCAACCAGCACAAGACCTGCGACTTCATCTGGGTGCAGTGCGGCATACATGCGTACATAACGCCCACCCAGTGAATGGCCGACCAACACGAATGGGCCGCTTTCTCCGGCGTTGTGCAGCAACGTGTGCAGTTCAGTGGCGATCCGTTCCGGTGTGCGCGGCAAAGGCCCGACGTCGCTCCACCCGCTGCCGGCGCGATCATAGGCGCAGACGCGCGTCTGGCTTGCCATCAATGGCTGCACCAGGCTCCAGTCACTGGAGAAACTGCCCCAACCCGCCTCCAGAATCACCGTTGGGCTGCCTTCACCCATACAATGCAAATGCAGGCGGTGCCCGCCCACATCGACGAGTTGTCCGGGAGCCGGATAGCGCGTGGCGTCCTCACTTGCCATCACGCGCTCATAGGTTACGCCTGCCAGGATCGCCAGCACAACCACTCCTACCAGTGCAATCAGGCTACGTCTAAACCAGATTCTGAACGTTTTACTGCGCCGTCTGTGCGGCGCTGCTGTCTGTGTCCCTGTCGGGATCCTCTTCGTTGTCATTGGAAAGTTCTCCTCTCAATTGTTTGCCATCGTCGGTGTTACACCTGTGGTGACGGCCCCACCATCCTGCTATCCCCATCCAGATTGAGCAGTCGCCGTACAGTGCCGACGACATGGGCTGGTGCATCAACCGTACAGAGGAAGGCATCGGCGCCAAGCGCCAACATCCGCTTGCCTTCCTCTGGTCGCGTGCTCATCAGGACGATGCGTGCATGTTGTTGCACTCGACGCAGCGCCTGCACTGCCATGGCAACGTCGCCGAGCAAAGCCCGATCCACGACCACCACCAGTACCGGCTCACGTTGCAGCACGGCAAGCAGTTCATGCCAGCTATCGATTGCGACGATAGACATCGGCGCCAGCGCCGTGCTCAAGACAAGCGCCAGTGCCCGACGCACATCGTCCTCAACTGTGGCGATGAGCATTTGGCTCATCTGCTCAATCCCTTTGTTTCCAGGTACAGTGAATCGCTCACCTACTTGTGTACGACCAGCAGAGGTTTCTCCTGCTGCTGTAAGCAGCATAGCGGTTTATGCGCGTATGCACATGTGGAGAGTGGAGGGATTGTGAGCCAACCCATTGGGCGGAGTTTACCCCACCCAGTTGGGGGGTGTACTGCCCTGAACAAGTTGACCACAGGCAGCAACGTCGATGAGCGGATTCGTTTGTACATCCTCATAAATCGACTAGACGCCGTCATGCCAGTCCACTTATGGAGTTTAACAAATAGACTCGGTAATCGTGGGTTCGGCTTCCAGCCGGACGTTTCCGGTCAG
>DGFH01000026.1:4793-10205 GCA_002391565.1 Anaerolineales bacterium UBA3905
GGCTTCCAGCCGGACGTTTCCGGTCAGCCACGCCGTCACGCCGGAGGCGATGACCTACGGGAGGGGACAAGGCAGCGACGTCGATTACCGGATCATTTTGTCAATCCTCGTGATTCACCAGCGCGGCGCAATTTGCCCCAAACGTGAAGTACACCTATTGACAAGTGACCGATTTTGCGCTAAAATCGAAAGCAAATGAAAGTTATCGAAACCAACCAGAATCAAATCGAGCCACCATCCGACCTCTTCCTCGCCGAGCGCAGGCGCGCCATCGTCGAACTCGTGCAGCAGGAAGGGCGCGTGGCCGTGGCCGAGCTGAGCCAGCGCTTCGGCGTCTCCGAGGTGACGATCCGCGCCGATCTGCAGGCGCTGGCGGAGCAGAAGCTGCTGGTGCGCACCCATGGCGGCGCGGTGCGGGCAAGCAGCGACAGCGGCGATCTGGCATTGGCGCTGCGCCGTCAGCAGCAGGTCAAGGAAAAGAGCCGTATTGGCCAGGCCGGCGCCGGCTGGATCGCCAACGGCGACGCCGTCTTTCTGGATTCCAGCAGCACCTCGCTGGCGATTGCGCACCATCTCAAGCAGCACCGTTACGTCACGGTGGTGACCAACAGCCTGGAGGTCGTTCACGAACTATTCGACGCGCCGGCGGTGGATGTCGTGCTGGTCGGCGGCGTCTTGCAGCGCGAGACCGCGTCCTTCGTCGGCGCGCAGGGGTTGGACGACATTCGCTCGCTCAATTTGCAAAAAGGCTTCTTCGGCGCACACGGCATTGATCTGACAGCCGGTCTCACCGATGTCAGCCCGGATGAGGCGGCGGTCAAGCGTCCACTTGCCGCCATGTGCCGCCAGGTGATTGCCGTGCTCGACGCCACCAAATGGGGGCGCGTCGGCATCGCCTCCTTTGCCAGCCTCAACCAGCTTGGCGTCATCATCACCGACGAGGGCGCGCCAGCGGAGATGGTGGCGCAGGTGCGTGCGGCTGGTGTGGATGTGGTCATTGTTTGATCTGCACAAGGTGCGATAGCGATTTCTATCGAGAAAAACCATAACGTGAAGTTAATCAACTGCTGGTAAACTTGAGCAATGTTTTTTGTTCAAGGACTTCACGGAGAATGTTTATGAAACAATACAAGAATTATTTGATGGACATGGATGGTGTGCTGGTGCGCGGAGCAACGGCGATTCCCAGCGCCCAGGGCTTCATCGACGAACTCAACAAACGCGGTCTGCGCTACCTGGTGCTTACCAACAACCCAATGTACACGCCGCGCGATCTGGCGCACCGCCTGCAAACCGTTGGGTTGAACGTCGCTGCCGAACACATCTTCACTTCAGCCATCGCCACGGCGCGCTTCTTACAGCGGCAACGTCCCAACGGCAAGGCGTTTGTCATCGGCGAAAGTGGCTTGACCGACGCCATCCACAGCGTCGGCTATGTGATGACCGAAGTCAACCCCGATTACGTGGTCTTGGGTGAAACGCACGGCTACAACATCGCTCAGATCACCAAGGCGATCCGCCTGATTGCGCAGGGCGCCCGCTTCGTGGCAACCAATCCCGACCCCTCTGGCCCCACCGAGGACGGCATTGCGCCAGCCTGTGGCGCCATGGCTGCGCTGATCGAAAAGGCGACCGGCGTGGCGCCCTTCTTTGTCGGTAAGCCCAACCCGTACATGACGCGTAGCGCGCTCAATTTCCTGGGCGCACACTCGGAAGAGACAATCATGATCGGCGATCGCATGGATACGGACATCGTCGGCGCGGTGAGCAGCGGACTCGACACGGCGCTTGTCCTCACCGGCGTCACCAGGCGCGAGGAGATCGAACGCTTCCCCTACCAGCCGACCTACGTCCTGGAATCGATCGGGGATGTGGAGTTGTAGGAGTTGCAAGGGGCGAGGGGCGAGTTGCGAGGGGCGAAGAGCATATTTCGTGGCGCGTAGCACGTCTCGACACGCAGTACACAACGCGTAGCACGTAACACGCACCACGTAACACGGAACACATACATTCTGAAATCAGCAAAGACCAGGGAGATTCATCATGGCGACACCCATCGTCATGCCCAAACAGGGCAACACCGTCGAAAGCGTCATCATCGTCGATTGGAAAAAACAGGTCGGCGAGGCTGTGGCCGTGGATGACGTGCTGTGCGAAGTCGAAACCGACAAAGCGACGATGGAAGTGCCAAGCACCGTCGCCGGCACGCTGCTGGCGACCCTCTTTGCCGCCGGCGACGAGGTTCCAGTGATGGCGACGATTGCCTGGATCGGCGAGGCGGGTGAGGCTGTGCCGGGGGGCGAGGGGCGAGGGGCGAAGGGCGAGGAAGCCGCACCGCCACCTGCTGCACCCATCGAAACACCGGCGCTTTCTGCTACTCAATCTCCCAATCTCGCAATCGCCCAATCTCCAATCTCCAATCTCCAATCTCCAGTCTCCCCGCGCGCCCGTCACCTTGCCGAACGCAAAGGCATCGAAGCGAGCGCGCTGGCTGGCTCCGGCCCCGGCGGTCGCGTGATCGAACGCGACGTGCAGGCGGCGATTGCGGCACAGCCCAAGCTTACGCCCGTCGCCAAAGCCATGGTGGCCGAGGGCGGCTTCGCTGTGCCGTCTCAGGGCAGCGGCCCCGGCGGTCGCGTCACCTCGAAGGACCTGGTCAAAGAGCAGGCGATGGGAAGGGGGGCAGACAAGGAGAAAACGAAACCAGCCGAGGCGCCCGGCGCAATCGCCCAATCGCCCAGTCTCTCAGTCGTCCAATCTCCAATCTCCAATCTCCAATCCCCCGAAGCCGAGATCATCCCGCTCAAAGGCGTGCGCAAAGTCATCGCCGAGCGGATGCTGCAGTCGCTACAGACTACGGCGCAGCTCACGCTCAACGCCTCGGCGGATGCGCGCGCGTTGCAGGCGCTGCGCAAGCGGCTTAAGGACAGCCCAGAGGCAATGGGCGTGCGCGGGATTACGATCAACGACCTGGTGCTCTTCGCTGTGGCGCGCACACTGCCCGCCTTCCCTGGCCTGAACGCGCTCTTCACCGGCGCCGAAATTCACCAATACCGCACCGTTCACCTGGGCGTCGCCGTCGACACGCCGCGCGGATTGATGGTGCCGGTTGTACGCAACGCCGAAACGCTCAGCCTGCGCCAGCTCTCCGCCGAAGCCAAACGCCTGGCAACTGCCTGCCTGGAGAGCAAGATCACGCCCGACGAACTGACCGGCGGCACCTTCACCGTCACCAACCTGGGCGCGTTTGGCGTCGAAAGCTTTACGCCTGTGCTCAACCCGCCGCAGGTCGCCATTTTGGGCGTCTCCAGCATCCAGCTCAAGCCGACCGAGATCAACGACAAGGTCAAGTTCGTGCCGCACATCGGTCTGTCGCTGACGATCAACCATCAGGTCGTGGACGGCGCACCCGCCGCCCGCTTCCTGCAGGCATTGGGGCAGGCAATCGCAACCATCGATCTGTTGCTAGTTGGGTGAAATTTATCGATTTCTAGGTTGTCACGTGATATTGCTCGCAATCTTCCCGGAAGCTTTGAAGCTTCCGGGAAGATAAACAGTTAACCTAGCGGTCAGTAGGAGTACGATCAGGAACGATGGAAGAAGGTAAGAAATTCGCTGAAGCAGTGCAGCCCTACTGGGCAGTCGTGGAGCCGGTGCTGACAGTGCGCACGGAAGCAGACTATGCGCGGGCGGTGACGCGACTCAACGAATTGCTCGACGAAGTGGGCGACGACACGACGCACCCACTCTACGGGCTGCTCGACACGCTGGGCACGCTGATCCGCGCCTACGAAGAGGAACACACACTGATGCCCAAAGCCAGCGGGATCGAGGCGTTGCAATTCCTGATGGAGGAACACAACCTGACGCAGTCCGACTTGCCGGAAATCGACTCGCAGGGCGTGGTTTCGGGGATTCTGCGCGGCAAGCGGCGGCTCAACATTCGGCAGATTCGGGCGTTGGCGGAACGCTTTCATGTGTCGCCGGCAGTGTTCATTTGAACCGGGCGGACCTTTCACTATCATATGATGCCCATCAGTATGTTCGAGATTAGCACCGACCGCACCCGCCTGGACGTTGACTACGTCCATCGGTATCTCAGCCAGGAGTGTTATTGGGCAATTGGGCGCAGCCGCGCCGTCGTGGAAAAATCGCTCGCCAACTCCCTTTGTTTTGGCGTGTACGATGGAGCGCGGCAGATCGGCTTTGCGCGCGTCGTCACCGACTACGCCACCTTTGCCTGGCTGTGCGATGTCTTCATTGATGCGGCGTATCGCGGACATGGTTTGGGCAAGCAGCTGGTCGAGGCGGTCATCACTCACCCGGAATTGCAGGGGTTGCGCAATTTCATTCTGGCGACGCGCGATGCGCACGAACTGTATCGCCGCTATGGTGGTTTTGAAGCGCTGGCGGCGCCCGAACGCTGGATGGCGCGCCCACGCAAGGAGTAAGATTTCGATTGCAAGGATAATGCTGACGCAACGACGCAAAGGTTCGCAGAGAAAATGCAAAGCCCTGGCTTGTTTCTCCTTTAACTCTGCGTCGTTGCGTCTCCGCGTCAAAGTATTTGGTTTGATGCAAAAAAGGACGTAGGAACCGCGCTATGACAAAGGCAATTTTGATCGACCCGACTGAAATGCGGAAGCCTTCTGTGCTGAAGGCGCCGGAGATTCCCCTCAACCAGTACGTCAGCGACCCGGCGGCGGAAGCGGCGCGCTACGGGCGTGAGACGCTCGTGCGCGTCTATCGCGACATGGTCGTGATCCGCGAGTTCGAGACGATGCTCGACCGTATCAAGAAGGAAGGCTCCTACCAGGGCATCGAGTATCAACACAAAGGACCCGCCCATCTCTCCATCGGCCAGGAGGCGTCGGCGGTTGGGCAGGCGCTGGCGTTGACGCCGGACGATTATATCTTCGGTTCGCACCGTTCGCACGGCGAGATTCTGGCAAAGAGCCTGTCGGCGATTGCGCAGATGGACGACGCCGCCCTGGAGAAGGTGATGACCACCTACAACAACGGCGACACGCTGCGGGTGGTCGAGACCTTCCATAAGAACGGCGGCGTCAAGAGCCTGGCGCTGGATTACGTCCTGTTTGGCACCCTGGCGGAGATTTTCGGGCGCTTTGCTGGTTTTAATCGGGGCATGGGCGGCTCGATGCACGCCTTCTTCCCACCTTTCGGCGTCATGCCCAACAATGCCATTGTCGGCGGCTCGGCGGACATCGCCACCGGCGCCGCGCTCTTCAAGCGCGTCAACCGGCGCCCTGGCATCGTCATCGCCAACATCGGCGACGCGTCGATGGGCTGCGGGCCGGTCTGGGAAGCGATGATGTTTGCGGCGATGGATCAATATCGCAAGCTGTGGCCCGCAGAGGTGGGCGGCGCCCCGCCGATGCTCTTCAACTTCAT
>DGFH01000026.1:10339-10954 GCA_002391565.1 Anaerolineales bacterium UBA3905
ACCCCCTCGGCCGGCAGCGTAAGATGTGAAAAAGAGACGGCGGGGGCGGGGCCCCGAGGGGGGGGGGGGCCCCCCGCCGATGCTCTTCAACTTCATGAACAACTTCTACGGCATGGGCGGTCAGCCCTACGGCGAGACGATGGGCTTCGAGGTGTTGGCGCGCGTCGGGCTGGGCGTCAACCCGGAAGCGATGCACGCCGAACGCGTCGATGGCTACAATCCGCTAGCGGTGGCGGACGCCGTGGCGCGCAAAAAGGAAATTTTGCTGGCTGGGCGCGGTCCCGTACTGCTCGACACCGTCACCTATCGCTTTGCCGGGCACTCGCCTTCGGACGCCTCCGCATACCGCACCAAAGAGGAGATGGATCTCTGGCGTCAGCACGATTCGCTGATCGGCTACCGCGACTACCTGGTCGCCAACCAGCTTGCCAGCGACGCCGATCTGGACGCTATCAGCGAGGAGGTGATCGACCGCCTGGTGCGCGTGCTGAGCGCCGCCGTCAACGATAACCTGGCGCCGCGCGTAGCGCTCGATTCCGAATACATCGGCGAGATCATGTTCACCAACCGCCAGCGCGAGAAATACGCCGAAGGCGAGCCGTGGGTGCTCCAGAA
>DGFH01000026.1:11147-15153 GCA_002391565.1 Anaerolineales bacterium UBA3905
GCCGTGGGTGCTCCAGAAAAAAGAGGAAAGTCGGCTGGCGCAGACGCAGGCTAAGTTCCGCTACGCCTTCGACGAACACGGCAAGCCGCACCCCAAGCTCAAGACGCTCACCTACGCCGAGGCGCTCTACGAAGCGATGGTCGAGGGCTTCTACCGCGACCCCACGATGGTGGCCTTTGGCGAGGAGAACCGCGACTGGGGCGGTGCGTTTGGCGTCTATCGCGGGCTGACCGAGGCGCTGCCCTACCCGCGCCTCTTCAACTCGCCGATCTCCGAGGGCGCCATCGTCGGCGCCGGCGTCGGCTATGCCTTGAGCGGCGGCCGCGTCGTCGCCGAGCTGATGTACTGCGACTTCATGGGGCGCGCTGGCGACGAGATTTTTAACCAGATGGCGAAGTGGCAGGCGATGTCGGGCGATGTATTGGAGATGCCGCTGGTGCTGCGCGTCTCGGTCGGCGCCAAATATGGCGCGCAACACTCGCAGGACTGGAGCGCCATGATCGCGCATGTTCCGGGGCTGAAGGCGTACTTCCCGGCGACGGCTTACGACGCCAAAGGCATGTTGGCGCTTGCCCTGCGCGGCAGCGATCCGGTCGTCTTCTTCGAGAGCCAACGTCTCTATCCTGAGCCGGAGACGCTGGTGGCGGGCGGCGTGCCGGTGGAAGATTACATCGTGCCCGAAGGCGAGCCGGCGCTGCGCAAGAGCGGCCGCGACCTGACGATCATCACCGTCGGCGCCACGCTCTACCGGGCGCTGGAAGCGGCGAAGGTGCTGGAGGAAAAGTACGGCGTCTCGACCGAAGTGATCGACGCCCGCTTCATCAACCCGCTCAACTACACGCCGCTGGTGGAATCGATCAAGAAGACCGGCAAAGTCGTGCTGGCTTCAGATGCGTGCGAGCGCGGCTCCTTCCTGCACACGATGGCGTCGAACCTGACGCAGCTTGCCTTCGACTACCTGGACGGGCCGCCGGTCGTCGTCGGGGCGCGCAACTGGATCACGCCGCCGGCCGAGCTGGAGGACATGTTCTTCCCCACCAAAGAGTGGATCATCGACGCCGTGCACGAGCGTATCCTGCCGCTGCCGGGGCACAAACCCGCAACGCGTCAGGGCACAGATGAGATTCTGCGGCGCAATCGGCTCGGCATCTAAACTTGTTCATCCATTACACCTCACCGGTGACAGCTGTTCTCCTCCGGGCGGCTGTCACCCTCCACCAACCACCGACTGTGCTACAATACCATGACAGCGTGTCGCTCATCAGGGTCAGCCAGGAGTAGAAGATGCCGCGTCGCTTCAACGTTGCCGGGCCGTGCAAACCTGAACTTCACTACATGCTGCCTGCCGCTGCACGCGTTTAGCCAGCGCGGCGCCTGGTGGCGGACTACAACTACTTCGTGATCCACGCCCCCCCCCCGCCAGACCGGCAAGACCACCTCGATGATTGCACTGGCGCAGGAGCTCACGGCGTCGGGAGTCTACGTCGCCGCGCTGGCGTCGGTGGAAGTGGGCGCAGCCTTCAACAGCGACCCCGGCGCGGCGGAACTGGCGATCCTGGATAGCTGGCGGCTCGACATCATGGCGCAGTTGCCGCCGGCATTACGCCCGCCGGCCTGGCCCGAAGCCGAGGCCGGCACGCGCACCCGCACGGCGCTGCAGACGTGGGCGCAGGCTGCCCCGCGCCCACTCGTGGTCTTCATCGACGAGATCGATGCGCTGCAAAACGAGACCTTGATCTCCGTGCTGCGCCAGTTGCGCGCCGGCTACAACTGGCGCCCGACCGGCTTTCCGGCGTCGCTGGCGTTGATCGGCATGCGCGATGTGCGCGATTACAAGGTGGCGTCGGGCGGCAGCGAACGGCTCAACACGGCCAGCCCGTTCAATGTCAAGGCAGACTCGGTCACACTGGATGCGTTCACAAGCGAGGATGTAGCCGCGCTTTATCAGCAACATACTGATGATACGGGGCAGGTGTTCACGCCTGCTGCCATCGACCATGCATTCTATTTGACACAAGGTCAACCCTGGCTGGTCAATGCGCTGGCACGCCAGGTCGTGGAGGTCATTGCGCCAGATCCGAAGATTGAAATCACACCTTTCCATTTCGACGCAGCCAAAGAAATCCTGATCCAGCGTCAGGACACACACCTCGACAGCCTGGCCGAACGGCTGCGCGAACCGCGCGTGCGCCGCGTTATCGAGCCATTATTGGCGGGCGGGTCGATCAGTGACGTGCCACAGGATGACATCCGCTTCGTGGTCGATCTCGGCCTGTGCCGTTTCGACGGCGCCGGCGGCCTGGTGATCGCCAACCCGATCTACAAAGAGGTGCTGCCGCGCGTGCTCGCCTTCACCACCACGGCGTCACTGCCGCACATTTCCCCCTCCTGGCTCAGGTCGGACGGCAGCCTTGACCCCGACCGGCTGCTGGCAGCGTTTCTGACCTTCTGGCGTCAGCACGGCCAGCCGCTGTTGGGCAGCGTCCACTATCACGAGATCGCGCCCCATCTGGTGCTGATGGCCTTCCTGCATCGCGTGGTCAACGGCAACGGAACGCTCGACCGCGAATACGCCATCGGCTCGCGGCGCATGGATTTGTGCCTGCGCTACGGCGGCCCGCGCCCCGTGACCATGGGCATGGAACTCAAGGTCTGGCGCGACGGCGAGAGCGATCCGCTGGAAGAAGGAATGGCGCAGATCGACGAGTACCTGGCCGGGTTGGGCTTGACCGCGGCTGGCTGGTGATCTTCGACCGCCGCAGCGGCCTGCCTCCCATCGCGCAGCGCACAGCAGTGGAGCAAGTCACCTCGCCACAAGGACGCACGATCACCGTCATCCGCGGCTGACTCGCATCGCGCCGAAAAGTCATCATGCACCGGCAAGCCGGCAGGCGACGTCCACGCCGAGCGCCTTTCGTCGACAATGCCTGGAGGGACATGTTTCGTCGCGCGCAGCTCTATTTCAAGGCGCCTGTCACGCCGGAGGCGATGACCTACGAAACAAACTCTACCCCCAATGTGAACTAGACCGCGCGCGCTCCGGTTGACACCTTTCTCTGGCTCAACTACCATTACAGTGAAAGTATGTCCGCCTGCATTAAAACAGGGAGTTGATTATGCGCTATTTTATCGGGATTGATTCATCGACGACGGCCACCAAGGCGCTGTTGATCGACGAGCAGGGTGATGTCGTCGCCGTCGCCGCCACCGAGTATGAATTTGCCACGCCTTTCCCGTTATGGAGCGAACAAGACCCAAACCTCTGGTGGGATGGCGCCGTGCAGAGCATTCGCAGCGTGCTCGCCAAGTCCAGCATCGATCCGCACGCAGTCGCCGGTCTCGGCTTGACCGGCCAGATGCATGGCCTGGTCTTGCTCGACGACGCGGGCAATGTCCTGCGCCCGGCGATCTTATGGAACGACCAGCGCACTGGCGCCCAGTGTGATGAGATTCGCCGACGGCTGGGCAAGGCGCGACTGATCGAGATCACCGGCAACGACGCGCTGACCGGTTTCACTGCGCCCAAGATTCTGTGGGTGCAGGAACATGAGCCAGAGGTGTGGCGCCGCGCGCGACACATCCTGCTCCCCAAAGACTATGTGCGCTACAAGCTCACCAGCGCCTTTGCCATCGATGTCGCCGACGGCGCCGGGACGATCCTCTTCGACCTCAAGGCGCGCACCTGGTCGCCGGAGATGCTGGCGGCGCTCGACATTCCGGCGGCGATGTTGCCCACGACCCACGAAGGGCCGGAGATCACCGGTTATCTCTCTCAAGCGGCAGCGCACGCCACCGGGCTGCCCATTGGCCTGCCGGTGATGGCAGGCGGCGGCGACCAGGCAGCCGGCGCGGTGGGCGTTGGCGCAGTGCGCAGCGGCATCGTGTCGTTGGCATTGGGCACCTCCGGCGTGGTCTTTGCCACGACAGATGGCCCCTTCGTGGAGCCGGAGGGACGGCTCCATGCTTTTTGTCATTCCGTACCGGGACGCTGGCACTTCATGGGCGT
>DGFH01000026.1:15328-37093 GCA_002391565.1 Anaerolineales bacterium UBA3905
GGACGCTGGCACTTCATGGGCGTCATGCTCTCAGCCGCCGGCAGCCTGCGCTGGCACCGCGACACCTTTGCGCCAGGCGTCGGCTTCGACGAGCTATTGGCGCCGGCCGTGGCCATTCCTGCTGGCAGCGACGGCCTGCTCTATTTGCCGTATCTCACCGGCGAGCGCACACCCTATCCTGACCCGCTGGCGCGCGGCGCCTTCGTGGGGCTGACCGTGCGTCACACGCTGCCCCATCTGAGCCGCGCGGTGCTTGAAGGCGTCGCCTTCGGCCTGCGCGACAGTTTTGAGCTGATCAAGACGGCAGGGCAGGTGCAGGTGGAGCAGGTGCGTGTGGCTGGCGGCGGCGCCAAAAGCGCGCTCTGGCGCCAGATTCTGGCGGATGTCTTCAACGCTGAACTGGTGACCGTCAACACTACCGAAGGCGCCGCTTACGGTGCAGCATTGCTGGCGGGCGTTGGCGCTGGCGCCTGGCCGGATGTCGATGCCGCCGCGCGCCGCACGATCCACGTCACTGGCAGCACGGCGCCCAACCCAGAGGCAGTGGCAATCTACGATCGCTACTATCAGAGCTACCGCGCCCTCTATCCTGCGCTGAAACCGACGTTCGACGCATTGGCGTAGACGGTAGCTCCCCTTGATGGTTGTGCATCGCCAACAAATCAGCTCTCTCATCGCAACCTGGTTTGTTGGCGACGCAGGCCACTTTCCTCAGAGTCTGTTTGGAACTTCCTTTTTTGACGCACAGACGCCAAGTCGCAAAGAAAACGCAGAGAAACGGCTACATTCCTTGTCGTTTTTTCTCTGCGAATCTCTGCGTCTCTGCGCCTTGGCGTCAAAGTTGGTAAGATTCAAACAGTCTCTAAGGCTGCTCTGCGCGGCGGACGCGACCATCAATCTCTGTCAGCACGGGCGGCAGGTCAGCGATGGTGTCCACGACATAGTGGGCGCCAGCGGCGAGAAAGCGCAGTGTGATCTCACGCCGCAGCGCCGTCACCTCATCCTTGCTCAGCTGCGCAAACTCCGCCTGACTCAGCCCCACCATGTTGCCCGACAGCGCCAGCCCGACCGTCCACATCCCGGCGTTCAGCCCTTCCTCGATATCGACCAGCGTATCGCCCACTTTGACCAGCGCCGCCATCGGAAAGACGCCCAGTTCTGTCGCCAGCTTGTAGCACATCCAGGGATAGGGACGACCTGCCGGTGCGTCGCTGGGCGTGGCGATGGCGTCGGGTGCGTAGCCGTGTTGGCGCGCGGCGGCAGCCAGCTCCACCATCATCGGGCGGGTGTAGCCGGTGGTGGTGCCGATCTTCCAGCCGCGGCTGCGGATGAAGGCGACGGCGTCGAGCAAGCCGGGGATCGGCTGCGCGTACTCGGTGATGCTGGCGATCTGCTGCGGCTCGAAATCGGCGTAGATGCGGTCAATGTCGGCTTCGGTGGGCGCGGCGCCATGCACTGCCTGCCACGCCGCGCGCACTTCAGGATGCTGCAGGATCGTGCGCAGGTGATCCTTCTTCATCAGCCCCATGCCCAGCCGGGCGTGCGCCGGGGTGATGGTGACGCCGTGCTGGGCAAAGAGGCGCAAAAAGACGGCGGTTGGCGCAAAGGAGCCAAAATCGACGGCGGTGCCTGCCCAGTCCAGGATCACGGCTTGCAGCCCGCCGATGTAGTGACGATGATAGCGAAAAGACATGGTTGATCTCCGTGGTGCGTGGTTCGTGGTGCGTGTTTCGTGTTGCGTGGTTCGTGGTGCGTGTTGCGTGGTTCGTGGTGCGTGTTGCGTGTCGAGGCTGTTACTCTCACGAAACACGTAATACGCAACACGCTTGCCGTTAAATCGGTATGCCCATCTCGACCAGGACGGCGCGGACGCTGCACAGCAGGCTTTCCACGTCGCCGAGCTCCAGGCGACCGATGTGACCGATGCGGAAGCAATCGGCGTGGCTGAGCTTGCCGGGATAGATCACGTGGCCGCGGTCGCTGAGCAGTTGATAGAAACGCTGAAAGTCGAAGTTGGGGTGCGCCGGATAGTGAAACGACGTGATGATGTAGCCGCGGTCAGGCTCCGCCAGATAAGGGCGGAAGCCCAATGCGGTCATGCCTTGCAGGGTGTGTTCGTAGTTGCGACGGTAACGCGCCCCGCGTCCTGCCACGCCACCTTCCGCCTCCAGTTCGAGCAGCGCCTGGTGAAACGCCATGATCGCGTGCACCGGCGGGGTGAAACGGAACTGCCCATCCTTTTCCAGCCCTTCGTATTGCGCCAGCAAATCCAGGCTGACGCTGCGTGCGCACCCTCTGGTTGCCTGTAACGCGGCGGTGCGCGCCAGCACAAAGGCAAAGCCCGGCACGCCCTCGATGCACTTGTTGGCGGAGGAGATCAGATAATCGACGCCCCAGCCGGCCAGATCGACCGGAACCGCGCCGAAGCTGCTCATGGCGTCCACGATCAGGCTGCGGTCGTAGCGCGCCACGACTGCGCCCACTTCCTCAACCGGATTCATCAAGCCGGTGGTCGTCTCGCAATGCACAACGGCGACGTGCGTCACTGCGTCGTCGGCGGCGAGCAGCGCGTCGAGCGCATCGACGGCGACCGGCAGGTTCTCCGGCGTGCGCAGCTCGCTTACGTCGATGCCAAGCCGCTGCGCGATCTTGACCATGCGCTCACCATACGCGCCGTTGACCAGCACCACCAGCCGTCCCGCCGGCGGAATCACCGAGCCGATCACCGACTCGATGGCAAAGGTGCCGCTGCCCTGCATTAGCACAGCGGTGTATGCGTCCGGATCGGCGGCGGCGACTTCGACCAGACGGCGGCGCACATCGGCGATCAGGGCGATGAACTCATGGTCGCGCGAGCCGAGATCACGCAGCATCGCCTGTTTCACCGTGCGGCTGGTGGTGAGGGGGCCGGGGGTGAACAGGGCTTTGTCTTTCCAGGTTGTTGCAGGCATCGAGCATCCTCAATCTACGTGTCGTGGCGAATGATGACATTTGTTCACCAACCAGGAGACGATGCGCGCCTCCTGGTTGGCCGCGGGACAAACCAGAAGGCTAGGTTATGGCAGACGCCAGGCCTGTGTGCGCAGGTTGAGATGGTGAACGATCACAGTATACACCATGCGCACGACCAGACACGCCGCAATGATCAAGACCGACATGGCGGCAGCCGCGGCGGTGTCGCCAGCGTCGTCCATGTTCACAATCGCCACCGACGCCAACCTGATCTGCGGCGAGTAGAGAAAGATGACCGCCGAGACAGTGACCATGGCGTTGACAAAGAGATACATGGCAATCTCCGCCACCGCCGGCAGCGACAACGGCAGGGTGACGCGCGCAAAGGTGCGGTAGAAGGGCACGCGCAGCGACGCCGAGACCGACTCAAACTCGCCGTCGATCTGCTTGAGCGCGGTGGTGCCGGTCATGAAGCTGACCGTGTAGAAGTGCACGATGTTCGAGAGTACCAGGATCGCCATCGTGCCGTATAAAAAGGCGAACGGATTGGACACAGCCACGCCCAGGATCGTCCAGCTTTTCGGGTTGAAGAAAAAGATGTACGCCAGACCGATGACCAGACCGGGCAGCGCCACCGAGACCATCGACAGAAAATAGGCGAAGTGGCGCAAACCGGGCCACGTGCGGCTTTTTTCGATGATGTAGGCGCCGGTGAAGATGATGATCACGCCGAAGACGGCGGTGTAGAAGGACATCCACAGGCTGTTGATGTAGGCGCCCCAGCCACCGCCGCCGACGTTGCGAAAGTCGAAGTGGCGCAGCGTCAGGTTGAGCTTGTAGGGCCAGACATCGACCAGCGACGCGTAGACCACCGTGCCGACCACGATCAGAATGGCGGCGGCGATCAGCGCGCAGTAGATCAGGGCGAGCGTGTCGATCACGCGGTGGGGGCGCGGGCGCAGCGGCACCGAACGCGCAGTGAGCACCGCCACCTGCCGGCGCTGCGCGATGCGGTCGATCACGAACGCGATCACCGTCGGCGCCAGCAGCACGATGCTGATCGTGGCGCCCATCACAAAATTCTGCTGCCCAATCACCTGTTTGTAGATGTCGGTCGCCAGCACGTTGAAGTTGCCGCCCACGACTTTGGGCACGCCAAAATCGGTGAAGGCGAGCGTGAAGCAGACGAAGATGGCGCTGATCAACCCGTAGCGCATTCCCGGCAGCGTCACCGTCCAGAAGGTGCGCAGCGCCGACGCGTTGAGCGCCATGCTCGCCTCGTAAAGCCGCGCATCTGCCAACGCCGCCGCCACGGTGAGGATCAAGAACGCCTGTGGGAAACAGTAGAGCAGCTCGCCGAGGATGATGCCGTTCATGCCGTAGAGGTTGATGTTGAACGCCAGCGGTGCGCCCAACGTCTGCTCAAAAAAGCCGAAGAAGCCGGTCGTCACCAGTCCCTTGTTGCCAAAGAGATAGATCAGCCCGATTGCAATTGCCAGCGGCGGCACAAAGAGCGGCAGCAGCGCCATCGCCCGAAAGAAGCCTTTGGCAGGCATGCAAGTGCGTGTGATCGACCAGGCGTAACCAAACGCCAACCCAACCGCCAGGAGCGTCGTCAGCGTGGCGACGGTCATGCTGTTCACAAAGGAGGACGCCAGACCAGGGCTGGTGAAGTAGCGCACGTAATTTTCCAGCCCCACAAACTGGCCGTTCTGGTCGGAAAGGCTGCGCACGACGAGCGGCGCCAGCGGCAGGAGCACGCCGACGAGCAAGAAGCCAGTGACCAGCAACAGCAAGCTACGGCGCAACCAGTCTTCGCCGGTGACGATCGGGCGCACGGTGGCGGCGGGCAGCGTGATGGTGCGTTCGTCGGTGACTTGCGTCGTCATCTGCCGGCTCCTGGCGTGCGGAAGACGCGCAGCGTGTCGGCGGGCACATGCACCGGCATCGGTGCGCCGACCTGCAGGTCATGATGAGCGGTGGCATGGCGCGGCAGGTTGATGGTGAGATGCACAGGTTCTTCGGCGCCAGCGCGCTCGTAGCGCAGCAGCAGGCGATAGTGCGGCCCCATAAATTCCACGGCGCGCACCTCGGTGAGCAGGACGTTGCTCATGCCGGCGTGCTGGCGTTCGACGCGGATCTCCTCAGGGCGCACCGCCAGCATCACCGGGCTGCCTGGCGGCAGATGGTTGTGCCATTCCTGCACGCGCAAGGCAAAAGCGCCGCTGCGGATCACGCCGACGCCCTCGCCGCTCACCACGCCGGGGAGGAAGTTCATCTGCCCGACAAAATCGGCGACAAAGGGCGTGGCCGGCTGTTGATAGATTTCCAGCGGCGCGCCGATCTGCACGATGTGCCCCTGATCCATCACCACGATGCGATCCGCCATCGTCAGCGCCTCTTCCTGGTCGTGCGTCACCATGATGGCGGTGACGCCGACGCGGCGCTGCAGCGCGGTGATCTCCCCGCGCAGGTTGGCGCGCACGCGCGCATCGAGCGCCGAGAGCGGTTCATCGAGCAACAGCAATCCCGGCGACAACGCCAGTGCGCGCGCCAGGGCGACGCGCTGTTGCTGCCCGCCGGAAAGCTGCGCCGGATAGCGGCGGTCGTACCCTTGCAAGCCGACCAGGCTGAGCAGTTCCTGGACGCGCGCCGCCACCTGCGCTTTGGGCAGCTTCTGGTTCTTGAGACCGTAGGCGATGTTGTCCGCCACCGTCAGGTTAGGAAAGAGTGCGTAGGACTGGAAGACGATGCCAAAGTCGCGGCGCGAGGCGGGCAGGCGTGTAACATCGCGCCCAGCCTGGATGATGTGACCACTGCTCAACTCTTCCAGCCCGGCGATGATGCGCAGCAGCGTGGTCTTGCCGCAGCCGCTGGGGCCAAGCAGAAACAGAAATTCGCCCGGCTGCACATCGAGCGAAATGTCGTCCAGCGCCACAGTCTTACCGAAGTGCTTGTACACATTCTGCAGCTGGAGATAGGGAGCGGATTCACTCATAAGCACATTGTCCAAAGGCGACAGCCATGGTTGGACATGACAGTCACCCTAAAAGCACTTCTTCACGTCAGCGTTCATGTTTCTGCCAGTCTCTGCGCACTTTGCGGCTATGCGTCGAAGGCTGCTTTCCAAGATTGAGGGTTACAGCCAACCTTCCCGGAAGCTCAGAGCTTCCGGGAAGGTGAACGTCCTCACGATTGCGCAGTCTTTAGCGCGGCTCCGACTTGCTGTCGTACCGTTCGGTCCACTGCGCCAGGATGCGTTCGCGTTCGCCCGCCATGGTGACGAAATCGTTGGCGACCAGCTGTGCAATCGGGTCTTCCGGGTAACCCTCTGGGATCGGCACGTCGGTGACGGCGGCTGTGATCGGGAAGCTGGCTGCATACAGGCGCATGATGTCCTCACCAATCGCCCAGTCGAGGAAGGTTTTCGCCGCTGGCGAGATATTTTCCTTCTTGACCAGCGCGTTGGCTTCGATCTCCCAGCCGGAGCCTTCCGCCGGGAAGACGGGCAAAATCGGCTCGCCAGCGTCGCGCTGCTTGATGGCGCGATAGTCGAAAGAGATGCCGATCGCCACCTCGCCCGCGCCCGCCATACGGCACGGCTTGGAGCCGGAGTGGGTGTAGACGGCGATGTTGTCGTGCAGCTTGTCGAGATAGGCCCAGCCTTCCTCCTCGCCCATCATCTGCAAAATGGCGGAAACGGAGAGGAAGCCAGTGCCGGAGGAAGCAGGGTTGGGCATGGCGATCAGCCCCTTGTATTCGGGCTTGATCAGGTCGGCCCAGGAGGTTGGAATCGGCAGCCCTTTGGCTTCCAGCTCGACCGTATTGGCGCAGAAGGCGGAGAACCAGGTGTCGATGCCCACCCAGTGCGGCGGGTCAGCCGGGTCGCGGAACTCTGGGCGGATGCGGTCAAGACCAGCCGGCGCGTATGGCTCCAACATCCCCTGCTGGTCGGCGACGAGCAGGCTGGTGGCCGCCAGACCCCACACGACATCCGCCTGCGGGTTGTCCTTTTCCGCCAGCAGGCGGGCGGTGATGATGCCGGTCGAATCGCGCACGATATTGACCTTGATGTCGGGATACTGCTCATTGAACAGCGGCAGATAGTTGCTGATCTGGTCATCTTCCAGCGCGGTGTAGACTGTGATTTCGCCGGAGGTTGCCGCCGCTTCACTATCCGCGGCGCCCGTCTGGGCAACGTTGACGGGCTGCACGGCCGTGCAGCCGACCAGCAACAGCGCAGCGACCAGGATCAAGATGATGTGCTTCATCGACTGTGCTCCTTCGATTTTTTAGACATGGAAAACAAAATCGCTGGAGAAGAGTAAAACAAAGCAACATCAATAAAGGCGCTGTTATTGTTTAACGGTTAATGATCACTCTGTTAACGGAGTTGCTAGATTCTGGCAATGGCGGAGCAGAGCCGCAGGCGATTTGTCTCTGCGACAAAGTTAGCAAAGTCGCCACGTAGCTGATGACGCAACCTTTCGATGAGTTTCTCTTGATCGCGTTCGTAGCGATCGATGGTTCTCCCGTCGCCGGCTGAGTCAGCCGCCAGGAGTTGCCGACTGACCACAGCATCGTTGAGGTCGCCCAAATCATCTTGTAATTTGCGCAACAGCTCGATGATATTGGCGCTTTCGGCGCCGAGCAGTCCTGCCATGAACTCCAGATTGTAGCGCAGGTATTTGCACTCGATGCGCAGGCGGTGCAGCGTTTCCACGGGGACGGCTTCGGTCTGGTCGAACCAGACCTCGTAGGCGCGCACGCGCGCAAAGTTGGAAAGCAGCATGGTCGGGGCAACGTGACGCACCTGGAATGGCGTCACTTCCTCGCCAGGCTTGGGTTGCATATCGACGATGCCGACGCCAGGCGTGCGACAGAAAGTCAGAAAGTCTGCGACAAAGCCTGCGTACTTTTCGCTGTCCAGCCATTCGAGCAAGGCAGTATAGGCGGCGGTGCGGCGCGCACGCCACCCATTGAGGGTCGCTTGCAAGTCGGCCTTGTTTTTTCGCCGCGTCTTTTTTTGGTAGCGTTCCAGCTTGGCGATGGCAACATCCAGATCGCGCACGGCGCCTAGTAGACGCGCTGTCTTGCGCAGGCAGCGCAAATAGCTCCGGATGGTTTTGGGCTCGAAGTAGCTTTGATAGATGCGCGCCGCCGCGCGTGCACGCCGAATCGCCACGCGTGCATCGTGGACATACTCCGGGTTGTCACTGTAGCGCACACCCGCTTCGTTCAGCAGCAACTTCATGAACTGTTCGCGCCAGATGATGCGACACGCCTCACCCATGTGCATTTCCGGGCGCACACCTTGCCAGCTTTCAGGTGAGTCGTGTGGATGGCGGCTGAGGATGGCCAGGGCGCGTTCCAGCTTGCTCTCGGTGCTGGGGGTCAAACTAAATTCACCAATCAAACGGTCGGCCAGAACCTGTAACTCCGCTACATCGACGCCCGGCGCCAGCTCCACCTCGATTTCGTAAGTGCGCGCCAGAACCGGCTCCTCGATATTTTGGCGGATGCGCATCTCATCCAGGCTCAATGTCGCCAGCGCGGCTGTCTCCGCCCGCTTGTGTCCGCGCGTGCTGGCGGTCACCTCGCGCACCTGTCGCACCTGCTCCAGAACACAGATCACGCCCAGCGGCGCAGTCGTGGCGACGATGTCCGCCAGGGCGGCGACAATCGCTTCCGGCAGCTCACCCAGTTTGGCAGGGAGTAGATTGTCGGCAAGCGGCTCCTCGATCTCCAGCCGCCGGTAGATGCCGATGTCACTGCCTACCTCGCGCGCCTTGAGCGTGGCGCGCCACGCCCCCTCGGCTATCCGTATGCGCAATTGATAGCCCATGCGCAGCAAGCGGTGATCGGGCGTGTCGAGATAGACGTCGATCATCTCCTTGCAACTGACGACGCCGAAACGATAGCCAGGCAGCGCTATGCTCGGCTTCGCCAGTTTGCTGAGGGCGCCTGCGTCCGCCACGCTGAATTTGGCTTCGATCTCAATCGGCTGTGCATGTGCATCGGGCATACGTGCTCCTTGCTGTACCCCCAATTGGAATCAACCCAATCATATCTTACCATCACTATCAGGTAGTTTGCACAACCGGTGAGACAGGGCCGAAAACAGCCCACACCGTCGTCGCGCCAATGTTAAGGGCATAGCACGACGACGGTGTGATGGGCAAATCTATGCGCTTACGTCGCCGACGACAACGACAGGCTTCCTACACTTCTTCCACCATACGCACGTAGCCGTGACTTGCCAGATATTCCAAAATGCGTCTGGCGTTTTCTTCCGGGCTAAAGGCCACCGTATCTAGCGTGATCTCCGGGTTGACCGGCGGTTCGTAGGGATCGTCGATGCCGGTGAAGCCCTGAATCTCGCCACGCCGCGCTTTGGCGTACATTCCTTTCACATCTCGGTCTTCGCAGACGCTGAGCGGTGTATCGACAAAAATTTCTACGAAGCGTTCCTTTCCCACCAGAGCGCGCACATCTTCGCGCGTGGCGCGGTATGGGCTGACCGCCGCGCAAATGGCGATGCCGCCATGTCGCACGATCTCCGCCGCGACAAAGCCAATGCGCCGAATGTTGATGTCGCGATCTTCCTTGCTGAACCCCAGCCCCTTCGACAGGTGCGTGCGCACCACGTCGCCGTCGAGCACTGTCACCTGGCGACCGTGCTCCAGCAGCAGCACCGTCAGCACATCGGCAGTGGTGGATTTGCCCGCGCCGCTTAGACCGGTGAACCAGAGACAGACGCCCTGTCGATGACGCGGCGGGTAACTTTCGCTGAGGATATCGGCCACCTCTGGGCGCGTGAACCAATCGGGAAGCTGGCGACCGCGATTGAGGTAATCGCTGCGCACCTGCGTACCAGAGATCGAGGCGATTGGCGCGCCGTTCGGCACCAGCGTTGCTTCCTCATACCGATTCTCATGCGGCAGATAGACCATCTCGCTGAAGGTGAGTACGCCGACGCCGAGTTCCGCGCTATGCTGCTTTGCCAGTTCCTGCGCATCGTAGGGGCCGTAGAAGGGGCGTCCGAGCGAGTCGTTGCCCGGCCCGGCATGGTCGCGCCCGACGATGAGATAGTTGGCGCCGTAGTTGCGACGGATCACCATGTGCCACAGCGCCTCGCGTGGGCCGGCCAGTCGCATCGCCAACGGCAACAGCGCCAACAATGCGCGGTCACGCGCATAGTAATTGTTCAGCAGCGCCTTGTACGAGCGCACGCGCGTGAAGTGATCGACATCGCCGGGCTTGGTCAACCCGACGACCGGGTGCAACAACAGCGTGCCATCTACGCTGTCGGCGGCGCGCTTGGTCAGTTCTTCGTGTGCGCGGTGCAGCGGATTGCGCGTTTGGAAGGCGACGACGTTTGGGCGTCCCATCGCTGCCAGACGCGCGCGTGTCTCCGCCGGCGTCAGCCGCAAATCGGTGAAATCATGATGGCGCGGCAGGTCGAGCACACGTAGCCGCCCGGAAAGGTTGGTCTTGCCCCACCGGTTCATCTCGGCAACGAGTGGGTGCGCCGGATCCTGCGTCCCGAAAACAAGCTGCGCCGTCTGCGCCCGATCCCAGGTGTAAATTTCCTCAACGGTCAGCACCGCCAACAGATTGTTCCTGGCGTCGCGCAGAGCAATATCACGGTCGTAGTGCAGGTCGTCGATGCGATCCACCGGCAACGTCACCGGGATCGGGAAGAGGCGACCATCAGCCAGCCGCATTTCCTCGACGACGCGCTCGTAATCGGCGCGCCCCATAAACCGATCGAGAGGTGAGAACGCGCCAACGGCCAGCAATTCCAGATCGCACAGGGCGCGATCGGTCAGCTGCAGCGAAGGCAACGTGTTGGCGTAGGCGCGCAGCGCGTCGTATTCCTCCCGCGCCACCCGCAGATCGACCAGACGTCCGCCATACGGTTCAATCAAGGTTGCTTCTCTTGTCGATTCGGCAATCATTATTGTATCGCTTTCCTTTATTCTCATAGATTCTGAAGACAAAACGTTTACACGGCGCCGACGAAGTGAATGTGTCCGGCTGCCGGCTTGGGCAACCACCAGGCGCCAGGCTGCGGCGTTGGCGTCGCCATTCTCACCACTTCGCCGAAGACCAGCACAGCCGGGGCGCCGATCTCCGCCTCTGCCACAGCCTGCGCCAACGTCCCCAACGTAGCGGCCACCTGGCGCTGATCCGGCAGCGTCGCAGATTGGATGGCGGCGGCGGGCGTCTCAGGCGCGCGCCCCGCTGCGATCAGGCTGTCGGCAATCTTGCCGACGTGAGCGAGGCCCATCAGCACAATCAGCGTGTCAAGCTGCGCCAGCGCCAACCAGTTGACCGCATCGTCGCCATCGAAGGTGTGGCCGGTGACAACGGCAAAGCTACGACACACCTCGCGCTGGGTCACCGGGATGCCAACAGCCGCAGGCGCAGCGATGGCGCTAGAAACGCCCGGCACGATCTCCACCGGCACGCCGTGGCGGCGCAGATACTCCATCTCTTCACCGCCGCGCCCAAAGACGAAGGGATCGCCGCCTTTCAACCGGACAACGATGGGATGCACGTGCGCCTTCCGCCGCAACAGTTCGTTGATCTCCGTCTGGTTCAGGGCATGGCGCCCGGCGCGCTTGCCCACATAGATCAATTCGGCGTCGTCTGGCGTCAATCCTAACAATGCATTGTTCGCTAACGCATCGTAGAGCACGGCGCCTGCGCGACGCAGTAGATTCGCCCCACGTAGCGTCAGTAAATCTGGGGCGCCTGGACCTGCGCCGACCAGATAGACCGTGCCTACCATGCCATACTGTAATTCAATCCGATTCATCATAGTACAGCCACTGCACTTTCTGAAATCGATTGCCTGGTGGACGCAACCGGCTGCGTAAAGACGGTCAGCAAGTCATCAACAATGCGCGCAAAGGCGACCTCATCCCCACGACGTAAGACGGAAAGCGCGTCGCTCTCCACCAGGGCGTACCAGAATTCCACGCGACGCCGGAAGGGATGGATGCGCTGCTGAATCAAGGGACGCAACGCCTGTGCGCGTTCGAGGAAGACGGCGTACTCTGGCCCGATCTCCGCCTCGAGCCGGCGGCGCAGCGTCACCGCCAGCGCAGGCGCGGCGCCCCCCGTGCCGATCGCCACCGTCAGCAAACCGCGCCGAAAGGTGGAGACGCCATGAAAGTTGCAGCGATCCAGCACATCCATCACATTGACAAGCTGCCGATTCGCGCTGCCCTCCGCCCAGATGAGATCGTGTACGGTGCGGTCATTGGCGGCGGCAAAAACCATCACCGCGCCGGTCAAATCGCCGGGGCGATAACGCCGCTGCAACCATTCGATTGCGCCGGTGCGGACATATTCCACCACCGCAGGCGCGGCGGAAGGTGCGATCACACGCACCTTCGCCCCGACCTCCAACAGGCCGGGGATTTTGTGCACGATCTCGCCTTTGGCGCCGACTAGAATCACCAGCCTGTCTTGTAACACCAGGTTGATAGGATAAGTTTTCATCGTTCACCCCACGCACGATGTAAACGGGCGCGCCGGCAAGTGCAATCCACATTCGGTCTTCATGCGTCCCTGCCAGCGACCAGAACGTTCATCGGTGGCATTGGCAGGCAGCCGCGTGCAGTGTGTGCAGCCGATGCTGGTGTAACCGAGATCGTGCAAGGCATTGTAGGGCAGCTCATGGGTGCGAATGTAGCTCCATACATCCTCCTTGCTCCACTTTGCCAGCGGGCTAAGCTTGAAGAGACCATAGCGCATATCCCAGGCAACCAGCGGCGTCTGTGCGCGCGTGCCGGATTGGTCGCGGCGGATGCCGGTGATCCAGGCATGTTGACCTGCCACCGCCGCCGCCATCGGCTTCACCTTGCGCTCATGGCAGCAAATATCTGGCTCCAGTTCCCACAAGGATGGGCCAAGCAATCGCTCTTGCTCCAACGGCGACAACTCTGGCTGTACGATGCGGATGGTCACCTTGTAGCGCCGTTCGATCGTCTCCCACAGAGCATAGGTCTCCGGGAAGAGAAAACCGGTGTCAATGGTGGCGATCTGCAGATTGTTCGTGAGGCGCGCCAGATGATCCAGGATCACGATGCCGGTTGGACCAAAGCTGGTGACCTGCACCAGGCGTTCGCCAAAGGTCACCAGACTCCAGCGCAAAAAGTCGGTAAGCGAAAGTGGTTCCAACTGCTGATTGAGCGCGACATAATCTACATTAGAGCGCAACAGACGCATCGACGGCAACATGGGCTTCCTCCTCAGAGAGCGTAGAGTTGACAAGGGTTTGTAGCGCTGTCACCCCGATGCGATGGCAGAAATCGCCGAAGCGTTCACCGGGTTGGCGGCGAGAACGGAAAAGCTCAAGCAAGGGACGCACCGTTTCGATCAGCTGCTCCCGCTTGACAAGGTCCTTATAGGGTTGATTGAGACGCGTACCGTTGCTGGCGCCGCCCACATACACGACATAGGCGTCGGCGGAGCGCCCAACAAAGGCCAGGTCGGCGACATACGGACGGGCGCAGCCGTTGGGGCAACCGGTCATGCGCACGGTGAAAGGCTCTTCCGCCAACCCCAGCCGCGCCAGCTCGACTTCCAACGCATCGATCACATCGGGAAGGGCGCGCTCAGCTTCGGCCAGCGCCAGCCCACAGGTCGGCAGCGCCACGCAAGCCAGCGCATGACGTTGCACCACGCTCAACGCCGACGGGAGCGGGATGCCGAACGTCGCCAGCAAAGCATTGATCGCGGGGATGTCGCCGGGCGCAATGTCGGTCAGCAGAATGTCCTGATTGGGCGTCAGGCGCACACCAGGGCGAAATTGCTCGATCACGGCGCGCAGTCCACTGCGCAGTTGCAAGTCGCCTTCATCCTTGATGCGTCCATTTTCGACCGAGAGGCCGAGAAACCACCGTCCATCGCCTTGCGCATGCCAGCCATGGTGAAGCTCGTTTTCCAGATGCGGCAGGGGCGCGGCAGGCGCCAGCGTCCAGCCCAGGCGTTCTTCCACCGTCGCCACAAAGCGCGCAACGCCCCACTCGTGCAGCAAGTATTTCATGCGGGCATGTTTACGGTCGCTACGGTTGCCGTAGTCGCGTTGCACCAGGACGATAGCCTCGACCACCGAGAGCACCTGCTCCGGCGTGACAAAACCGATCAAGTCACCCAGGCGAGGGAACGTGTCCACTTTGGTATGATTCATGCCCATACCGCCGCCGACGATGACGTTGAAGCCGAGTAAGCGATCACCATGGGCAATCGCCACCAGCCCGATATCCTGCGTGTACACATCGACGCAATTATCACCGGGATAAGCGATGGCAATCTTGAACTTGCGCGGCAGATAGGTTTTGCCGTAAATCGGCTCGACCTCTTCCTGCTGCGGTGGATCGAGGGCGACCTTTTCACCGTCGATCCACAGCTCGTGATAGGCGCGCGTGCGCGGCAGGAGATGATCGGATATCTGGCGCGTGACCGCCTGAATCTGCCGGCGGATCGGATCGTGCAGGGGCGCGGGGCAACAAGCCACATTGCGCACCACATCGCCGCAGGCGCCGAGGGAAGTGAGCAGTGCGTCGTTCAGGCCGCGCATCGTCGCCTGTAGATCGCCTTTGAGGATGCCGTGAAATTGAAAACACTGGCGCGTCGTAATGCGCAGGGCGCCGTTGGCGTAGCGCTGCGCCAGATCATCGTGCGCCAGATATTGCTCGGCTGTCAGGACGCCGCCGGGCACGCGCGTGCGCAGCATAAAGGAGTGGGTCTTTTCAGCAGTGCGCGCAACTTTGCGTTGATCACGGTCATCTTGCTGATAGAGACCATGAAACTTCAGCAATTGCTTACCGCTTTCATCGAAGTGGTCAGTCGAGTTATGCAGTTGTTCCGCCAGCGTTCCACGCAGGTGATGGCTGGCGGCTTTGATGGCTTCTACGCCGCTGGGCGCGTTGGATTTTGGGCGCGCAGTCATGGAACTGCTCCTTGTTGAAATCAGTTAATAATTGACCATTCCACCGATCGCGCAGACGCATGGCGTACGATAGCGACCGGAAGCTATGTGATTGTGTCAATGGGAAGAGGGCTTGCGGGCGTCACAGACTGGCGCCGACGACGTTGCGCACCGCTGCGCAACGCGCACCGCCGGCCGTCTGCGACCCCGCTAACGACAGATGCAGGGGTGACAGGCGAGATCGGTGCGCGAGGTGGAAACTAACCACAATGCTGAACGATGTCGGTCTCGATGACGAAGCATGGAGATTTCTCACTTTCCGAACACGACATGAATAAACAAAAAGCCCACCGAGCGAACTCGATGGGCCTTGACACACTGTAGCCAGCCGTCAACGACGGTCAACGAGTTCGTTTACCCGCTAGCGCGCAACAACAGATGTCAATGAAACAGACCGTTGGCAGGGACTCATTTGGCATCAAGCAGGTGAAGTTGCACATCTGGACGAACTCAATATGAATCGTTTCGCAACAATACCAATACCTTGCAACAAAAAATAAAGCAGTCGCATTGTATGCACTGAGTTAGATCGTGTCAAATCGACAATGTCCATCGTGTCAAATGCCATCTGAAGAAAGTGACATGTTAACCTTGACCTTTCAGGGGAAAACTGCTATAACCTGTTAGCCTTTTCACCGCACGACAAGGGTATTTGCTTGACAGCCGCTCTTGCGCTGACCACGAGAAAACCAATTGATGAAATCGTGTGAAGGCGCAGAGCAACATGCCAGGTAAGGCGATCCACCCCTGGTAATGCACGGTAAAATCAACAGCTGCTGCGGACAGGCAAGCCTGTCTGACAATCAGAGCCAAACTGCAAATCTTAATGTTGGCAGGAGAAAAATGACCACAGAAACTGCGAAGTTTATTGAGAATGAACGGAAAAAGCTACTAGAGGAACAAATCGCTGTTAACGCTGAATTGGAAAATCTTCGCGACTTGATGCAAGCCGAAGTGGACGTCGAACCGGACGAAGGCGACACCGAAATTTTCGAGCGCGAAAAGAATGCCGCCTTGATCGCCGTCCTGGAGCGTCGCCTGCTCGACATTGAAACCGCACTGAAAGCCATTGAAAAAGGCGATTACGGCATTTGCACGCGCTGCGGCAACCCCATCGAAGTCGAAAGGCTCGAAGTCAAGCCAGACGCTACGCTCTGTCTGAATTGTCAGCGCGAGGTTGAGCGGCTCAGCCGACGCAACCGTCCACAACGCCAGATCGAGTGGTAGGGAGCGCAACGTGGTGGAAAATGTTTTTGTTTCCTCACACCCTCTTGCGCAACACAAATTGACACTGCTGCGCCGCACCGAGACCGAACCCAAAAAATTCCGCGAGGTGATCAGCGAGCTGGCAATGATGCTGGTCTATGAGGCCACGCGCGACCTGGCAACGCACCCCACACCCATCACCACCCCGTTGACATCGACGCAGGGCGTCGTAATGGCGGAGAAAGTCGGGCTGGTGCCGATTTTACGCGCTGGCTTGGGGATGGTGGAAGGCGCCTGGAAGCTATTGCCCCAGGCTGAAGTGTGGCATCTCGGCCTCTATCGCGACGAACGCACATTAAAGCCGGTCTCCTACTACAACAAACTGCCGGTGGCGCCAACCGTCGAGCTGTGCCTGGTCTTAGACCCTATGCTGGCGACCGGCGGCTCGGCGATTGCCGCCGTCGATGTGCTGAAGCGGTGGGGCGTCACGCGCATCAAGTTTGTTGGGCTGTTGGCAGCGCCAGAAGGCATCCATGCTCTGCACAGCGCACACCCCGATGTAGCCGTACATGTCGCGGGCGTCGATGAGCGCCTGACCGGGCCGGGGGATGCTTTCCCTTCTGGCTATATCTGGCCGGGGCTGGGCGACGCTGGCGATCGTCAGTTCGGCACAGCTTGATAGTCAGGCGTCACGCGTCAGATGTCAGACGTTGGAGTGACTGGCGAGTGCGCGACGGGTGACGCGTGCCCTTTGCCATGTGGCGTTTGATGGGCGATGCGCAAAATACGCCGCGCAATTGCCAACAGCAGCGCCACTTCGTCGGGCTGCAAAGCAGCGCGGTAGGCAAGCTGACGCAGAGAGCGCATCACTGCCGCCGGGTTGTAACGAAAGAAATCAATGGCATGAAGCGCCTCTTCGCTGACGGCGAACAACTGCTCCAGTTGTGCCTGCGTGGCGGCCGGCGATAGTGTGGAAGTGACAGGAGACGGCAAGGCTGCCAGGCGGATTTCATGCAAGAAGAGCAACACAGCCTGCGCCAGATTGAGCGCAGGGTATTCAGGGTTGGCGGGCAGCGCCGCCAGTAGATGACAACGATCCAACGCCGCACGCTCTAACCCATTCGTCTCGGCGCCAAAGAGCAATGCAACGGCGCCGCCCGCCGCCCGCTGCACCAGCTCAGCCGCCAGTCCCCGCACATCCTGCGTGATACGCAGACCAGCGTGAGCAATGGCCGCCGTTCCCACCACCAGTTGGGCATCGGCCAGGGCAGTCTCCAGCTCGCCAAAGACTTCGATCTGCGCCACCAGGTCATCACAGCGATGCGCCAGCCGCAACAGATCCTCATTGGTGTAGGGCGCGGGTTCCACCAATCGCAGCCGACGAAAGCCCATGTTCTTCATGGCGCGCACAACGGCGCCGATGTTCGTCGGGTTCTCCGGGTGATCCAGGACGACGATGAACTGGTCAAGTGGGGTCATGGAGTTCATGCACCGGATAAGGCGTGCTGCATCATCCGTCCGGCGTCACTCATCAGGCGTCCGCTGTCGCGCATGCAAGATGATGAGTGACGTGTGACGCCCGACGCAGCAAGCTTATGCCGCTTTCACGGCAGCCGATTGTCCACTTTCGACGGGGGCGCCACACTGGGCGCAGAATTTATGATGGGGCGCCAGGGCGGCGCCGCAGTTGGTGCAGAAGCGTGGAGCACTGCCGTTGTTGGCGAGCGCCGGTTCAGCGGGGACGCGGCGCCGGCGGGCGATCTCTGCTTCGACGTTGGCGTCAAATTCAGGTGCAGAGACAGCTGTAGATTTGACCCGACGGCGCAGCTCGATCTCGCGTTCCAGGACGGCGTCAAGACCAGCGCTTTCCGGCGCCACCTGTTCGATCTGCTGCATGATGCCGATGGCCTGACGACGCAGACGTTGATCATAGAGCTGATAGTCGGCTTCGCTCAGCTTGCCAACGCGATAATCAAACTCCAGGTCTTTGATCGAGGTCAACACCTGCTCCTTGCGCTGAAGCAACTCCGCCAGCCGGTCATCCTCCACCAGCACTGGCGCCGGCCCACGTTTGAGCAACGGCCAGGCAACCGCTGCAATCGCCAGGCCAGAAAGAAGCAGCGCGATCAAAAACCCTAACATCGAAGACATACGTTCATTCCTTTCGCAGCGTCGCCCGGATCAGTCATCACCAGGCGCATAGGCAAGCCCACGCACACTTTCTGTGCGTCGTCGCGTGGCGTGGGGCCAGGCAGCGATCAGGGTGCCGATGACCAGCACGATGCCGCCGACCCACATCCACGCTGTGAGCGGGTTGATATAAATGGTGAACGTCGCCGAAGTGCCGCCGTTGTCCCAGCCGTTCAGCACCACATAAATATCCTCGATCGGCGACATGTGCAAGCCGACCTCACTGGTGGGCATGTCGGGCGTCTTGTCGTAGATATTGCGTTTGGGGTATAGCGTCTCGACTTGCTTGCCACTATCCAGGCTGTAGACATCGACAACGCCAGCAAACTCGATCAGGTTAGCCTGGCGGTTGCTCTCCATGCCCTGGAAGACCAATTC
Source organism: Anaerolineales bacterium UBA3905 (assembly GCA_002391565.1). Lineage (GTDB taxonomy): Bacteria > Chloroflexota > Anaerolineae > Caldilineales > Caldilineaceae > Caldilinea. The sequence continues at coordinate 34,062 of DGFH01000026.1, forward strand.
ATAGCGCCCAATGGCGGCGCGCTCACCCTTAGCCAGCGTGACGCTAAGCGACTGCTGGTAGAACTCGTTGCCGATCACCGCCACGCCAATCATCACGATGCCCAGGTGAACGATGTAACCGCCGTAACGCCGACCGTTGCGGCTCCACAAATTGACAACAGCGACCAGGAAATTCTCGCCAGTTGTCGCGCGACGCGCCATCACCCCACGCACATACTCCTGCACGATGGTGGCGACGACGAAGCCGCAAATCGCCAGCCCGATGACCGGGTAGAGGCTACGCGCCACAACGAAGACCAGCGCACCCACCGCCAACGCCGCCAGGATGGGAAAGGTGAATTGTTTGCGGAAGGCTGCCATACTGGTGTGGCGCCAGCCCAACAGCGGCGCCACACCCATCAACAGCAACAATAGCAAGAATAGTGGCCCGTTGACCTTGTTGAAGAAAGGCGCCGCCACGCTGATGCGTTCGCCGGTCAAGATTTCGCTGAACATAGGGAAGAAAGTGCCCCACAACGTGGCGAAGGCGATGCCAGCAAAGAGCCAGTTGTTGGCAAGAAAGGCGGCTTCCCGACTTGAATAGGAGTCAATCGTGTGTTCGCCGCGCAGCAATGGCAGCCGGTCGAAGAGCAACCAGAGGAAGCCAAAAACGATAATGATCAGAAAACCCAGGAAATAGGGGCCTACGTCACTACGCGCAAAGCTGTGCACACTTTCGAGCACACCGCTACGGGTGGTAAAGGTGCCAAGAATGACCAGAAAGTAGGTCAGCCAGATCAATACGACATTCCATACCTTGAGAATGCCGCGTTGCTCCTGGATGATGATGCTGTGCAGAAAGGCGGTGCCCGTCAGCCAGGGCAGGAAGCTGGCGTTTTCGACCGGATCCCATGCCCAGTAGCCGCCCCAACCCAGTTCCATGTATGCCCACTGGCTGCCCATGATGATGCCGGCGGAAAGAAACATCCAGGGAATGAGCGTCCATCGGCGCACAGTGCGCACCCATTCGTTGTCGAGCCGCTTACTGATCAACGCGCCTACGGCGAAGGCAAAGGGCACCGCCATGCCGACATAGCCAAGATAGAGCATGACCGGATGGATGATCATCCAGTAATTTTGCAGCAGCGGATTCAACCCCTGTCCATCTGGCGGCAGAAAGCCAACGCGCTTGAAAGGATCGGTGGCAAAGACCAGCAACGTGAGAAAGAAGAGCGAGGTGGTCAACAGTACGCTGTTGACGTAGGGCATGATCACCTGGTGACGATGGCGGTTGGCAAAGGCGACGATGGCGCTATAGCCGGAGAGCAACAGGCACCAGAAGAGCAGGCTGCCTGCCTGGCCACCCCACAACGCCGAGAACTTATAGAAGGTCGGCAGTGCACGCTCTGAATGGTTCCAGACATAGCTCAACTGGAACGCATCGGTCAGCAAGCCGTACCACAGGATCACAGCCGCAACCAGGACAAGCCCGGCAACTGCGTAGACGGCGTGGAAACTGCTCTGGATCAGGCGGGTGTTGCGTCGTTGCCCGCCAAAGTAACCGGCCAGGATGCCAAACGCCGCTAACACCAACGCAGTCAGCAAAATCAAGTGACCGATGTCAAAGATCATGATGGTCGTCTCTTTCTCTTTGTCACATCAATGACGTAACGCGCTGCGTCTCACACAGCACAGGTCATTTCCTATGGACGGATTTGATCTAGCAGTTCATCCAGACGCGCCTGGCTGACGATTGGCCCGATGACGAGTTCAGTGATGTTGCCCTGAGGGTCGATGAAGAAGGTCTCCGGCACCCCTTTGATGCCGTAACGCCGCGCCGCCGCGCTTTGCAGGTCCGGGCCGCTCGGATAGGTGATGTCGAACTCCTCCAGATAGGCTTTGGCGGCTGGCTCCTGGTCGAGATAATCCAGACCGATGAAGACAATGCCGTTGCCTTGTTCACGACGCCAGGTGGCTTCCAACAAAGCAGCTTCGTCGCGGCATGGGTCACACCAGCTGGCCCAAAAGTTTAGCACAACGCCTTGTCCGCGCAGATCGCTGAGGGAGATCGTTTGGCCGTCGAAGGTGGTGAACGTGAATTCAGGCGCCACACCATCGGCGCGATGCTCCGACTGGTTGGTCTGCACCAGTCGCAGCGCCAGGAGGATAACGAAGCCAAGCAAGATCAAGACAAAGATAGCCTGCCAGATCCGCACGGTGCGTCTGCGGGTGGTCAGGTCGCTACTCTCTGCGCCTGGCATCGGGTCGGGAATTGTCACCTCAGTCATAACGCTTTAGCTCCTCCTGCAGACGCGCCTGATATTCGTCGGTCGGGTTTGCAGTGGGAGGGGCGCTGTCCTCCACAGGGGCGCCGACCATCCTGCGCATCCGCTGCCACACAAAGACGCCGCCACCGATCAAAGCCACCACCGGCAAGATCCATGCCAGCCAGTTGAAGCCCTCCATCGGTGGTTCGCCCATGACCTGGGGGCCATATTGCGCCACAAAGTAGCTCTTGATTGCATCTTTGGGTTCACCCGCCGCCAGCTTTTCGGCGATCACATCGCGCATCTGTTCGCAGGCTTTGAGTTCGCAGGCGTCAAGGCGCACGCCACTGCATAGGGGGCACCACAATTCGTCCGCCACATCTTTGACATCATTGGAGGTGACAGCCGTGTTGGCGGCGGTCGGCGTCGGGTTGCTCGCCTGTGCAACAACTGCGTGTGGCTTGAGTGACACGCCCAACAACACGCCAACCAGCATCAGTAGTAAGAAAGTTCGAGATTGGAATGGCAGCATAGATAGTTCTGAAGCAAATAGGTCGCATACGACATCGTTTCGTGGCCGGAATTATAACACATCCTTGCCAGATCGATGATCATTTGCGCATGAATTCACTAGATTTTCTAACCTTTGTGCAAACAAAAAACAGAGGCCGGGGAACAGAGTCGCCCGGCCTCCAGTTTAGCAGAAGCAACGAATGGCGCAACGTTGATTACGGCCGCGTCATGGCCGAGACATCCCCACCGATGTCTTCGATACTGTCATAGAGC
>DGFH01000078.1 GCA_002391565.1 Anaerolineales bacterium UBA3905
GATACAGCGGCTTGCTCTCGAAGTAGATCACCGGGTTGTTATCGCGAATAGCAGCAATGAGCAGCCCTTTGGCGTCGGCGGGTGTAGCGGGCGCCACAACCTTGAGGCCGGGCGTGTGGACGAACCATGCTTCCGGGTTCTGGCTGTGAAAGGGACCAGAGCGAATGCCACCATCTGACGGCGCCCGGATCACCCAGGGCACAGCGCCGTTCCAGCGATAGTGCGTCGTTGCAGCAAATTGAACGATGCTATCGAAGGCAGTCGAGATGAAGTCGGCGAATTGCATCTCGATCACAGGCCGCAACCCCATCAATGCCATGCCGGTCGCGGCGCCGACAAAGCCTAATTCGGCAATCGGTGTATTGAGCACCCGACGTGCGCCAAACTCTGCCTCCAACCCCTTCGTGACCTTGAATGCGCCGCCAAACTCGCCGGCAACATCTTCGCCCATCACCAGCACATCAGGATCGCGGCGCATCTCCTCACGCAGCGCTTCACTGATGGCAGCGATATAGGTCAATTCGCGTCCCGTCGTAGTGATGCCTTCACTGTCAGAGAAACCAAAGTTGCTTGCTGTACTCATAGGCGAAAAATAGCGAGCGTCACGTCGATGTTTTATGCGAAATTAATACAACAAAGGTATCATGTTATATGATACAATTGGTTAGCAGTAGCAGGGATAGGCTGAGGCATATCGCCACCCATTTGATTGGCTCATTGTCTCTGAATGCGCATATGAGACCCGAAAAACCATTTCCACCAACAGAAGATGTGTATACCCGCCAGGCGCGCAAGCTGGAGGAACTTGAGCAATCTGTCTTCCTCGTAATTGCCGCCGTTGCCGCCATATTGGCGTTGCTCAACCTTTGGCAACCCTTCACCGGCTGATCACAGCGCGGGCAGGGCTAATCACGCGCACCTGTTGCTTCTGCCGCATCAGGCATAGACGCCCTCCAACACGGTAGCCGGATCGGGCAGGGGACTGGCCTCGGCGCGGGCAATCGCGTCGGTGATCTCCACCTCAGCGCGCTGCGTCAACTCCGCTAACTCATCTTCATCAGCGACGCCGTTCTCGCACAGGAATGTACGGTAACGTTGCACCGGGTCGCGTGCTTCCCAGGCAGCCAGCAACTCACGCGGCACATATTCGGCGCCATCATGGATGGCATGGCCGAGCATCCGCATAGTCTTGGCTTCGATCAAGGTCGGTCCTCCCCCCCGGCGCGCCCGCTCCACGGCTTCGTGCGTAACGGCGTAGACCGCCTCGACATCGTTGCCATCCACCATGATGCCAGGAATGGCGTAGGCGGCGGCGCGCGCGGCAATGTCAGGCGATTTCATCTGCTGGTGCAGCGGCGTCGAATAGGCGTATTGGTTGTTCTCCACAATGACGACCAATGGCGCATTCCACACAGCGGCCATGTTGAGCGTCTCGTGAAAGAGTCCTGCACTGCTGGCGCCATCACCGGTGAAGGTAAGGGCGACGCGCGCTTCCCCGCGATACACAAAGCTCATGGCGGCGCCCAACGACACCGGCAACGAATGAGTGAGGTGGCTGATGAAGCCGAAGATGTTCAGGCTCAGGTCGCCCATGCCGTGCAGGTTGGCATCGCGCCCGCCAGAAACGCCATTGGCGCGACCGAGCAGGTTGCCAAAGATGCGCTGGGGCGTCATCCCTCGCAATAAATACGCACCCAGGTCACGGTGCATCGGCGCAATCACATCATCGGCGCCAAGCGCATAGGCGGCGCCCACACTGATCGCCTCATGCCCGCGCTGGCTAAAGGTGCCGCCCACCCCGCGCCCCTGCTTCCACAACGCCACCATGTTCTCGTCGAAGATGCGCGTCAGGATCATCCAGTAAAAAAGTTCAAGACGTTGATCGTTGGTGAGTGAGATCGCCGTCACGCAGTTCCCTCCCCGGTCGAGTCGTAGCGATGGCATGGCGACAGCGCATGTACGCGGCGGCGCCAGCAAGTCTCCACATTCACCCAGAATAGACCTGCAACGCCTCACTCGTCACCGCAAGCTGGACGTCGGCCATTTTGGCGTCCAGCGCGGCTTCGAGCGCCTTCGGAAAACTTTTCCATTGCGACAGCGACTCCCAGTGCACGATGATCACCACGTCATCGGGGTTGTCGATGCTCGGCCACACTGCTTTGGAGATGAAGCCGTCATGGGCTGCCAGCGCTGGCGTCCAGATTTCCGCATCGCGCGCCAACCATTCGTCGCGACGACCAGGGGCGCATTTGACGCGCAACATTTCGATTACAGGCATACACTCCTTCACCTTCTACAGACTAGATGATGATGTAACACGATCATCGACTTTACGGCACGGGGAAACGTGTACGTAGGAGTACGATCACAACCCGGCAACGCTGCACATCTCGATCACACGACGTAGCCGGCGGAGCGCGCCATCTCCGAACGGTAGTGTAGCATGTTTGGGCGCAAAATGTGAAGCACCGGTCAATCAATTCGGTCATTGTAGGTTCGGCTTCCAGCAGGACCTACAATGACCAAATCATTGGTTAAGCTCCATGAGCCGACTTCAGTTTTCAGCCTCGATTTGAATCGAAGGCGATGCGCCCGGACATGAAATACACCTAGCGAGGCTACAGCCAGATGAACGTGGCGGCGGAAGGCGGTGCGCTTTGCAGTGCACCGCAACAGGTCGAATGCGCGCGCCGCACGCCAGCGCCCTTTTTTTGAGTTTCTCCGCAAACAGCGGTACGATCACAAAATTGCGTATGGTTGCGCAACTATAATTGGTTCGTTGCAGATATGAATTGAAAGTCGAGAAAAATGATGAGCACTTCCCCAAGCTGGCGCGTGGCCGTGATCGGCGCCGGCACCATCAGTCAACGCGTCCACATTCCTCTGTTTCAGAAACAGCCCGACACCACCGTCATCGCCGTATGCGATGTCAACGAGGCGCGCGCACAGAGCGTCGCCGAAGAGACGGGCGTCGGCCGCGTCTACCGCGACTACGAGAAGATGCTGGCTGAACTCCAGCCAAACATTGTCGTCGTCGCCACGCCGAATGTCTTCCATAAGCCGATGGCGACCGCTGCGCTCGAAGCCGGCGCCCATGTACTTTGTGAGAAGCCGGTGGCGCTGACCTACGCCGACGCGCAAGCAATGTTTGCCACGGCCGCCGCCAGGGAGCGCGTCCTGACCGTTGGCACCCATTTCCGTTTCACCGCACCCATGCAGGCCGCCAAAACGCATGCTGCTCACGGCTTCTTTGGTCGCATCTATGCCGCGCGCACCGTCTGGCAACGGCGCAATGGCATCCCCGGCTACGGGAGTTGGTTCACCAACAAAGACCTGGCCGGCGGCGGCGCGTTGCTCGACATCGGTGTACACACGCTGGATCGCGCCCTCTACGTGATGGATTACCCGCAGCCCAAACGCGTGACTGGTGTGACCTTTGCTGAGTTCGGTCCGCGCGGGCGTGGGTTGGGCGGCTGGGGCGCCGACATCTTCAAGCCCTCAGCCAACGCCCGTTACGATGTGGATGATATCGCCTGGGCGCAGGTAGTCTTCGCCAATGGCGCCGTGCTGCAATTCCAGGTGGCGTGGGCCTCCAACTACCCCGAGACCTTCGTCACTGAGATTTTTGGCACCGAGGGCGGCGCGCGCATTGGCAGCCAGGATTCGGTTGAACTCTACTCAATGCTCAACGGTCTGGAAGTCAAGGTCGACACGCAACTACCGGCGCAGAAAGGCAGTTCCTACGAACAGTTGATCACCAACTTTGTGCGTCGGCTCAACGGCGACGTCGAGGCCGACATCGTCACGCCGGCGCAGGCGCTCGTCCATGTACAGATTGTCGATGCCATCACACGCTCCGCCGCAGAAGGATGCGAGGTGGTGCTGTAACGCAAGCACTGCGCGTAGGGCGATCTGCCGGATCGTCCTACGCGTCCCGCTCGATCTTCCCCAGCATCTTGTGCAGGAATCATCACGCCAACATCGGATGACAAGAGTTCAGCGCGCCAGGTAATGATGCCACAGCAGCCGCGCCGCCACGGCGCGCCAGGGACGCCACTCCTCGGCCAGCGTCGTCAGGTCGGCAGGCGTGGGGCGCTGCGGCAGTCCCTTGACTTGTTGCGCCGCCGCGGCCAGCGCCAGGTCGCCGACCGGCCATGCGTCGGGACGGCGCAACGCCATCAACAAATAGATCTCCGCCGTCCAGGGGCCAATGCCCTTGATCGCTGTCAGCGCGCGGCGTACACCGTCGTCATCCAGATCGGTGAGATGGTCGGGGTCAAAAGCGCCGCTTTGGATGGTTGTCGCCAGCGTCCGCACATAGCCGGTTTTCTGGCGACTGAAGCCTATGTTGCGCAGCGCCGCGTCGGAGAGCGACAACACATTGGTCGGCGTCACTGCACCGAGGGCAGCCTCTAGCCGGTTGAAGGCCGCGCGTGCGGACGCCAACGAGACCTGCTGCTCCAGGATCAACAGCACCAACGTGGAAAAGCCTGGCGCCCGCGCCCATAGCGGCGGCGGCCCGATGCGTTCCACGATGCGCGCCAGGTCGGCGTCGCGGCGCGCCAATTCCTCGACGGCGGCATGCAACGATGTCTCAGTTAGCGGAGCAGCTATCAGAACATTCATCTGATCTATCCTTGCGCGCGTCCCAACCGAAATCCGTCTCCGCGTTGCCACGGACTGAAGGGATCACCGTTCGTCGTCGCCCCGTCGTCGGTTCGTGCAGGTATGGTGTGCGATATCTCCGCCAGCGCAGCAATGGCAAAGGCCAGGTCGGTGGATTGGGAAATGGAGAGATGATGAGATGGGGAGATTGGAGATTGGAGATCGAGCGTAGAACCTCCGATCTCCGATCTCCAATCTCCGTCGCCCCTCTCCCTTTGCCTCTCGCCAAATTCCGCCTCCACAAAATCAGTCGTCGTGTCGCCAGTCAGGAAACGCGGATGGTCGAGCACAGCGCGTAGAAAATTGATATTGGTGATCACCTCGCCCAGGATGACGTAGTGACGCAGCGCCCACTGCATTTTGCCAATGGCATCGCGCCGGTTCTCGCCCAGCACGATCAGCTTGGCGATCATCGGGTCGTAGTGCAGCGTCACCTCGTCGCCGGTGGTCACGCCGGCATCGATGCGCACGCCCGGCCCCACTGGTTCAACGGCGGTGAGCACCGTGCCGATAGCGGGCAAAAAATGGTTGGCCGGGTCTTCGGCGTAGATACGGCATTCGATGGCGTGGCCGCGCTGAGAAAGTTCCGCCTGCGTGAAGGGCAGGGGTTCGCCTGCCGCCACGCGAATCTGCAGCTTGACCAGATCGACGCCGGTGACCGCCTCGGTGATCGGATGTTCGACCTGCAGGCGCGTGTTCATCTCCAGAAAATAGAAGTTGCGCTGCGCGTCAACCAGAAATTCCAGCGTGCCGGCATTGATGTAGCCAACGGCGCGCACGGCGGCGACGGCAGCCTCCCCCATGCGTGTGCGCAGATCGGCATCGAGCAGAGGCGAGGGCGTCTCCTCGATGATCTTCTGGTGACGGCGCTGCACCGAGCACTCGCGCTCGAAGAGGTGAACGACGTTGCCGTGATGGTCGCCAAAGACCTGGAACTCGATATGGTGCGGATGTTCGATCAACTTTTCCAAATAGATGCGTTCGTCGGCAAAGGCGTTGAGCGCCTCGCGACGCGCCGACTCCAGCGCGTGAGGCAGATCGCCAGCATGATGAACAATGCGCATCCCCTTGCCGCCGCCGCCTGCCGTCGCCTTCACAAGCACCGGATAGCCGATCATGTCTGCTGCGTCGCACAGGTCGGCGTCGGCCTGGCTCGCCTGGTAGCCGGGCACAATCGGCACGCCCGCCGCCTGCATCGCTGTGCGCGCCGACGTCTTCGACCCCATTGTGCGCATGACATCCCCGCGCGGCCCGATGAAGGTCAACCCGGCGGCGGTCACGGCGTCAGCGAAGTCGGCGTTTTCCGAGAGGAAGCCGTAACCGGGGTGGATGGCGTCGCAGTCGCGCGCCTGGGCAATTTCCAGGATGAGATCGCTGCGCAGGTAGGAGTCGCGCGGGGGCGGTGGGCCGAGCAGTGCGGCTTCATCCGCCAGGGCAACATGCAAGGCGCGGGCGTCGGCCTCAGAATAGACAGCGACGGTGGCAATCCCCATCTCCTGGCAGGCGCGGATAATGCGAACGGCAATCTCACCACGATTGGCGATCAAAATCTTGCGAAACATCGACGTCTCCATCAGCAGAAGTAGCCCCCGTTTGCCGATATAGTTGGTTGCACCATCGACCAACGTTATAATCAAGCAGCATAACTGCGTATCAAGCGCCGCAAACCGACAAAATCGGAGCAAACATCATGTCCTATGCATCCAGCGAAACGCTCGCTGACGAAGATAGTCTATCACGCGACAGTGAACCGGCGCAGAATCATCCGGCGTCGGCGCCCGGTGTACTGAGCCTGCTGTGGCGCACGCTGCTGTTGGGCAGCGAACCGTACGCCATCATCCGCGCGGGAGAGAAGCCAGGACGACGCGGCTTCGTCATCATCCTGGTCATCCTCGGATTGGTCGTGTTGGCGCAAGTGATCGGTTTTGGACTGGGCGAGCTGACGGCGCCGCGTCTGGCTCCCTTGCAAAGTCTGCTCTACAACGCCGCTGTCAATCTGCCCTGGTACGCCGAGCAGGTGCAGATCAACCCAACCTTTGCCACCCAGTTCCAACAAGGTTACATCGCCGGGTGGGAAGCATTACGCATCGTGCTTGGCTACCCGACTGTCATCGCCACGGGTGGGACGATCGTCCTGGTGATCCTGGCAACGTTGGTCAACTGGTTTGGTTTTGCGGTGCTGGCGCACTGGATCGGGCGCTGGTATGGCAGCCAGGCGCGCTTCGGGCAAACCCTGGGCGTGCTGGCGCTGGCCTACGCACCGCTGCTCTTGCGCATGATTGAGATCGCACCGGGGGCCGTAGCGCCGACTGCGCTGATCTTTATGCTGATGTTGGCGACCAAGTTCCAGGCGCTCAAGACGGTGCACGGGCTAGGGTCGATCGCTACGCTCTTTGTCCTGCTGGCGCCGTATGTCATTGTGTTGGTTGTGCTGGCAGTGGCGCTGCTCAACGGCGGCGCCTACGGGCTGGCGCAGCATTCCACGATCAACCAGGCGCTGCAAATCCAGCAATTTCTGAACCAGTAACCTCCGCCGTCCAGGAATCCAGCCTTATGAAAAATGCATTCCACACCTATTCGCAGATTTTGCAATTACGTGGCGACGCGATCCACACACTGCTGCAAAGTGACCAGGGCATTGCCTTTGCCGTCAAGCTCTTTCTTGTCGTCAGCCTGATCGCCGGGCTGGGAATGTGGTTCGGGTTACCGTCGGCGCTGCGTGCGCCCACGCTGGTGGACCGTTTCGACGGTCTGGTCGCAGAGGTGCGCGAGACAGTCGCCGCAATGGCCGCTGCGGTCGAAGCCACGGCAACGGCCATTGAAGGCAAGATCGAGGAGACGGTCGCTACGGCGTCGGCAGAATTCGACCGGCGCTTTGGCGGTGTGCTCGCCCAGGCCGGCGCGCTTTTCGACCGCTTTGCCAGCCCCCAGATGCGCTTGAATCGGCTATTGGAGCGTCGCACCGTCACTGTGCGCGAGATCGAGGAGGTTGTCGTCCAGGCGCCGCCCACACCTGCACAATTGAGCCTGCTCCTGACGCGCGCAGATGCATCGGAGGCGGAAACCCGGCGGTTGCTGCGATTGACCGGCATTACGACGGAACAACTGGCGGCGGCGCGCGCGGCTGAGCAGGCGCAACGTGATGCCGCGATGGCCGAATTACAGCCGCTGCTCGATCAGCTTGAGATGTCGCAAGCAGAGTTCGATGCATTGCTGGCGCAGATTCCCGCGACGCCAGAGCAAGTGAATGCGTGGATCAAGGCGCTCTCGACGACGCCAGAAGCAATTGGCCGCCTCCTTGCTCGCATCAAGGCGACGCCAGCGCAACTCAACGATCTCGTGAGGCAAGTGCGCGCCGAAGTCGTCAAGATTGAGCCAGCGCTGGGTGAACGCCCGTCGCGCATCATCCGGCTGGGGGGCGCCTGGCTGGCGGCGCCGCTGCATTACGCCACCGACTGGATGTTTTTCGTGCTGGTATTGTTGCTGGTGGCGAAGAGCATGGGTGGACGGGCGACGGTGAACCAGCATCTCGGTGCAGTGGCGCTTTCGACTGCACCAGCAGTGCTCTTTCTCTTTGGGTATGCACCAGACATGGGCGATGTCCTGTCGGCGCCGTTGGCGGCGGCGCTCCACTATACCGGGCGCATCCTGGCGTTGCTCGGCGTGATCTGGTGTGGTGCGCTGCTGCTCAAAACGCTTAGCGTGGCGCATGGCTTTGGCATGTGGAAAAGCGTCGGTGTGGTGCTGCTGACCTGGGTGACGATCTACATCGTCACGCCGCTGGCAATAGTGCTGGCGACCGGCTTTTTGGTAAGGTGAGCCACGCACCATGATACGAGTGATCTGTCGCTATGCCGACGGTCGCGTTGGCGTCGACCTGCCGTCAAGTGAACTGCCACATCTTCTAGCGGAAAATGGCAACCAGGTTTGGGTCGACATGCAGGGAGAGTCCAACGGTGAGTATGAACGCATTTTGACCCAAGTCTTTCATTTCCACCCACTCGCCATTGAGGATGCGCTGCGCGACACCCATCTGCCCAAACTGGACGACTACGCATCCTATCTCTACCTGGTCTTTCACACAGTGGCGCTGGGCGACAAACCGATGGATATCAACACCGAAGAGGTGGATGTCTTTCTCGGCGTCAACTTTCTGGTGACCATCCACGAGGATGAACGGCGTTCGATCAACCGTTGCTGGAATGCCGCACATCATGTCGAAGTTGGGCTGGCGCGCGGCCCGGCAATGTTGCTTTACGAGCTGCTGGACAGCCAGATCGACAACTACATCCCGCTGATCGACGCGTTCGAGATGCAGATGGAGCAGCTTGGAGATGACATCTTTCGTTCCAATGCTGCAGAACGGGAACTGTTGGATCGACTGTTGACCGCCAAGAGCAGTTCGCTCCGGTTGCAACGCATCCTGACGCCGCAGCGCGAATTGCTGGGGCGGCTTTCCACCGGTGACTACAAGGTTGTGCCGGCGCATGTGCGCATGTATTATCGGGATGTCTATGATCACCTGGCGCGGCTTGCCAACCTGGCGGACAGTATGCGCGATCTGGCAAGCAGCACCATCGAGACACACCTGGCGCTGGTCAATAACCGCATGAACGAAGTGATGAAGGTGCTGACGATGGTCTCGACGATCTTCATCCCGCTGAGTTTCATCGCCGGCGTCTACGGCATGAATTTCCATTATATGCCGGAGCTAGAACTGTGGTGGTTCTACCCGCTGGTGTGGGCGGTCTTTCTGACGATCGCCATCACCATGCTGATTATCTTTCGCAACAGAAAGTGGCTTTGAATGTTTTACACCATCCGCGATCACACTATCTTCTCACAACCGCAGCCGCCCGCCGGGTTGCGCCCAATCGTGACAATGCGCAGCGAACTGTTGCCGCCTGTGATCTCCAGGCTGCACGAAAATTTGCATGCGTGGGGTGAATTGGGGCTCTCGCCCGGTCCGATCACGCCAGATCGCATCTGGTGTAATGGGGAGGGGGCGCTGGCTTTTGCCTTTGAAGGCTATGCAGCGCCGCAGCCACTTTCACACGTCGACATGGCGCAGGAACTGGCGGCTTGGTTCGTGTTGCTCGACAAGTGGATGGAAACCTTTGTTGTGCTCGCACGCGCGCGCGCTGTCTGGTCGGTGCAAGAATTAGCTGGCGCCCTCACTTTCACGTCGCCGCCCTTCCTGCCGCCAGCGTTGGTCTATATGCCGCCGGACAACTGGGCGCGCGTGGCAGCAGCGCTCGCCACAGCCGTCGGTGATGGCGAGTTATCCGGCGGCCCGCGCGCAGAACGACACTGGCGCGCACACGCAACCGAAAGCAGAGTGTAACCAGTCGCCAGCACCAGCTTATTGACCATTGCCGGTTTGTCAGTCAGGCGCGACCGTTCAGCATTGCAATCACCATTATCGTATGCGCAAAACCCACGATCTGCCACCCATCGACGATCATACCCGACGGCACTGGCGCCGTCGCCGCACCGATCACTCTGCAGGTGGCGTGATCTACCGCATCAACGCAACGGGTGAAGTGGAGATTGCCCTGATCGCCACGCGCGGAGGCACACGCTGGCAACTTCCCAAGGGCACCTGCGAAGCCGGTGAAACCGTTGAGCAGACAGCCTTGCGCGAAGTCAAAGAGGAGTGTGGGTTGGCAGGTGAGTGCCAGGCGCACCTGGGCGCCATCGAATACTGGTACTGGGACACTCACCATCGCACAACGCCGGAACTGGTGCAGAAGCGGGTCGATTTCTACCTGATGCGCGCCGTAGGCGGCGAACTAAGCGACGCCAGCATCGAAGTGGACGGCGTCAACTGGTTTTCCCTGGCGCAGGCTTCGCAAGTGCTGACTTACGCGTCGGAACGCGAGATGGTGAGTCGGGCGATCCGTTGGTTAGCGGCAGCCGCTCCCTAACGCTGGTAAGCTGTGCTTTGCTCGCCGTAGCCGGTCAATTCGGCGTAGCCCTGCCCCGTTACAGCCTCCCCACGCATGACGCCCGTCACATCGATGGCGCCTTCCCAGTAGATAAAGCTCACATCCATCTCCTGATCGGCCAGCAGCGGCGTGATCCTCAGGTCGATCCCCAATGCTGGCAGCGTCAGCGTCCAGCCTGATGGATAGGTGATGCCGGTGCGCGGGCTTGTCCATGCCCCGGTAGGCGTCAACTCGAAGTCGTGCTCGCTCACCATCTGCTGCACTCCATCCGGCCAGATCAGTGTGCCTTTGATGTTGGGGTTGACGCCGCCGTCAGCCAGCCGAATTTCATAGAGCATCAAGATCGCACCATTGTCGAACTGGATGCTGAACCAATCCCACCCTACGGCGCCGGCGGTCAGCGCACTGGTGCCGAACTCGTGATCCATCCAACTGCGCCCCGTGACCTCAAACGTGCGCCCTGCGCTTGTCACCGTGCCCGTCGTTTCCAGCCCGACCAGACTGTAGTAATAGGAAGCGTTGCCGGCTTCGGGGCCTTTCTGGTGCAGTCCATCGATGCCGTGCAGCACCGGTGGGCGCGTCTCCCGCAGCGTCAGGTCGATGGCGATGGGGCCATCCGCGCCTGTTGCGCGCGCCGATAGGTGTTGCACGCCCGGTGCGACTTCCGCTGCGCGCCAATCCTCCAACCAGACGTGGTAGGCAGGCTCGCCCACAGCGCCCGCCAATTCACCTGCACCGCGACTGTAGCGGTCAAAACTTGCGTGTTCGCCGCGCCCTCCATCGGTAAGGGCAAAGTGCGCCATGTAGACCTGATTGCTCGCCAGCGTCGAGGTGCGCTCCGGCATCTCAGGGGTCAACGCGTTGCGAAAGAAAGTTAACTGAAAGCCAAAGGGCGTCCCGTCGGCGGCGGTCAGGTTGCCGGTGTAATACCACCACTCGGTGCGGTACTCCGGGTGTGCGCCATGGTCGCGCGGGAACTCGAAGGTGCGAGGCGCATAGGCGCGTGCAAAGACAGCGTCGTCCGGGGCGCGCATCGCTTCGACCACGCTGGCGCTGATGGGTCGGTCGGCAGCCTGCGCGCGGCAGCCGACGACAAGCAGGGCAACAGTCACAAAGAAGCTGAATCGGTAGATCGTTCGCATGGCGCCATTGTGACAGCTTGCACAGGCGGCGTCTGTCAGGGAGTGTCCGATGCAGCGGCGGCAACCATCAGGCGAACGTGCAGGCGGCAGCGGGCGTCGGCAGGGGGAGATTGGGGGATCAGGAGACTGGGGGGATCGGGCAAATCTCCTAATCTCCTACTGACCGCTAGGTTAACTGTTTATCTTCCCGGAAGCTCCATGAAGATTTACAAAATGATCC
>DGFH01000163.1 GCA_002391565.1 Anaerolineales bacterium UBA3905
AGATGTGTATAAGAGACAGCCTGTCGAATGCATCGTTCCCGGGCAGCCGGAAGATGAGTGGCCCTGGTACTACATCGATCCCGACACCTGCATCGACTGCGGCGCATGCGTGCCCGAATGCCCGGTCGAAGCGATCCTGCCGGAAGAGGACCTGCCGGAAGAATATCAATATGCAGCCGAGTTGAACGCCCTTTTCTTCTCTGAAGGCCCTGGTTATTCGGCGGCTGGCAAGTAAGCTAACGACAGAACGTTCCGACGATCCATCGTCGGTGTGCTCTGGTCAGAGAACCTCTGCGCTCGCAGAGGTTCTTTTTTGTTGTGTGTGCACAGCAGGAGGTTATTGAAACATGCAGAATGAGTCTACGCAAGGCGAGTCCTTATGGCAGGATGTTACACGCGCGCTCGTGATCGTCGCCCACCCGGACGATGCCGACTTTATTTGCGGCGGCACAGCGATCCAGATGGCGCGCCAGGGGATCGAGGTCACCTATATGGTGCTGACCAATGGCGACAAGGGCAATCATAACCCGGAGATTACGCGCAACCAGTTGATCGCCATGCGTCAGATTGAGCAACGTCAGGCGGCGGCGTTGTGTGGCGTCAAGCAGGTGCTTTTCATGGGCGAGGAGGATGGTTTTCTGCGCCCGCGCCGGGCGATCCGCAAGCGCGTCACACAGGCAATCCGACGCATCCGTCCGGAGTTGATCATCTGCACCAACCCGGATCGCTATTTTGTGGGTGATGGCTATATCAACCACCCTGATCACCGTAACGCCGGACTGATTGCTATCGAGGCGATCTTCCCCGCTGCGGACAATCCGATGTTCTATCCCGATATGGCAGACGAGGGTTATCTGCCGCACAAGATCAAATATCTCTATGTGCACGGCCACGACGCACCAACGCTCAAAGTCGACATCACGGCCGAGCTGCCTACCAAAGTGGCGGCAATTCTCTGTCACAAGTCACAATTCGAAGACCCTGAGAAGGCGAAAGCACGTTGGTTGGAGACCTGGGGCGAACAGCAGGAGGATGGCTCACTGCGCTATTTCGAGGCGTTCAAGGTGATGAAGTTCGGGTAGGTCGAGGACAGAATAGAAGGTGGATTGAGCGGATGCTCGCAGATTTTGATCTGCGCACATTCGCTCAATCCGCATTATCCGCGTTCTATTCTCTCTACTTCGCTTCGGCCATCATCGTTGCTTCTTGCTCGTTGGCGAAGGTCGTCAGATTATCCAGCGTCGTCTGGATGTCGGCGCCCTGCATGATCTCATTGAATGCTGCCGTGGCGGCGTCGCGCACAGCGGTGTAGGAGATCAACTGGGGTTCATAGGCGCTGTACGGGAGCAACGCCACACCCTGCTGCCACTGGACGTTCTCCTTCAGTGCATCCGAGAAGAAGTTAGCTGTGCTCTTGCGCGTGGGGAAGTAACCACTGATCTCATCCCAACGCGCCTGAATCTCGGGGGAGGTGAACCACTTGACGAAGATCCACGCCGCCAGCTCTTGTTCGGGCGAGGTCTTGGCGATCATCACGTCGCCGCCGTAGACGTTCTGCACCGGTTCGGCGGTGGTGTGCGGGATCGCCGCCACGCCCCACATGTCCGGCTCTTTACCCGCCTCCTCGGCCACCTTCGCCACATCACCGGCGTAGAAGGGGATGCCGGAGGTGGAACCCTGGGCGAAGATGCCCTTGCGCGCTGCAAACTGCGGATTCGGGAAACCCTCAGTGAAGAAGTAGGCGCAGCCCTCATCGTACATGCCCTTGAGGAAGGTCATCGCCTCGACCGTAGCTGGGCCGTTGAAGACGTAGCCCTTGCCGTCCTCAGTCAGCACATTGCCGCCGAAGGCAAAGGTCCAGGCGGCAATCGCCGAAGCGTCGTCGCGCAGGATGTAGCCGCCCGTGCCATCGCCCACCGCTGCGGCAGCAGCGCAAGCCATTTCCTTGAACTCATCCGGCGTGGTTGGCGGGCCAGAGAAGCCCAGTTCTTCGAGCCAGCTCTGATTGTAGTACAGCACTTCCATCGAGCGATTTGGCGGGAAGCCCAGGCGTTGGTTGTCGAACAACGGGTTGACGCTCTGCTCCAGGAAAGCCGGGTAGAAGTCCGCCAGTTCCTCTGCGCTCATACCCCACTTGGGGTCATTGATCAGCGTGTTCAGGTCGACCAGTACGTCGTTGAGTTGATAGAACGACTGGTCGTTCTGATACCCCACGAGCAGCGCCGCTGGCAACTCGCCAGCCGCAATGCTGGAGTTCACTTTGTCGCGAATCTCATCGTAGCTGCTCTGGTTCTGGGCGTCGATCGTGATGCCGTATTCGTTGCTTTCATTGAATTCGGCAATCAGCGCCTTCAATTTTTCCTCACGCGAGCCGGAGTGATTGTGCCACCACACCACTGTCTGCCCGGTTGGGTCAACGCCAGCGTAGGCGCCTTCCGCCGGGGCTTCTTCCGCCGCTGCCTCGGTCGCTGCGGCAGGAACTTCCGCTGCCGGCGCCGCTGGCATTGCCGTACACGCCGATAAAACCAGCGCGGCGACCATCAACAGCGCCATCCATCCTATCACCTTGCGCATATTATCTCCTTCTGAAACTAGAATGGAACAACCAAATTTATTGTCAACAGTCAGCAGTGAATCGCTGCCCGTTGTTCACATGGGAAGTCACCCCTTCAGCCCCGAAGTTGCAATCCCTTCGATGAAAGTCTTCTGCGTAAAAAAGTAGATCACGATCACTGGCGCCATTGTGATCACCGAGCCGGCCATTTGCAGGTGAAACTGCGCGCCAGCTTCGTCGATGAAGGCAAAGAAGCCGTAGGTGATCGGGCGCCAATCCGGCGTCGTCGTCACCAGGATCGGCCAGGCCAACGCGTTCCAGGCGCCGATAAAGCCAAAAAGCACCAGCGTCATGATCGCCGCCTTCGAGAGCGGGATCATGATCTTGATCAGGTAGCGCAGATG
>DGFH01000360.1:0-409 GCA_002391565.1 Anaerolineales bacterium UBA3905
AGATGGGTATAAGAGACAGAGGCTGGGCGCTGGTGAGCGATATTCTACGCGCGGTGGCAGCCAAGGCGCCAGAAGATGGCAAACCTTGCGTCGCCTATATGGGGCCGCGTGGGGCCGGTCACTACGTTAAAATGGTGCACAACGGCATCGAGTATGGCGACATGCAGCTGATCGCCGAAGCCTACGCCATCTTGCAGCGAGCGTTGGGGCTGGAGGCCGCCGAGCTGGCTGCTATCTTTGACGAATGGAATCAAGGTGAACTGGACAGCTACCTGATTGCGATCACGGCGCAGATTTTCCGCACGATCGATGATTTGACCGGCAAACCGCTGGTCGATCTGGTGCTCGATGCCGCCGGGCAGAAGGGCACCGGCAAATGGACGAGCCAGGAGTCGTTTGAGGTGGGCGC
>DGFH01000360.1:657-892 GCA_002391565.1 Anaerolineales bacterium UBA3905
TCGCTGCGGCGGCAGTGCTGCCCGGTCCAGACGTGCGCTACACCGGCGACCGTCAATCCCTGATCGACGCCGTGCGCCAGGCGCTCTACGCCAGCAAGATCAGCGCCTACGCTCAGGGCATGGCGATGTTGCGCGCGGCCAGCAAGGCGCATGGCTACGACCTGAATCTGGCCGAAATCGCCGCTATCTGGCGCAATGGTTGCATTATCCGGGCGCGCTTCCTCAACCACATCAC
>DGFH01000360.1:1099-8070 GCA_002391565.1 Anaerolineales bacterium UBA3905
AGCGCGCGCCTGCCGGCGAACCTGATCCAGGCGCAGCGCGACTTGTTCGGCGCTCACACTTACGCGCGCGTTGACCGGGAAGGCGTCTTTCATTCAGACTGGGGGTGAGCATGAACCGGTGGTGGCTGGTCTTTCTTGCTGTGCTGGTCTTCGGCGGCGGCTGGCTGTGGTGGACGCAGCCAGCCGCAGTTGCTGGCGGCGATCAGACCGCCGCAGCTCAGCCAGCAGTAGGGCGCCCGGCGCCGGATTTTACGTTGCCCACGCTCGACGGCGGCGAGTTTCGTCTGAGCGATCAGCGCGGCAAGCCGGTGGTGCTTAACTTCTGGGCGACGTGGTGTGGCCCCTGTCAACGTGAGCTGCCCGCCATCGAGCGCGCCGCCGAACATTATCGGGATGCCGTCGTCTTTGTCGCCGTCGATCAGGCGGAGACGATCCAGACGGTGCAGCGCTTTGCCGAACAAATGGGGCTGACAATAACTGTGCCGTTGGATGGCGAGCAGCTTGTCGGCGAACGCTATGACGTGATGGGGCTGCCGACGACTTACTTCATCGATGCAGACGGCGTCATCCGTTCGGTGTGGATGGGCGAAATGAACAGTGTGATCTTGGCCGAGCACATTGCCGGCATCTTGAGGTGATATGCTGCCGACGCTTGAGGAAAAGCCGGTCTATGTAAACCGAATGTTTGCGCGCATTGCGCCGACTTATGACCTGATGAACCGATTGATGACGTTCGGGCAGGATCAAAGCTGGCGCCGTGAGATGCTGAATTTCTGCAACCTGCCCCCGCGCGGCGGCAGCCTGCTCGACGTAGGCGCCGGCACCGGCGACATTGCCTACACGGCGCTGCAGCGCAACCCGACGCTGCGTGCGGTCGGTTCCGACTTTACCTACGAAATGATGGCCGCCGGCGTTGGCAAAATCCCCGGCGTCTCGCTGCCCTTTGTCCAGGCCGACACCTATCACCTGCCCTTTCCCGACAACACCTTCGACGCTGTGGTGAGCGGCTTTCTGGTGCGCAACGTGGTGGATCGCGTGGCGGCCTTCCGCGAAATGGCGCGCGTCACCAAACCCGGTGGCCGCGTAGTCTGCCTGGAGACGACGCCACCCTCCAACAGCGTGCTCGGCCCGCTCTTTCGCTTCTACTTTTTTCAGATCGTGCCCATCGTCGGCTCATTGGTGGCGCGCGACCGCCAGGCATACGCCTACCTGCCGCACAGCACGGTGGCCTTCCCGCCGCCGGCGGAACTGGCCCGGCTGATGGAACAGGCCGGCTTGCAGAATGTCTTCTATGTCGAGCGGATGCTGCGTTCGGTGGCGATCCATGTCGGCGTCAAGCTGACATCGCCCAAGTGATGCATGGCGCCGCCAGTTTTCCCCATTCGCCATCAATCCCCAGGGGTGCGCCACGCGTGGTGGTTTTTCCTGCTGCTGCTGCTATTAGGTGCGTGCCGCCCTGCGCCCGGCAAACCGGCGCTGTCGCCAACCCTGGGGCAGCCACCCCTCACCAGCACCAGTGAACCAGCGCAGCCGCTCGCCCACGTGACGCCGGCTGCGCCGCCTCAAGTCGTAACCGGGACGCCGTTTCTGATTCCCACCCTGGCGCCGGATACGCTGCACTTTCCAACCCTGGCAGACCTGTGGGATGGGCGCGCTCGCTTCGCTATCGAAATTGAGGACACCGGCTTACCGATGGGCGAGTCCGACACGCTGGTAATGGGCAACGGTGCGCTCTGGTCGTATCTCCATGCCAGTGACCGCTCCGCCGGCGTGCGCGATCGATGCGGCGATCCGGTGGCTTTCCCCGGCTGCGTGGTCATCTATGTGAGCGAGGACGGCGGCCACACCTTCGCCTTGCCTGATCCGCCCACCTGCCTGATGGCGTGTCAGCAGTGTCCATGTGACGCCGAGACCGACCACATTGTGCAGCAGCAATACCCGCGTGTTGTCTTCGCCGAAGGACAGGCGTGGATGGTGTACGAGCACCTGGGGCGCGTAATGTTGCGCACTTCGCCGGATGGCCTGACCTGGTCGGCGCCGCAACGTGTGGCGGACTCGCTGATCTGGCATCTATGGTACGCCGACTGTCCGGCGGAGGAGCGGATCGGCGTGCACCCCTTTGTGCGCTTCGACTACGAATGTCTGCGCGGCGGGCCGCCGGGCATCTTTGTGGAGGAAGGCGTCGTCTACATCTTCATGGCGCAAGGGCAAAATCCGGGCGCCATGGGTTGCTTTAAGCGGGCCGTCGCCGATGCTGACGCCGACTTCGAACCATGCGCCCACAACCCGCTCTTTGTCGGCGCCGCCGACTATGGGCCACGGGATCGGACAGACGCCGTCGCCAACCCTTTCTTCGACTTTCGCACCATCAGCTCGGCGGAGCTGCAGCGCCTGGGTGAAGGCGCGGATCGGCGTTACTACATGCTGTACGAAGGCGTGCGTGGGCCGGCGGAAGGTGATCCGGGGGACACGCAGTTTGGATTGGGGTTGGCGCGCTCGCTCACCGACCAGATCGACGGGCCGTGGGAAAAATATCCAGGCAATCCGCTGCTGGTGGATGCGCCCGGCAACATCGGATTGGGGCATGCCGACCTCGTGGTGCTGGATGGACGCACCTATCTGTATACTTCACTCGATGGCGTTACGCGGAGCCGGCTGACGCTGGTTTGGGACGCGCCTGCCAGATGAGCACGGCCAGCAGCACAAGCCCTGCCGCCGCTGCGAGCAATCCCCACATGAACGAGGCCGGCGCGTACACCATCGTCACGGTTGATTGTCCGGCGGGAATCGCCACTGCGCGCAACGCGCCGTTGACTGATGCAATCTCGGCATCTGCGCCGTTCACCGTCGCCCGCCAGCCGGGATACCAGAGCTCACTGACAATCAGCCAGCCTGCAGCCGGAGCATCGATGGCAAAACGCAGCTGGTTGGGCGTGTACGCTTCTATTTGCGCCGGGGTGACGACTGCGGGCGGCTGCAGGTTGCTCAGGTTGGCGTCGGCGGGTGCAAACCAGGCGCGCGGCAGGAAAT
Source organism: Anaerolineales bacterium UBA3905 (assembly GCA_002391565.1). Taxonomy (GTDB): domain Bacteria; phylum Chloroflexota; class Anaerolineae; order Caldilineales; family Caldilineaceae; genus Caldilinea. The sequence continues at coordinate 4,130 of DGFH01000360.1, forward strand.
CCTGATTTTCATAGACCTCAATCCCCTGCGCCGGCCCAAAAACTTTGACAAATTTCTCTGCCGGCAGCGGTGCGCCTTCCTTCACCAGTACATACTTGACGTTGAGCATGTCATATTGCCGCGCCGCGCGTCCACCGGTTGCTTCCCAGAAAGCGACATAGCTGCGCAGCGCCAGCGGATTGGCGACGCCGCCGACATCCTGCAACCCGGCTAATGCCGCTGTGTCGGGCTGCCAGACGTCGGCCAGGTCGGTGCGCGTGTCGATGCGGAAGAGGTCGGGGTCGCTTCGCAGGAAAGCGATTACAGCGTCGTGCTGAAAGCCCTGCGTGGGATCACGTTCGCTGATGTCGGTGTAGGCGCCAGCTGCAGCCAGCTCTATAAAGAGCAACGCCAGCATCAGGCTGGAGAAGGCGTCAAAGCTCAAGCGACGCTGCTGACGCGCGGCGATCAGCGCCCAGCTTCCCAGCCAAGTGCCAAAAGCCAGGGTCAGCGCCAGCGCAGCCAGCGATGCGCGCAAAAATGCCGTTGCGTCGGCCTGGGTCACAAAGAGCAGCGTGTAACTCACCACGACGCTCAATCCCAACAGCGCTGCGCCGCCTGCCAGAAAGCCGGTCAAGATGCGACTGCGCGTCAGTTGCACGGCCACGGCGTCGAAGCCGACGGCGGCTGCAACGCTCATCCCCACCGCCCAGAGGACGAGCGCGCGCGCCGGGGCGCGAAATTGGTCAAACATCGGCAGCAGCAGCGTCAGCCAGCCGTGCACTACGGTGTAGATGCCGAGCGCCACGATCAGCCCAAAGGTAGCCAATCCTACCCATATCCACAGACGGCGGCGCTGTTGCAGTGGCGCCAGCACAATGCCGGCGACAGCCAGGATCAGCGCAGGCACGCCCAGATAGGGCAGCTCGACGCGCTCCCACAGGCTCCAGTGCAGCGCCGGGCCGCGGCCAAAGAGCGACGGCGTCGCCAGCCCGGCCAGCGCCTGCGTCGGCGCCAGCGAATAGGCGACAGTGTCCTGGTAGGTGAAGTCGCTGCGCACTGCGTGACGCGTCAATTCCAGGGCAGGCAGCAAAATCGGCGCGGTCAGCAGCACACCGAGCAGTCCGGTGAGGAACAGCATCGCCATTGGTTGCCAGGATATACGGCGCGTCTCGCAGAAAACTGTCGCCGTCCAGCCGATGGTGAGGACGACGAGCGCTAACCCGAGATAGAACGTGCTCTGCGCGTGACCGGCGTAACTGCCGACGGCCAGTAGCACGCCCGCCGCGCCCGCCCACCATCGGCGTCCGCTTTGCAACCCCTGGACAAAGGCTGCCAACACCCAGGGCAGCCAGCTCAGCACGGCGATCAGATTCAGATTGCCGAGGTGAATCAGCAGCGGGTCGGCGAAGGCGAAGGTCACAGCGGCAAAAAGTGCAGCCGGACGACTCACAGGCGCCGCAGACCAGCGCAGCGTGCGCAGCAGCACGTACATCCCCAGCCCGGCCCAGTAGAGATGACCGATTGCCAGCGCCTGCAACGTCGTGTAGGGGAAATTGGGGTTGGCGAGAAAAAGCAGCAGATGTGGTGGGTAGAGAAAGCCGGCCTGAATGTCGCCGATCCAGGGTGCGCCGGCGTAGAGCGTCGGGTTCCAGAGTGGAAAGCGTCCCTGGCTCAACTCACTGGCGGCAAAGCGATAGGTGGGAAAGAGAAAGCTGACCAGGTCGCCGCCATCGGCGGGCTGATAGGCGGCGCCGCTTAAGGTGCGCCAGAAGAAGCCGCCGACCAGCAGCCAGAGCACGCCGCCCGCCAGCACATCACGCCACAGACCGCGTCGCCCTCTTTGCCGTTGTTCGCGCCGGCGCAGTTGGTCGATGATCGCCAGCCAGAAAATGCCCAAGAGCAGCAACCAGATCAAGTTCACGTCTCACCGCGTCTTGCAGAAATGGAAAATCATGCTTTGCAGTATACAATTGTCATAAAATGAGTGCAAAGGTGTGCGGTGTTGCGGGTTGAGCTTGGCAATTTCTAATCTCTATCATTGCTGTGATAACATGCACACAGTGATAAGATGCACACAGTGATGGTTTTGCGCTGAATCGAACCCTACTGGAGTCAAACCATGAAAAATTTTCTCAAGTTCCTCTTCTTTGCAGCGGTGGTGGCTGGCGTCGTCTACGTGCTAAAGCAGGTCTTTGCACCGGCCAATGGCGGGTCGGCGGCGACCAGTGGCGTGTTGCCTTCACAGCCGGTTAAGTCGTTGGATGATGCGCCGCTGGGTGGCAAGATCAGTGAGGAACTGCTCAAGATTCTTGTCTGCCCCGAAGACAAAGGGCCGTTGGAGTTGGTTGATGATGGCAAATTCCTGTTGAACCCGCGCAACGGTTACAAATACCCGATCCGCAACGGGATTCCGGTCATGCTGATCGAAGAAGGCAAGAAATATCGCGATCCCAATTTTGCGCCGAAAGCCGCCTGAGAGGCTGTTTGAATATTACCAACTACGCCGCCAAGGCGCAGAGACGCGGAGATTCGCAGAGGAAAAACGACAAGAAAAGCAACCGTTTCTCTGCGTTTTCTTTGCGACTTGGCGTCTCTGCGTCAAAAGAGGGATCTCCAAACGACCTCTGAGAGATTCTGCGTCCTTGAAGTTGTCCCAAACCTGGAGCTGTATACACGGCTCCAGGTTTTTTTATTGCTAATGGAATTCATACACTGCAAGGTATTGACAGTTATGACGCAATGCGTTATACTGTTGTTTGTAACGCACTGCGTTATAAACGTAAAATGCGAAATGGATTGAACGAAACACCGTTCTGAAATCTGAGGAGTAATCACAATGAGCGACAAGGTGACCATGAACATCGACCTCCGCAACGTACAGGAACAGGTCGAGGATGGCGTGAAGCAGGTTCAGACCTTTGGGCGCAAGGCTGTGTTGGCCTATGCTGGCATGTGGGGTCTTGCATATGACAAGGTGCAGGAACTCTGGGCCGAAAGCGGCAAACTGCTGGAAAAAGCCGAGAAGCGCGGTGAAGAAATCGAAGCTGAGTGGATGCAGCAATTCAACAAGGTGCAGGAAAAGCCCGAAGTCAAGAAGGTTGTCGGCTATGTGGAAGACCAGGTCGACCACGTGAGCAAAAATGCCAAATCGGTCGTGGCTGAAGTCGAGAAGTTCCTGGCGCAGTTCCAGCCAGCCGCCAGCAACGTACAGTCAGCCGTGAAAGATGTTGCTATCGAAGTGCAGGCGGCAGTTACCGAGGCTGTGGTCGAGGGTTACGACGAGATGCCGGCCAAGGATGTGATCGCCATGCTGCCTTCCTTCTCAAAGGAAATGCTGACGAAGGTGCGCGCATACGAAGCGTCCAACAAGAATCGCGTGACTGTGCTACGCGAGATTGATGCCTTGCTTGAAGCCCCGGTGGAACAGGCGGAAGCGGTTGCCGCCTGATCTGGGTTCTCCTTTCTCCTTCGTGGTGTGGGTTGAATAGGTTGTGAGGAAGCGCTTCGGCAAATTGCCGGAGCGCTTCCTCCTTCTGCTGTGTTTCGCTCCCGCGTCTGGCTGATCTATACTACCGGCAGACATTTTCCACGCAGGCCACTTCCATTGGGAGCATAAGATGCAGGGACAGGATAGCAGTCAGGCAGCCGTGCCGCAGCGCATCACCAACACCATCTTTCTGAGCGAGAGCATCTTCGGCGCGGCCTTCATTGCCACCGTGACACTGTTATCTATCAACGCCTCGCTATTGAGCGGCGCCGATGCCCTGGCCGGTCTACCAACGACAATGGGGCTGATCGGGCGGGCGGCGCTGGCAGTGCCGATGGGGTGGCTGATGGATCGCGCTGGGCGGCGTGTGGGCATGGTGCTGGGCTATGGCATCGGTGCGCTAGGCATGGCGACCGGCGTGCTGGCGGTGCAGAGCTTCTCGTTTGTGTGGCTCTGCGTCAGCTCGTTGATC
>DGFH01000360.1:8347-37249 GCA_002391565.1 Anaerolineales bacterium UBA3905
GAAAATGCGGGGCCATATTTGATGGGCGTTGGTCTGTTGACGTTAGCTGCGCTTCTGGTGGCGGTCTTGGTGCGCCCCGACCCGCTGTATCTTGGTCGGCAGTACGACGCGCCTGCACACGACGCAGCGGGCAATGCCCTGACAGCGCGCGCCGCACGAGAGATTTTTTCCGATCGCACCGTGCAGCTTGCTGTGGCGTCGATGGTAGTCGGCCAGCTGGTGATGACGCTGATCATGGTGATCACACCGGTGCACATGCTGCACACCCAGCACACCAATGGTGAGATATCCTTCGTCTTCATGGCGCACACGCTCGGCATGTTTGGCTTTGCCTTTCTCACCGGCTGGTTGATTGGTCAGCTTGGCGCTCGACCCATGATCGCCTTTGGCGCAGCCGTGCTGGTGATTTCCAGCATCATGGCGGCCTTTGCGGCCAATCTGGTGACATTGACGCTGGCGCTCTTCCTGCTTGGTCTGGGCTGGAGTTTCTGCTTCGTCGCCGGGTCATCGCTGCTGACCGACGCCCTGCACCCGACCGAACGCGGACGCATCCAGGGCGCCAACGACATGTTGGTGGCGCTGGCCTCGGGGACAGGCAGCCTCTCGACCGGCGTCATCTTCGCCAGTGGAGGCATGATTGCCGTTGGTGCGGTGGGGCTGGGGCTCACGCTGGCATTTGTGGCGCTGGCGACCTGGCTCAATCAGCGACGTACACCAACCACCGTGGGGTCATCTTGAGATGGCTGGCGTGATCACGACATTGCAGGTGCAGAAAAATAACGCTGCGCGTGTCAGTGTTTTTCTCGACGGCGAGTTTGCCTTCGGCGTGACGCTGGAGGCAGCGGAGCGGCTGTGCAAAGGCCAGTATCTGAGTGACGCCGAGATTGCCGCCCTGCGCACCCAGGACGAGGTCGACAAAGCCTATCAGGCTGCGCTGCGCTATCTTGCCGCCCGCCCGCGCAGCCGCGTCGAAGTCGAGCGGCAGCTGGCGCGCAAGGGACATGCCCCCGAAGTCATTGCGGTGGCGCTGGATCGTCTTGAGCAGCGCGCCTATGTGGACGATGAGGCCTTTGCGGCGTACTGGGTGGAAAATCGCACTCAGTTTCGCCCGCGTAGCGCCGCCGCCCTGCGCCATGAGTTGCGGCAAAAGGGCGTCGATGTTGCAACGATTCAGGCGGCGACGGAAGCTGTGGATGAGTTGGCGGCGGCGTGGATGGTGGTCGAGGGCAACCTCAAGCGCTGGCAGCAATTGAGCGAAGACGAGCTGGCACGGAAGATCGGCGGCTTGCTGGCGCGGCGTGGCTTTGGCTATGATGTGGCGCGCCAGACCGTGCGCCGCGCCTGGAACGAACTACACGCAACGGATGCAGCATGAGTGCACGCAAACGTAAACCACGAATTATTGTCCGCCCATGGACGCTGGAAGACATACCTGACGTCGTGGCGTGTCATCGCGCCGCCTACCCGGAGTATCCCAAGAACGCATACTACACCGAACGCTTCTATGAGATGCAATATGCCGCCTTCCCGGAAGGGCAATATCTGGCTGAAGTCGACGGTCAGGTCGTTGGCTACGCCACCTCGCTGATCGTGCAGCTCGACGATGATGCGCACTGGTACACCTACGAAGAGATCACCGGCGGCGGCACTTTCAGCACTCACGATCCCTCCGGCGACACACTCTACGGCGCCGACATCGGCGTGCGTCCTGAGTACCGGCGCCTGGGCGTCTCTAAGGCGCTCTACGAGAAGCGCGTCTCGTTGATGAAGCGCTACAACCTGCGTCGCATGGTCGCCTATGGGCGCATCCCCGGCTACACCGAATTTGCCGGCAAGATGACGGCTGAGGAATATGTGCAGAAGGTCGTGGCCGGGGAGATGAGCGACCCGTCCCTATCGGCGCATCTGCGCGCCGGCTACACCGTGCGCCGCGTCCTGCTCGACTTTCTGTGGGATGACTCTAGCCTCAACTACTCCACGCTGCTGGAGATGCCCAACCCCAATTACCAGCCGGAGAAGCGCAAGATTGCCGCCGCTCCCCTGCAGCGCGTCGTGCGGCGAATTCGCGTTTGCGCCGCGCAGTGGTTCATGCGTCCGATCCACTCCTGGGATGAATTTGCGCAGACAGTCAACTTCTTTGTCGATACGGCTAACACCTACCATTCTCATTTCCTGCTCTTCCCGGAACTATTCACCGCGCAGTTGTTTACGATCATGCCGCCCGATCTGGACTCGCGCACCGCGATTCGTCGGCTGGCTGCCATGACCGATCGTTACATTGATCTCTTCAGCGACCTGGCGGAAAAGCACGGGCTGTACATCATCGCCGGTTCGCAACCGGAATTGCGCGACGGTGAAATCTACAATGTCGCTTATCTCTTCACACCCAGCGGTCAGTACTACAGTCAGGACGCGCTGCACATTCCCCCCATCGAACGCACCGACTTCGACATCGAGCCGGGCGAGGAGATCAAGGTCTTCGACACACCGCTGGCGCGCATTGGCATCCAGGTTGGCTACGACGTGGAGTTCCCAGAGGTGGCGCGCCTGCAGACGCTCTCCGGCGCCGAGATCATCTTCATCCCTTACAGCACCGACGAGCGCAAAGCATTCGACCGCCTCCGCTACACGGCGCAGGCGCGCGCAGTCGAGAACTTCATCTACACTGTGATCGCCGGCAACGTCGGCAACCTGCCCGCTTCTAAAAATTATCTAATCAATTACGGACAGGCGGCCGTCTTCACGCCCAGCGACTTTGCTTTTCCCCCGGCGGCGACGGCGGGCGCCAGCGAAGCCAATGTCGAGACCGTGCTGATCACCGATCTTGACCTCACGTCCCTGGTGCAGCAGCGCGACCTGGCAACTGTGCGCCATCTCTACGACCGTCGCTCTGATCTCTATGATGTGCGCGCCAAGCGTGCGGTGAAGATCGTGCGCACGGAGTAGGGAGAGGGCACGCGGATGTGGCAGATCGGCGCGGATCAACACCGAACAAAAACGCCTGCTTCACCCAATCAGCGCGCTATTCGACCACCGCTGACCAGTGAGGGATTCGCATGACGACCATAGTTCACTATCGCTGTGGCGAGTACGAACGCACGGTGCAGATCGAGGAAGAAGACGGGCAGCGTCGCGTGCGCGTGGGCGAGCGCACATTTCTGATCTCCGCCCATGCCGGGGAAAGTGGCCGCCTCGATCTATGCGTGGATGGACGGCGGCAGCGCGCCTACGCCACGCGTCAGGGCGAGCGCATTTATGTCTGGCTTGATGGTCAGATATGGACGATCGTCCGCACTAACGCGCGCCGACGCCCCCCACGTCGCGACTCTGGCGGCTCCCTGGAAGCGGCGATGCCTGGGCGCGTGCTCGATGTCCTGGTGAAAGTAGGTGACACGGTCACACGCGGCGACACGCTGGTGCTGCTGGAGGCAATGAAGATGGAACTGCGCGTCCAGGCTGCCGGTAACGGCGTGGTGAGCCAGGTGTATGTGCAATCGGGGCAGGTGGTCGAGCGTGGGCAGCGGCTCGTTGAAATCGCCTGATCTCGCTCTGGATGCGCTCACTTGCGCCCAACCAGCCCATACCGCAGCGCCAGGATGGCAGCTTGCGTGCGGTCGGTTACATCCAGCTTGGTGAAGATGGCGCTGACGTAGTTTTGCACTGTACCCTTGGAGAGAAAAAGCCGCTCGGCGATCTCGGCGTTGCTCAAGCCCGCAGCAATCAATTCCAGAATGTCACGTTCACGCGGGTTCAGCTCGACGTCGAGTTTGCCCATTGGCGCCGGGGCAGGCTGCGCCACAAACTGAAAGAGCTTGCCCGCCACCTTGGGATCGACGTGGGTGCCGCCCGCTGCCGTGCCGCGAATGGCGGCAATCAACTGCTCACGCGGCGCGTCTTTAAGCAGATAACCCGCCGCGCCGGCGCGGATGGCGTCGAAGACCCACTCGTCGTCATCGTAGGTGGTGAGCACCAGCACGCGCGTAGCCGGGTGCGCTTGATGGATGCGCGCCGTCGCCTGGATGCCGTTCATCACCGGCATGCGCAGGTCCATCACCGCGACGTCGGGGTGCGTCTGGCCGACCTTTTCCACCGCCTCTAACCCGTTTTCGGCCACAGCCACCACTTCGATATCGCCTGCCTGGCGCAAGATGACGCGCAGCCCTTCCGTCACCACCGGCTGGTCGTCGCACAGCAGTACGCGGATCATGGCAGCGCCAGCCTCACCGTTGCGCCAGCGCCGGGTGTACTGCGGATGTCGAGCACGCCGCCCATCAACGCTGCGCGTTCCCTCATCAACTGCAGACCCATGTGGTCGCCTTCGATGGCGTGCACGTCGAAGCCGCGTCCGTTGTCCGTCACCGTGAGGCTGACGCCCTCGTTATTGCTCAGCGTGACTGTGATCTGCGTGGCTCCAGCGTGACGTGAGGCGTTGGTCAACGCTTCCTGGGCAATGCGATAGACCCCCTGTTCGATCTCTGGCGGCAAATTGAGGGGGCGTTCGGGCAGCGTAACCGTCGCCGTCATGCCGTTGCGCTGCGCCGTTGTGAGCGCCAGGTTCTGAAGCGCCAGCGCCAACCCCAAGTCATCTAGCGGTGAGGCGCGCAGCTCGTGCAGCGCCCGCCGCGTCTCCGTCAGCCCGGAACGTGTTTGCGCCAGCGCCTTCCCCAAGATGGCGTGCGCCGCGCCCGGGTCCGCGTCCAGCGCACTGTCGACGGCCTCCAGTTGCACGGCGACAGCGCTCAGCGAGTGCGCCAGCGTGTCGTGCAGCTCGCGTGCCATGCGGTTACGCTCGCGACTGACGGCGAGTTGTTCCTGGGCGGCGGCGAATTGAGCAAGCTGCACATTGGCCTCGTACAGCGCCCGGCGTTGCGCCCGCTGCGCCGCCATCATGCGGGTAATCACGAAGCCGACCATCGTGTAGATGGCAGCATGGGTGAAAACCTGAAAAACCAGTGGCAGCCACGGCAATGCTCCCGCTAGCAGCGGGCTGAGCGCCAACATCTCGGCCAACGCCAGCAGCAGCACGTACCAGAGCACGCGGTGTATGTCGTATTGCCAGGCAACCATCACCACGCCGAAGAGCAGCAGCACAAAGAGCGTCCACGCACTTTCCATCGCAAAGAGCAGGGCAAGCGAGCGCTCCGTCGTCAGGATGATCTCCACATAGCGGAGCACCCAGGCCGTAAAGGCGGCGTGCGCCAACGCCGCCGCCAGCGCGTAGTAGATCACAAAGATCGGCAAGTACAGCCGCCCCAGCCGCGTCGACAGGCCGGGCCAGAATGCAAAGAGTGCGAGCGGGAGCGCCAGCACGAGCCGCGCCAGCGCCGGCCCCAGACCAGAGTCGGTTCCCACCGCAATGCGTCGTAAGACATCCACCGCCGCGGCGTTGGTCTCCACCGTCGCCGGCGCCGGCCCGCGCAAAGGCATGATCACCAGCGTGGCGGGCAGCAGCAATAGCTGGATGCCCACCAGCACCCGCAGCACGCTGAGCAGACCCGGCTCCAGGGTGTAGGCAGGATGAGCAGCGGGCGACAAGGATGACGATACACGTTGCATGATCCCAGTATAACACGGCGTCGAAGCGACGCCAGACATGGACGCTCATCCAGCTATGTGAAGGAACTCATGAACAGAGATGAGTGGACTCACGTCGCGGGTGGGCGCTATTACACTGGCACGCCGCTGCATGGCCGGCTATGCTGAAGCGGTAAAAAAACCTGACGTCGCTACGCAGCGACGCTTAGACGAGGCGACTATGAACGAACCAATGCCATTGCAGTCAACATCGTCAACGCCTGTCATTGCCCTCGACAGCGTGACGAAAACCTATCAGATGGGAGAAGTGGCAGTGCATGCCTTGCGCGGCGTCTCGCTCACCGTTCAGCGCGGCGAGTACGTGGCAATCATCGGCGCCAGCGGGTCGGGCAAGAGCACGCTGATGAACATCATCGGGTTGCTCGACCGCCCCACGCACGGCAGCTATCGAATTCGCGGGCAGGAGGTGAGCCGGCTCAGCAAAAGCGCCCAGGCCGACATCCGCAATCGGGAGATCGGCTTTGTCTTCCAGCGCTTCAATCTGTTGCCGCGCACGTCAGCGCAGGCGCAGGTGGAGTTGCCCCTCTTCTATGCCGGCGTCACCGGCGCCAAAGCGAAACGCCGCGCGGTCGAGGCGTTGACGCGCGTCGGGCTGGCGCAGCGTCTTGACCATCGTCCCGACCAGCTTTCGGGCGGCCAACAGCAACGCGTGGCGATCGCCCGCGCCCTGGTGACGCAGCCCAGTCTGCTGCTGGCCGACGAGCCGACCGGCGCACTCGACAGCAAAACGACGGCGGAGATTCTCGATCTCTTCGACGCGCTGCACGCCCAGGGGTTGACGCTGGTCGTCGTGACGCATGAACACGCAGTGGCTGCCCGCGCTGCGCGCGTCATCACCATCAGCGATGGGACAGTTGTCAGCGATGCATCGACGCGGCAGAAAGAGGAGTGAATCATGCGCATCATGCGATATTTGGGCGTGGCGTTGAGCAATATCGGCGTCAACAAGCTTCGTTCCCTGCTGACGATGCTCGGCATCATCATCGGGGTGGCCGCCGTCTTGACGACGCTGGGCATTGCCAACGGCGCCGCCAACAGTATCACCGCCGACATCCAGCAACAGGGCACAAATCTCCTCGAGGTGAGCGATGCGCGCGGCGTCGGGGGCAGCCGGCTCACGACCGCCGACGCGCGCATTCTGGGCGACCGCACTGAGTTTCCCCATTTTGTGGGCGTGGCGCCCGCCTACAGCGGCAACACAACGCTGGTTCGCAATGGTGTGGATGTCGAGGCGCGCGTCCAGGGGGTGACAGGCGCTTATCTCACGGTGAGCACCATCGAAGTCGCCAGCGGGCGCTTCCTGAACGCAGCCGACGAAACGCACGGTGCGCGTGTTGCCGTGCTGGGCAGTGACCTGGCAAGCGATCTCTTCGGCGCGGCGGAGCCGTTGGGGCAGGAAGTGCGCATCGGCGGCGATCTCTTCACCGTCGTCGGTGTGCTGAAGACGTCGGGCGGCAGCCGCTTTTTCAGCAACGACACCACCGCCTATGTGCCGCTCACCATCGCGCAAACGCGCCTCTTTGCGGCGCCTTTCTATCGCGGCGAGCGGCTGGTCAGTAGCATCAGCATCAAAGTGGATGATGCCTATCCACTGGAACAGGCTGAACAGGATGTGGAGGCGGCGCTGCGGTTGCTGCATGGGCTAAAGCTCGGTGACGACAACGATTTCAGCATTTTCAACCAGGCCAGCCTGCTCGATCTGGCTGCTGGCGTCTCGACGACGCTATCGGTGCTGTTGGGCGGCATCGGCGCCATTAGTCTGCTGGTGGGCGGCATCGGCATCATGAACATTATGCTGGTCACCGTGACCGAGCGCACCAACGAAATCGGTCTTCGCCGCGCCCTGGGCGCCCATGATCGCGACATCCTGGTGCAATTCTTAGCCGAAGCGTTGGTGCTCTGTCTACTGGGCGGCGTGATCGGCGTGGGACTGAGCTTTGGCATCGGCGCGTTGCTGAGCGCCATCCCAGCCTTCCCGATCACCATTGCCATCGACGCCACCGCCGTGATCCTGGCGCTGCTGGTCAGTTCGGCGGCGGCGATCCTCTTCGGCCTCTATCCGGCTCTGCGCGCCACCCGGCTCGATCCGGTGGAGGCGCTGCGATATGAGTAAAGCGACAAGGGGCGAGGGTGCAGAGTGAGCTTGTGAGATTCAGAGATGGGAGATTGGTCAGATGAAGCGTGTTTTGATGAGGATAGGCGGTTTGCTGGCGGCGGCGGTGGTGGTGGGCGCAGTGTTCGTCTGGCTGACGGCGTCGGGCGGCCCGCTGACAGCGGCCATCTCGGCGCAGACGCCGACGCAACTGCCGCTGGTGACGCTGCGCGCCGCCGACGCCATGTTGGGGCAGATCAGCGCGTCGGGCAACATGGCGCCGGTGGATGTCAGCCATGTGGTGTTGGAGGTGGATGGCGCCGTGCAAGAGGTGCTGGTGAAACCCGGAGATCGCGTGACGACAGGCAAGCCATTGCTGCGGCTGGATACTTCTGATCTGGAGCAGGCGGTGCTGCTAGCCGAACTGGATGTTGCAACTGCGCAGAACACACTCGCCCAACTGCGCACGCCTGCCAGCGATCTCGCAGTGATGGAGGCGCGCGCCGACCTGGCGGCGGCGCAGCAAAAGCTGGCTGACGCTCGTACGCCAGCCACAGCGACCGAACTCGCCGCAGCGCGCGCCAGCGTCGCCGCCGCCTGGGCCAAGTATCGCGAGCTGGAGAATGGCCCGGACGCCGCCGAATTGACGAAGCTCGAAGCCAATCTGCGCAAAACTGAGATCGCCCTGCAGGAGGCGCAGCGCGCCTATGACAAGATCAAATGGGCGGGCGACGCGGGCGCCAGTCGAGAGGGCGCCGACCTGCAGAAGGCAACGATCGACTATGAAGCCGCTAAAGCCGACTATCAGCTTGCCACCGCGCCGGCGGATGAGGCGGAGTTGCAATCGGCGCTCAGCCAGGCGCACGACGCGCAGCAGGCGCTCGACGATCTGCTCGCCAAACCGGAGGCCGCTGACATCGCCGCCGCCGAAGCGCAAGTCGCCGCCGCCCAAAAACGGCTCGACGATCTGCTGCAAGGCGCCGACGAGCTCGAAATCGAGGCGGCTACAATCAAGCTCCAGCGCGCGCTGGTCACTTTGGGGCAGGCGCGGCGAGAATTGGCAAAAGCCAGCGTCACCGCTCCGATTGACGGTCACGTGTTGACGGTCAACGTCCAGGAGGGGCAACAAGCGCGCGCCGGCGCAGAGGTCATGACACTGGCCGACCTGAGCAACCTGGAGTTGATCGTGGCGGTGGCGGAGGTGGACATTAGCAAAGTCGCCCTTGGGCAACCGGCTGAAGTGACTATCGACGCACTGCCAGGGCGCAACTTCACCGGCGTCGTCACCCGCATGGAACCGGTTAGCAGCGATGGCGGCGCGGTCAGTTACGCTGTAACGCTTACGCTGGACGGCGACCTGGACGGCGTCTTACCGGACATGACCGCCGTGGCGCGCTTCGTCGATGCCAGCGTAGCCGGCGGTTGGCTGGTTCCGACTGCCGCCATCCAGCGCGCAGACGGGGTTGCCACCATCCAGGTGCAGCGCAACGGCGTGCTTAGGTCGATGCCGGTGCGCACCGGCGCCGCGCAAGGGGAATGGACGGTCGTCTACGCTGAGGAGTTGCAGGCAGGCGACCAGGTTGTGGGTGCAGTCAGCACAACGACGCCCACCAGCCGCGACGAACGCGCCAACATCATGCGGAGCAGTCCAGGCGGGGGCGCACCGCCGGTGCGGCTGGGGGGCAACTAATCCGCCAGCGGCACGACGCCCTCCAACATCGTCAAGGCGGCGGTCGTCAGATCGCCGCCTTGATGGACGCCGCGCACGATGCCCGCGCCGTCGATCAGTGTGAGCAACGGTGCGTTGCTGATCTTGCGGGCGTTGTAGCGCTTGGAGACAGCGCCATCCCAGTCGAGTAAGATGACCACATAATCGGCGACATCGAGACCGGGCGGCATGGCGTCGGCGGCTTTAGCATAGGCGCTCTGCATCACCTGCTCGGCGACGGAACGCAAGAAGACCGGCACAGCGCTCATGTTGACAACGCTGGGCGTCAGCAGACGGGATGCATCAGGATAGCGCATCCGTACAGCTTCTTGCATCGCCTGGACGTCGGCCACGCTGTTCTGGTCATGAAAAACAAGCAGCAAGGCGGTGTTGCGACAGTGCTCCAGGCTGATCGTGCGCTTCGACCCCAGGGCGGTGAGCTGGAACGCTGGGGCCGGGGCGCCGATCTGGACGGAATTGGTTGCCATGCACATCTCCTTCGGTGACGGTTGTATCTTACCGATGGAGATTGTAGAGGAGTGAAACGCTTCTCTGCAACGTTAACGCCTGCCGGTTCGTAAGTAGGATTGCTGGCGCCTCGGCCAAATGGTGCAAGAATGCAAAGGGTGCACGCACTGGCCATATCTGCAGCCAGCCACAATTACGTCGCAACCAGGATCGGGTGTATGCTGGAGCAAATGCGCCGATAGATCGGTGAAAGGCAGATCAAAGGTAAATCAAGGTGAAGGCGCCGTCTGTGCGCCTTTCCAAATCCATAGATGACTGATGTGGAGCTTTTTTTATGATGAACCATCGTAATGTTCGCGCTTGGCGAAACTCGCAACGGTTGACTGGCCTGTTGGTTGCACTTGTAATCGTGGGATTCGTGGTGACGCCGCTGGCGTTAATTCCTCAGCCGGTGACTGCCCAGGCGACCGTGGTGGACAGCAAAATGGCCGTCGTCGGGTTGGATGGCGCTGCCCTGCTCGATGCACCGAATGGCAAAGCCATTGCTCAACTTGCACCAGGCGATGTGTTAACCGCCCTGGCGCGCACGGCTGACAATGAATTTCTGCAAGTCACCACCGATCGTGGCGTAGAAGGTTGGGTGGCGACAGCCAACGTCGTCGTCTTTGGCATCGACGTGTTGCCGGTTTTTACCCCACCAACGCCCACGCCTGCGCCGACTGCGACCCCAACCCGCCAGGCCGCCCCGACTGCTCAGCCGACGCCAACTGTACGCGCAACGGCTACGCAGGCTGCCGCCACCAGCACGCAGGCCCTGTCTGCCGAAGCCACCTCCGCCCCCGCTGAAGAAGCCACCACCATCACACTGAGTGGCGACGACGTGATTGCCGTTGTCGTTGGCGTAGGCGCCGAACTGTACGACGCCCCGGCTGGCAAGACGGTCGCCGCCCTGCCCGGCGCCGAAGCCGTCACTGTCAGCGGTCGCAACGCCGACGGGACGTGGCTGATGGTGACGACGCTAGAGGGCAAGGAAGGGTGGATGCGCGCAACTGAGCTGGTCGTCTTCGGCGTCGAAGCGTTGCCTGAGATGACAGGACAGGAAAGCGTTGCCAAGCCAACTGTCGTGGCGACAGCAACGTTGACAGTCACCACCGACGTCACGCGCACGGCCAGCGCACCGGAAGCGCCGGTCACCGCCGCCACGCAAGTGGGTGCGCCGTCTCCAGCGGCGGCGCCGTCTCCAGTCGCCTTGCCTGCAGCGAGCACAATCGGCACCGCCAACGTGGCCGGCGCGCGGCTGAACATCCGCTCCGGCCCTGGCAGCGACTATCGCATCATCGGCAAAGCCGCGCCCGGTGAGGAACTGAGCATCGCCGCCCGCAGTGAGGATGGCGCCTGGTTGTTGGCGCTGCGCAATGATCTGCCGGAAGGGGCAGGCTGGGTGTCGGCCCCGCTGGTGCGGCTTGCTGGCAGCGTCAACGATCTTCCGGTTTCGGCAGCGATCTTAGGTGGGGCGATGCCATCAGTTGCAGCGCCCACGCCAACGCCGGCGGTGGCAAGCACGGCGCCAGCGACGACGCCGGCAGAGGAGAGCAAAGCATCTTCTGCCTCCACGCCTGTTGCCACTACTTCTGCAGCAGCGCAGAGTGCAGCGACGCCCGCTGTGATGCGCACCGGCGCCACCGGCTTAACCGGCACGCTGGTCTTTCAGGATGGGCGCGGCAGCATCTACGCCTATGATCTGGCGCGCGGTGAGGTGCGTTTCCTGGCAAGTGGCTTCGACCCGGCGATCAGCAGGGATGGAAGCAAAGTTGTGTATCTGGGCAGTGATGGGATTCACAGCATCAATATTGACGGTTCCGGCGACAGGCTGGCTTTTGCCAGCAGCGACCTGATCACGTCGCCCAAGTGGAGTCCCGATGGCGAACGGATTGTCTTCAGCCGCATCATCGGCGAGTACAAGTGCTGGCAAACAGAGTTCTTCGGTTGCCTGACCTTGCGTGAATTGCGGCAGCGATTCCCCTTTGTGCCACCGGCGCTGCTCCAGAAGATTTTCCTGAGCGAATATGAACGCGTGGCCTTCCCGAACTTTGGACTGACGCGCGTCAATGCGCAAGGCGAAGATTTCCGCGACATTGCGGCGCTAGACTCTGCCCAGGCGCCCGACTGGAACGAAGATGGCATCGTCTATCAGTCGAAGGCTGGCATCGAAATCACACAGGACACGCCCGACGGTGCGACGCGGTCGGTGCAGTGGGGCAACTGGGATTGGGACCCGGCGTGGGCGCCCAATGGCGGGCCGATTGTTTATCAGTCCAGGGAGGGGTCGCACTGGGAGATTTTCCGCATCAACCCGGATGGCAGCGGCGTCGTGGCGCTGACGCGACCGGTCACGACGCTGGTCGATCAGTTGCCTAGCAACGTGGCGCCCGCCTTTAGCCCGGACGGCAAACAAATTGTCTATCTGAGCAACCGGCGCGACGATAACGAAGCCGGCCCCTGGCGGCTGTGGGTGATGAACGCTGATGGCAGCAACCAGCGGCCCCTGCCGATCGACATCGAGATCAATTACGGTTTTGGCGGCGAACAAGTGGTGAGCTGGGGGCCGTGAGAAGAAAAGGAGACAAGGACAGGCTCGCCACATTGAATGGTGTGAAGTCTCCTTGTCTCCTTTTCTCTTGTCTATTCCTTCTTCACGTCGGCAATTTGGCTCTGTAGTTTTTGCAGCGGGGCGACGCCATGATTGACGGCGACGGGGCGCAGGTGAGAGTCGAGCACGACGGTGGTGGGTACAGTCATGATGCCATAGACACGCGCCAGAGCTTCCTGTTCGATGGCGTCGAGTTTATGGATGGCAACATCAACTCTGTTTTGTAGCTGCGCCAGGATCGGCGTCTGTTGGAGGCGACATTGGGCGCATTCCGCCGTCGTGAAATAGAGCACCGTTGGCTTCCCACCAACCACACCCGCCGGCACATGGATCGGCGCCGTCACCTCACGCAATGCTGACAGATGCCGTTGTTGCCAAAACCGCCACAGGGCGTACAGCGCCAGCGCTACGACAATGCCAATCCCCACTATCACCAATCGCTCCCCCATATCCCAATCTCCAATCTCTCAATCACCAATCTCTCAATCACCAATTTCTACTTTCCACCCTGCCATGACGGCAGCGTAGGCTTGATCCCGATACGACCCAGCTGGTAATACATGAAGCAGCCCAGACAGAAGCCCAGAAACAGGTTGATTGCGGCCAGCGCAATCACGATGCCGGCCAGCGTCCAGCCGACGACAGGCAATCCCAGCCACAACGCCGCCGCGCTCAGCGCCAGGAAGATTCCGCCCAGCCCTTGCGCAAACAGATGTGGCTGTGGATCGTCGTCGATGACATGCGCCTTGAGCAGCCCGGCTGGCTTGAGCGCGCGCGCATACAACTGCTTGAACAAGCCCGCCGCCGGCCACAGGGTGCCGACCAGCATGACTGCTGCGACAAAGGCGACCAGCCACATGGCGTCGAGCAAGAATGCCAGCACTAACAGCACGATGATGCTGGCCTGGTTAAAGCGCAAAGCAGTTTGATCGACTTTCATGGTTCCTCCTCTATCCAAATAACCCCAGACTGACATATTTGCTGCCATCGTCGGGCAAAATAGTGACGATGCACCCACCGCGCAGCTCATGCGCCAGTTCGATGGCGGCGTGCACGGCGGCGCCGGCGCTGATCCCGACGAACAAACCGGCCTGCCGCGCCAGGCGCCGCGTCATCGCCCAGGCATCCTCCGCCGCCACGCCCAGAAAACGATCCGGCAACCCGGCATCGTAGATGCCCGGCACGATCGCCGTCTCCAGATGCTTCAATCCTTCAATCACCGCCAACTCATCCTCCGGCTGCACGGCAACCAGTTCAATGTCGGGGTTGCGCTCCTTAAGATAGCGTCCTGCGCCCATGAAGGTGCCTGTCGTCCCCAGCCCGGCGACAAAGTGGGTGACGCCGCCCTCGGTCTGCCGCCAGATTTCCGGGCCGGTGGTGGCGTAGTGCGCCTGCCAGTTCGCCGGATTGTTGTACTGGTTGGCATAGAAATAGCGCGCAGGCGCAGCGGCGACAATCTCGCGCACAACCTCGATGGCGCCATCAGAACCTTCCAGCGGATCCGACTCGATGAGTCTGGCGCCGTAGGCCTTGACCAGCGCCTTGCGTTCAGCGCTGACATTGGCGGGCATGACCAGATGCACGGTGTATCCCTTGACGGCGCCGATCAACGCCAGGGCGATGCCGGTGTTGCCCGAACTGCTGTCGATGATGATCTTCTCCGGCGTCAGACGACCGTCACGTTCGGCGTCTTCAACCATGCGCAGCGCCGCGCGCGCCTTGACCGACCCGCCCAGATTGAACCATTCCGCCTTGGCGTGAACGCTGACGCCCGGCGCCACGCCCAGCGCATGGGCAAACGCGCTCAAATCCAGCAGCGGTGTATTGCCGATCTGCGCCAGCACATCACCGGTTGTCGTTCGTCGTGCAAGCGTGCGTATCATTGTTGTCACCGTAATCCTGGAGATTACTGATTTCTAGGTTGACATTTTATGAGCGCAGTGTTGCGTATTACGTGTTGCGTGAGGGGTTCCGACACGTAGCACGCAACACGTAACACTGAAAATATGAAAACTCTGCCTAGCCATCAGTAAGAGAGTAGAGATTGGGAGATTCGACGCCAGCGATACGGCAATCTCCCATCTCCTAATCCCCTACGCCACCACCAACGCCTCCGCATGCTCCCGCGCCGGGAAGCCGCAGAACTGGTCGTAATCGATCAATTCCGTCACCGTCGGGTGATCGCCACAGAGCGGGCAGTTTGGGTCGCGCTGTACTTTGAGCGTGCGGAAGCTCATGTCGAGCGTGTCGATCAACAGCAGGCGCCCCACCAGCGGCTCGCCGATGCCCAGGATTAGCTTGATCGCTTCGATGGCCTGGATCGAGCCGACGATGCCGGGCAGCACACCCAACACGCCGGCCTCGGCGCAGCTGGGCACCTCGCCCGGCGCCGGCGGTTCAGGGTAGAGGCAGCGGTAACATGGGCCGCCCACGATGCCGTGTTCGGGTGCATCGGGCAGGTAAACCGTCGCCTGACCCTCGAACATGAAAATGCTGCCATCCACCAGCGGTTTACCGAGCATGTGGCAGGCATCGTTGACCAGGTAGCGCGTCGGGAAGTTATCCGAACCGTTGAGGACGATGTCATATTGGCGGATAATCTCCAGGGCATTTTCGCTCGTCAACGGCGTATTGTGCGGCACGACTTTGACATCCGGGTTGATGTCGCGAATGCGATCGGCGGCGGACTCCACCTTGGGGCGGCCCACGTCCTTATTGCCGTGCAGGAGCTGACGTTGCAAGTTCGAGACATCGACCACGTCGAAATCGACGATGCCCAATGTGCCGACGCCCGCCGCCGCCAGGTACATCGCCGCAGGGCTGCCCAACCCGCCTGCGCCGATCAGGAGCACTTTCGCCTCCAACAGCTTGATCTGACCGGCTTCCCCCACCTCCTTGAGCAGCGTGTGGCGAGAGTAGCGCAGCCGCTGATCTTCGGTCAACACGCGCGGCACCGTGAACTTCAAGCCGGCATTCTTCCAGCCGTTGAAGCCTCCGATCATCGAGCGGACGTTAGCGTACCCCATCTCCTTGAGATTGCGCGCCGCCAGCAGCGAACGCACACCGCCTGCGCAGTAGATCACCACCGGCGCATCCCGGTCAGGCTGATGCTGCTCGATCTGCAACTCCAGATAGCCGCGCGGGATGAAGATGGCGCCGGGCACATGGCCCTGGACAAACTCTTCGCGCTCGCGGATGTCGATAATTGTCACCGGTGCGCGGCGGTCGAGTTGCGCCTTGACTTCGTGCGCCGTGATCTCAGGCACCTCGCGACGGGCGCGTTCCAGCAATTGGTCGCGGTTGAGGGCGTTCATGATTGCTGCTCCTGTCCGCCCGCCATCGCCGGCACAATCGACACCTTGTCGCTGGCCTTGACGGGCGTGTGCATCCCCTGCAAACCGCGAATCTCGCTGTCGTTGACAAAGACATTGATAAACCGTTTAATGTTGCCGTCGTCGTCGAGCAGGCGGTCGGCCACGCCAGGATATTGCGCGTCTACAGCCTGGATGATTGTGCCGATGTCTTCACCTGCCACCTCGACCTTTGCCTGGCCGCCGGTCAACCGGCGCAGTGGGGTCGGTACATAAACAGTCGCCATACGTTGCTCGCTTTCCTTGTTTCCCTGTTGATAGTTTGATGCTCCGCCCGGAAGCCTGGCGCTTCCAGACGGGTGTGCAAACAAAAACGCCGAGCCATCAAACGATGAACTCGGCGTAACCACCTGTGATCAGTCTGTTTCGTCAGGGCGTCGGTGCGCCAGTAGATAACGCTGTGTAACTACGCACCCTGATCAAGTTGTTGAGTTTTGCCCAGGCTCATCGCTCGCAATCGTGGACAGCGGGAAGACAACCAGCACCATGCTGGCGGTCCCCGCTAACGACACAAGCAAGTTAGTTGTGAAGCCGTGTGGCAAAACTCGTGTTTCATGCTTCTCGATCTGTACACTCAACGGCATTCGTCAATGTGTGGGCGCAAGTATACCCGACATTGGCCTGCTGTCAACTCTGCAAATCTCTATAAGCAGTTTGGCGCAGAGCATTACTGTCGTCCGTAGTCGATCTTACAAGAGCTGACACGGATGGCGTCTTTGCACCCTGGCTATCCAGGGAACCGTAGAACAGAGGCGTGCTATAATCTCCCACCCGGCTTGAGAGATGCGAGCGGCAAGGCGGCATCGTGACCGTGCACCTCGGCATGAATTGATACACCAGAGACTTGCGGCTACGCTTGGCGTTGTCCAACCAGATGACATACAATCCAATCACTTATCACATACTTTGCTTGCATGACCATTTCCAGGAATCTGTATTTTATGGCGCCGTATCCAATTCAGTCTCTGCTTTCCGCCCGCCTTTTTCTCGCCCCACAACGTGTGGGTGACCGCCTCTACTTCATCAGCGATATGTCTGGCCGTCTGAGCCTCTATTCCATGCGCGTTGGCGGGAGTGTGCCGGAGCCGTTGATCCCGCCCGACGTGGCGCTGCCTACCCCCCACCATTTTGATGGCGCCGTCGTCTTTCGCGTGTTGCCTGCGTTGGGCAAGATTCTACTGATGCTCGACCGCGATGGCGATGAGAACTATCAGCCGGTCTTCGTGCCCATCGATGGAGGGCTACCCGAGCCTGTTTTCGGCGAACGTTTTGCCGGTCAGCAGCTCTTTTGCCCAGCCTGTGACGCTGAACGCAATCTGGCGTTGTTTACGGTGGATCCACGCACTGCTCCGGAACACACCGCTCTGCGGGTTGATCTCGCCACCCTGGAAGTGACCGAGCTGGGCGTTAGCCGTTATGGCAATTTCCCAATCGCACACAACGACGAGTTCAGCACGATCCTCCTGGCCGATCAATACACTTTCGGTGATGTGGTCTGGTATCTCTGGCGTCAGGGTGAAGGTGAGCGCCATCTGCTCTTTGGCGCGCCCATCGAAACCCGCACGCCCGATCAAC
The DNA here is from genome assembly GCA_002391565.1 of Anaerolineales bacterium UBA3905. Taxonomy (GTDB): domain Bacteria; phylum Chloroflexota; class Anaerolineae; order Caldilineales; family Caldilineaceae; genus Caldilinea. The sequence continues at coordinate 25,807 of DGFH01000360.1, forward strand.
CAGTTGTTCCTAATGGCCTCGGTGCGGCGGCGCTGATCGAAGATGTAGGCGTACTCTTCATCTCAGCGCTGCACAACGACCACTATGGGCTGACTTACCTGCGCCTCGATGCGCCGGAGCAGGTGCAGCCGGTGACGGTGCAAGGAACTATTCATAAAGGCGTCGGCGAGCTGGTCGATCTGAAGCCGCGGGCGTCGGGGCGCTACAGCATCACCTACAATATCGATGGCGTTTCGTGGGTTTACGCTGGCAGCTTCGACCGCGCCAACCTCATCTTCCGTATCGACCGCGTCCTGGTCGGTCAGGGTGAACTGAGTGAGGGTGTGCTTGAAGCGATGGATTACGATGCCGCCACTGGCAGCAGTGCGCTTTCTTTCTCAACGGCGACCTCGCCCTCGCAACTCTACGTGCTCGACGCCGACGATACATTGCAGCGCCAGACGAACGAGCGCGTGCTCGGCATCCCGGCGCATTTGCTTTCACGCGGGGAAGAATATGCTTACACCTCGCACGATGGCTTGCGCATCTCGGCGCGTCTCTATCTGCCAGCGGCGGAGCTTGGCTACAACGGCCCGCGCCCGGTGATCTTCTATATTCATGGCGGCCCACAAAGCCAGGAGCGTCCGGATTTCACCTGGTTCTCGATGCCGCTGATTCAGTTTTTCACGCTCAATGGCTTTGCTGTGTGGACGCCCAACGTGCGCGGCAGCTCCGGCTACGGCATCTCCTATATGAAGCGCATCGATCGCGACTGGGGCGGCCTTGACCGGCTTGACCACATCGCTGCGTTCGAGCTGCTGCGCCAGGACGACCGGCTCGACATGACCCGCGCCGGCGTGATGGGGCGATCCTACGGCGGCTATATGACGCTGACGCTGGCTGGTCGTCACCCGGAGTTGTGGCGGGCGGCGGTCGATATGTTCGGGCCTTATAACCTGCTCACCTTCCTGGAGCGCATTCCGGAGACGTGGAAAACTTACTTTTACATGGCGCTTGGCCATCCAGAAAAGGATAGAGAGTTTCTGATCGAGCGTTCACCCAGCACCTATCTGCATCAGCTTGCCTGTCCGCTATTGGTGATCCAGGGCGCCAATGACCCGCGCGTGGTCGAGCGCGAGTCGCGCGACGTGGTGGAACAGCTTCGCTCCCAGGGCAAACAAGTCGAATACATCGTCTATGCCGACGAAGGACACGACGTGATCAAATATCCGAACAAAGTGGATTGCTACTCGCGGATCACAGACTTTTTTAAGACGCATCTTAACCCGTAAGGTTGGCGGGCGCAGAAGGAGGCGCTGACGTAGTGCTGGCGATCCTTCTGCGCGTCCTCGCGTCTCTATATCGTTGTGTCAACGCAAGTTATTTTGCAAACAGCCATTGAGATTACGCCGCTGCAAGCGCGACGGCGATCTCGGCCGCGACTGCAGCATTGTTGTGCAACAACGCCAGGTTTGTGCGCAGGCTGCGTTCGCCGGTCAACTGGGCAATGCGCGTAAGCAGGAAGGGCGTCACTTCAGCGGAACGAAGACCGCGCGCCTCGGCTTCCGCCACTGCCTGGGCGATGGCAGGCTCGATCTCGGCGGCAGGGATCTCCATGTCGGCAGGTGCGGGTACGGTCACCAGTAAGCCGCCGGGCAACCCCAGCGACTGTTTGGCGCGCCAGATCGCAGCAACTTCGGCGGCGGTGTCGCAGCGCACATCGACCGCCAATCCGCTGGTGCGGCTGTAGAAGGCCGGAAACTCATCCGTACCGTAGCCCACGACGGTGACGCCCTGCGTCTCCAGATATTCGAGCGTGGCGGGCAAGTCGAGGATCGCTTTGGCGCCTGCACACACGACGATGACCGGCGTCTGCGCCAGTTCCTGCAGGTCGGCGCTGATGTCGTCGCCTTTGCCGCGATGAACGCCGCCGATGCCGCCGGTGGCGAAAACCTGAATGCCAAAGCGCTGCGCCACCCACATCGTCGTTGCGACAGTGGTGGCGCCGTCAAGCCGACGGGCCACTACGATGGGCAGGTCGCGGCGACTCACCTTACGCACGCCCTTTGCCGTCGCCAGATGGTGTAATTCAGCCTCACTCAGGCCGGCGCGTAGTTCACCACCGATCACGGCGACCGTACGCGGTTCCGCGCCATGACGACGCACAATGGCTTCCATCTCCTGCGCCAACGCCAGGTTTTGTGGGTAGGGCAAGCCGTGCGAGATGACGGTGGATTCAAGGGCAACAAATGGGCGTTGTGTAGTCATTAGACACTCCAGGTCTATTCATGGTTTGTAGGTCATCGCCTCTGGCGTGACATGGCGTCTAATATGTCCAGTTTTTCATTCCGCAATGTGGTCGTCCACAATCGGCAAATCCCAATGCGCCAGCAGAATCTCGAAGCGGCGTTGCTCCTCACGTTGGAACGTTTCCTGATCAGGATAGAGCGCTCGTTTGATGGCAGCCTCTCCCTCCGGCGGTTCATGCGCCGCCAACACATTCTTGAAGACGATGGTGACGCGGTAATCCCAGCGTCCGTCCTCGGTGGTGTGATAGCGGGGACGCACAGCCGTGACGGAAAGAAAGCGCCCGTTCTCCACTTGTTTTAGCAGCACAGGCAGATGGTTCTTCTTGAAGAGCGCAATGAATTCGTCGGCGTGCCCCCACTTCGCTTTGTAGTAATACTCGATGGCATAGGGTTGATTGAGCAGATCATAGGCATTGGTCATGATGGTCTCCTGGAAAGAGTAAGTTTAGGAGATGGAGAGATGAGGAGATTGACGACTGCGCATTTTTCCCAGCTCTGGAGCGTCGGGGAGACAATCTCCACATCTCACATCTCTCCATCTCCTCTACTTTACCACTACATCGACAGCAAACAGTTGCTCTGGCGCTGCTTCACCCGGCGGGAAGAGACCGATCTCCAAAGCGACGTCCCCGGGCGTTAGCGCACGGAAGAGGAAGCGCTGTACGCCGCCCGCGCCCGCTGCGCCCTCCGCCTCTGGCCTCGGCGTATAGCCACTTTCGGGCTGAAGGCGTAACACTGCGCCGTTATTGGCCGTGAGCGTCCACACATAGCCGGTGGAGGGGTTGCTCTCCAACTCAACCGCCAGCCAGTCGCCCGCCGACAACTCGATGCGTTGGTTGGCGTCGGCGGCAGTAATGGTGGTGGTGTTGCCGGTCAACGGCGCCGGCTCGACGATCGTTATGTTGTAATCGAGCGTGCGGTCGGGGACGTCGGCGCCAGGTGCGAACTCGCCGATCTGCACCGTGGCTTCACCGGCAGCCTTTGCCAGGAAACGGAAGGTGGCGACGCCGCCCGCACCGGGCAGGTCGGCGCTAGAGGCGTAGCTCGGCTCCCCTGCTGCTGGCAACAGGGCGTCGTTCGTGCTCACCACGCGCCAGTCGTAACCGGTGGAGGGGTTGACATTCAGGCGCACCACCAGCGTGTCGCCGGTCACCAGGGTGAATGCATCGCCTGCATCCGCCTCGGTCACCGCGACCGCACCGCTGCTGCCCGGTTCGAGCGGCGGTACGGTGACGGTGAGGGTATACCCTTCCTCGGACCTGACGCCGTCAGCCTGGATAAACTCGAAGCGTAGATCGCTCGTTCCGCCTGCTACGGCCAGGAAGTAGCGGCGGAAGAGCGCCTTCGCCGCGCCGCCTTCGCCTGGATCGCGCTGCCAGCCGCCTAATGGCTGCACGACCATCGGGTCGCTCTGCACCAGCATCCACTCTCCATCGGCTGCGCCTTCAAGCGCCACCAACAACACGTTGCCAGGCTGGATGACGACAGTCTGGCCGTTTTCTTCCATCCCAACAGTCATGGCGGCATCATCGCCCGACCAAGCAGCCAGCGCCTCGACGTTGACGGCGAAGGTTTGCGCTGGCTCGCCGTCGGTCTCCCAGGGGCGACGGTTGGCTAATTCCAGGGTGACGCTGCCCGGCGCCATCACCTGGAAAGTAAAGGTCTCGGCGCCGCCCGCGCCCACAGCGTCTGAATCCGGCTTGAAGGTGTACCCGGTAGGGCGCAGGATCGACTCATCGTTGCTTGTGATTTGCCAGGTGTAGCCGGTGGTGGGGTTGCCGGGCAGCGCCACCACAATCTGACTGCCTGCTGCGACTTGCACGGCGTTGCCATCGTCAGCTTCGGTGATGGTGGTCTGTACTTTCGGCTGTGCGAGCATCCTGGGTTCAGTTGCAGGTGCAGAAAAGTTGGCGTGCGCCAACAGCTTCCAATCGCCGTCCATCTGTTGGAAAACAGTCAGGCGCGGCGCGGGCGGGTCGAGCTTATCCGCTTCCGTTGTCGCGCCCGTGCGCACCATATAAGTAGCGATCAGAGTATCGCCAGTGCGCGTTACCTTCAGGTCACTCACTGCATACGCCGCAAAAACGGGCAGGTTGTCGAGATAATTGCTGGCGTCGAAACGTTCGCCGTTGGCGCGCACGATCTGAAAAGCGGGGGAGAGCAGCGCCGCAACGCTGGCGGCGTCGCCATCGCGCAGAGCATCGAAGAACCGCGTCACCAGTTGTTCGCCCAGCGCCAAATCTTCATCGGCTGTGTTGGCGGCGGTGACTTCACCGACGCCCGGCGTCACCACGACGCCAAACTGATAGGCCTGCTTCTCGGCGCCAAAATTGATTACCTTGAAAGTGTATTCCTGGCTGGTGGGCACGACCTGATCGAAACTGCTGGCGCCGGCGTGGTCGGTTTGCAACGGATTACCGTCGGCGCCGACGACAGTGAGCACGAAGCCGGCGTCGCCGGGCAGAATCGTCGCCTGGACTGACGCGCCGGCCTCGATTTCGAGCACGTAGCTTGCCATGCCCTGCGGATCGAGCGTCCCTTCTGCAACGGCCACACCTTCGGCGTCGAGCGTCAGCGTTGTTGGCGCAGGCTCCTCGCCCGCTTTTTGCGCCTCGCTCTCATCCGGCGTGATTGACGCAGCATCCTGAGCATAAAGTGACTGGATGCTAGGCGTCAGTGTTGTCAAGAACAGCGTCAGGAGCACAATCAATCGAATGCGCAGCATATTAAGTTGCATGCAAACCTCCTTTTCATCAGGTTTCGTTCGGTGTCATGTGAACAGCTTTTGATCACAATAGTCAGAGGAAGCTCCCATCAATGGCGGAAATGTAAATGACACAGTCCACTGAGTCAGGTGAATATTCATCTTATCCGACCACTGCCTGCTGTAATGATACCTCATCCAGGCAGCCCTTGAGCAACGTGGCGTCGGCGCCGGCGGCGAGATAGCGGCTTTGTTGCAGCTGAGTATCCACGGCGACAATGCAGCGCACCGGAGCGCCCCCCATGTGCAGCCAGGCAATAAAGTCTAGCAGCGCAGCTTCGCCAACGCCATGCTCAGCGATCACGACGTCGACGGCAGTATGGGTGAGCGCGCTGCGGGCTGCCGCTAACGTGTCGAGCACCTGACCGACGCATAATCGCGGTTGGGCGCGCACCAGCGACACCAATGCGTCGCGCCAGATGCTGGCCGGTGCAATGATCAATACCCTATAATGAGGAAATGAAGCATTGTCGCGATGGGGAGAAAGAGCCATACGTGCGCCCTCCACAACGGCAATCGTTTGATCATGTTTTCAGCCTAGCAGCACTTTGGGTGGAGCGAATACGTCATTTGCAGCACAGTGATAGTTCGTTGCGTCGAATGGGCGCACCGCTGGGTGAACTTCAGCCTGGGAAAGTGTGCGTCACCCTGGTCAGCAACGCTGCGCCGACAAATACGCGTCGACCAGGGCGATGCCTCCATTTTGCTCCAAACGTTCAGCCGCCCTCTTTACCTGCCGATTGCCGCAATTGTGTGCAGCCATTGTATGATGCAAGCGTACTTTGTTCTCAAGCTGATCCGGGGACATCCACATGTTTGTCATTGATCACTGGCCCTTTGCGCTTCTCTCGCTGGCGACGGTCGTGATCTCGGTGGCGCTGGCGCGGTGCGCCTGGCGCCGGCGCACAGTGGCCGGCGCCACCGAATTTGCCTGGCTGATGCTTGCCGTTGCCTGGATCTCTGTCGCCAGCATCGCCGACACCCTGCTTTCGACGCGCGCGCTGACGCTCAAACTCCTGGCCAATCAACTGTATGTCGTTGGTGGGGCGGCAGCGGCGCTGTTACTGTTTTTGTTTGCGGTGCGCTACACTCACCGCGACCATTGGCTAACGCGTAACCGGGTGATCTTGCTTTGGAGTCTGGTTGCCCTGGATGCTATTCTCATCCTCACGAATCCCTGGCATCACCGCTACTGGCCTGCTATCTACGTCGATCCAGTTGACCCAACTGCGCCGCTGGTCTTTACGTATAGCCTGCTCTATCGAGTGTTAGTGCTCTACACCTATGGACTGGCTGTGCTGGCGGCGATCTTGATCTTCTATCATGGACTGCGGGCGCCAACAATTTATCGGCCGCAAAACGCCATCCTGATCATGGCGTTGGCGGCGCCGGTGCTGACCAATCTCGTCTACTACCTGGGCGCCGGTCCCTGGCGCAACTTTGATTTCACACCCCTCAGCTATAGCATCAGCGGGTTGTTGATGGCGTGGGCGATCTTCCGTCACCAGTTCCTCGATCTGGCGCCGCTGGCGCATGATGCGCTCTTTGCTCACCTGGGCGACGGCGTGATCGCCGCTAACACGCACCGCCAGATTGTCGCCGCCAATCCGATGGCGCAGCGCCTGTTGGCTGAAGATGAGGCTGGCTTGATCGGCCAGACGCTGGCAAAGTTGCCGGCGCCATATAGCGCTGCATTCATCACTGCGTTGGATAGCACAGATGTCACCGAAGTTTGTGTGCGCGACAAGTCAATTGCAGTGACGCATTCCACACTGACGACGCCGCACGGACAGCAGGTCGGCCACATTCTGCTGTTGCATGATGTGACCGCCTACCGCGTGCTGCAAAACAACCTGGTGCAGTTGAACAGCGAGCTGGAGCAGCGCGTCGCCGCCCGCACGTCTGAGCTGGAGCAGACCGTCGCCCACCTGCGCTCCGAAATTGAAGAGCGTCAGCGCATCGAAAACGCACTACGCCACATGCAAGAGTCGCTCGCCGACCACGTCACCGGGTTGAGCAGCCATCTCTCCGTACTCTACGAAGTGATCTTGCTTGGCGGGCGGGCGCTAGACATTGATTCAGTGCGTCGCCTGACCCTGGAGACGGTGGAAAATGCGCTCCACACCGACGCCGGCTTTCTTCTGAATTATTTGCCGGCGGGGCAACGATTTGAGGTGGCGGTGCAACGTGGCCTTGCTGATGCACAGACGACGCGCCTGGTGCAGGAGGCCAGGGACTGGCTGTTGAGCGACCCGGTTCCGCGTACAATCTTGGGTTTGCCGGATGCCGATGACGTCCCCGATGCAATCCGCGTCCCAGGCATGCAGGCGTGCATTATCACGACGATCTTTCACATGGGCGCTCCGGTGGGCGCGCTGGGTGTTTACTGGCGTGAACAACCAGCGCTGAGCGTAGAGCAAATTGCTCTGTTTCGCGCCCTGGGCGACCAACTGGCCGTATTGGCAGAAAATGTGCGTTTGCGTCAAGCGCACGATCAGGCGCTGGTGCAGGAAGAACGTCAGCGTATTGCCCGCGACCTCCACGATTCCGTCACGCAGTCGCTCTATGCGCTATCATTAGGGGCTGACACTGCCGCCGACCGCATACGGCGCGGACAAACCGATCATCTCGGCGCGTTGATGACGCAGATCAGCACCGCCGCACACCAGGCGCTGCGTGAGATTCGTCTGCTGCTCTATGAGCTGCGGCTTGCCACCCCAGAAGCGATGCCTCTGGCCGAGGCGCTCCAGGTGCGGCTCGACGCCGTTGAACGCCGCGCCGGCATTGATGCCCGGCTGGAGATTATGGAGGGGGTGCTGCTGCCGGAAACCAGCACTCGCCATCTCTACTGGATCGTGATCGAGGCGCTGAACAATGCGCTGAAACATGCTGCAGCTACACAAGTCACTGTGCGTCTTGCCGCCGTCGACGCCATGTTCGTGTTGACCGTGACCGACGACGGGATCGGTATAGCTTCGCCAGCAACGACCTACGGGTTCGGTCTGCGCAACATGGCCGAACGCGCCGCTCAGATCGGCGGTGAATTGACGGTGCGGACGCCGCCAGGCGGCGGCGCCGAAATCTGCGTGTGCTGGCCCACCAGGAACGAGGCGCCGGACATAGCAACCACGCATAGAACTCTACATACGTCACCATGAACCAGTCGTCATCCTCCACCAGCCAATCCATTACCGTCGTCGTAGTCGAGGATCACCCCATCGTGCGCGAGGCGGTGATCGCAGCGCTCGACAACGAAGTTGATATGCGCGTCGTCGGCCAGGCAGCGGATGGCGTCACGGCAGTGGCGGAGGTGTTGCGTTGTCGGCCCGACGTGGTGGTGATGGATCTCTTTTTGCCCGGTCAGGGGGGAATTGCCGCCATCACGGCGATCAAAGAGCAGGCGCCGCATGTGCAGATTCTGGCGCTCACTAGCGCCACCGACGAGACTGTGTTTCTGGCCGCGCTCCAGGCCGGCGCCACCGGCTATCTGATCAAGGATAGCCAGCGCCACGACTTGATCCGCGCCGTGCGCGAGGTGGCGCGTGGGATCAACGCTGTGACCCCGCGCATGGCCGGCGCCCTGGTGCGCCGCGTGGCGGAAGGCTACACGCTCCCTCCTGCGCTCACCGAACGTGAGCGCGAGATTCTACGGCTGGTCGGCAGTGGCGCCACCAATCATGAAATTGCTGAACGGTTGGTAGTGGGTGAAAGCACCGTGCGCACCCATATCCAGCATTTACAGGAAAAGTTAGGGCTCGACAATCGCAACCAACTGGTGCTTTACGCCGTTCGCATCGGGTTGGCGGAATAGGGTGAGTGAAGGGCCAAATCAATAAAGCGGGGCGAATCGATACGACTCGCCCCGCTTCGGATCCGATCGATTGTCCCTCTGGCTACTGGCACTCTGGCTCGTTGGCCCAGTCAGGATTGCTGCAATCAATAATGTCATCTGGCGGGGGAGTGTAGTCCCCACCGCCGCCGCCACTGCCACCGCCGCCGGAGCCACCGTCACCACCGGCGCTGCCGCCACCGCCGCCAGCGCTGCACTTCGGCCCTACGTCGATCGGTGCGCTTGCCCCAGAGACCCAACCGACGAATTGACCGTTGACGCGTACGGCAATGCGGGCGATCGCTTCCGTGTTGCACTGCACGTTGAATGGTTCGCCCCAGCTCAGGAAGGGGCCATCCTGCACGACTTGTCCCGGCTCCGCCACAAACGTTCGATAGGGTGTGCTATCCCCTTTATAAAAGAGCAGAATATCGGTGTACCAATCTACGCCGTTCAACTGTCCCTGATCGCCGTACCACTGCCAGCGAAAACGGCCATTGTTGAAGTCCACCAGCGATGGCGCCTCGACCTGGATGTTGGGCAGCGTTGGCGCAGCGGGCTGCGGCGCCTGCGGCGCTGCCGGTTGTGGAGCCGGGCGTCGGACAGGCGTGGGCTGCGCCGCCACGGGCGGCTTCTGTCCATCCAGTTGTACATAGCTGGCGCTGATCCACGCCAGGCCAACAGGCGCCGCGGGATACCGAATCAGATACCAGTTTCCACTGCGCCCAACGACGGCCACCCGCTCGCCATTGGCAATTTTGCCCAGAATACGTCCATTGGTGCCAGGCGCATCGCGCACATTGACGCGCGGCGCACCAACCACCGTGCCACCAAAGACGAGAAAGCCGCCGGCGCGCGCGTCTTGCATCGGCGGCGCGGCTGTCAACGGCGCTGTCGGCGCCAGCGTCAGCAGCGTCACCAGCAGAAACGCCAGCGCCACAGCCCTGGCGTAGCGATGCGTAAAGATCGTGGACATAACTTTCGTAGCCTCCTTCCCCTGCGCTGTTGCTTCTCCGCGTCAGAATCGTCCCTCTTCAGACAATTTCCAGGAACTATTCGTCTTGATGTGCTATCGCGCGTTGTGGTCGATACGATACCACCAATCTTGCCGGGCGGCAAAGCCGGTGCATTCTGCGATGAGAGACAGGGATGAGACACAGGCATCCCGTCATGCCGACGGCGATCACGTACGCATGACGCCCCTGCTTGAGACGCATTCCACTCAAGCAGCGCGCTCTGCGATGATGCACAGCCATTCGTCGCGGCGTTCCTCCGCCACCTGCGCCAGCCCGTGCCAGGCGAGCCGCGCCCGGATATCTGGCCCCTGTGTGCGCAGAAGCCCAGACAGGATGAGCAGGCCGCCGGGCGCAACTATATCTGTCAGCCCTTGGGCAAAAAACTCAACCAGTACGTGCGCCAGGATGTTGGCGACCACCAGCGGCGCCTGCGTCAGGGTGAAGCGTCCTGTTATGACCTCGGCCAACGACCCTTGCTCCACCTGCACACTGGCGGCTACACCATTGCGTGCAACATTGGCGCGGGCAATCTGCACGGCGGCGGCGTCGATCTCCACTGCCAGAACCGGTGCAGCACCCAGCTTTGCGGCTGCAATGGCCAGAATTCCTGTGCCCGTGCCCAGATCGATCAGCGCACCCGGACGGATGTGCCGCGCCAGCGCCGCCAGGCAGAGCTGCGTTGTCGGGTGCGCACCGTCGCCAAAAGCGCCGCCCGCGTCAATCTCCAGCATGATCTTTCCGGACTCGGGCGTTGCGTCCAACCCTGGCGGCTTCACCCACAGGCGGCCGATGCGATGCAGCGTGGATACAGTGGCTTGATGACTGGAATTCATGATGCGAACTCGCAAGAATTGCTTGACACTAGAACATTTGTTCTATAAAATCAAGATCACGGAGGTACTGAACAGATGAAACCGGATCGCGCCTGGTTGGAGCATAGCGCCGACCAGATCGAAGCAATTCTAGCACAACACAAAGCGAGAGGGCAGGTGTTGGGAGGAGTGGTGGCGCCGCGCTTCATCCAGTTTCGCGTACGACCCGACCCGTCCGTGCGCGTCAATCGCATCCTCGCGCTGGCGGAAGAGATTGCACTGGGGCTGGGCTGTACAGCAGTGCGCATTGCACGCCGTGGCGCCTATGTACACATAGAACTGCCACGCGAGCTGGAAGAGCCGGTGCATCTGTTGCGGCTCAACGCCTCATTGGGAGAAGCGCCCCCCAATGCCGCCATCCTGGGGCTGGAAGAAGCGGGGCAGCCACTGCTGCTGCGCCTGCCCGCGCCTGATGTCGTGCACATTCTGGTGGTGGGGACGACCGGCAGCGGCAAGAGCGCGCTGGCGCGCACAATCCTGGCGTCGCTGGCGCTCAACAACGATGCACAATTGCTGCGATTGGTGTTGATCGACCCCAAGGGGCGCGGCTTTGCGCCCCTGAGTCGTCTGCCCCATGTCGAAGGCGGTTTGATTGCCGACACGGAGGCGGCGGCGCGACAGCTACGGCTGCTGGTGCGCGAGATGGAACGCCGCGACAGCGAACACGTCAGCAC
>DGFH01000136.1 GCA_002391565.1 Anaerolineales bacterium UBA3905
CGTTGCGCCCGTCAGGGCATGTATCACTAACCTGAAAATAGGGGTGAGGGGCGAGTTGCGAAACGCCACTGCCCATTTTCATTGTTCGTTGTGCCCGTCAGGGCATGCACCATTAATCTCTAATCTCCAATCTCCAGTTCGAGATTGGAGATTGGCATTCTTCTGCGAGGTATTCTATGTCAAACCCTGTTGAAGTGGTCGTCATCGGCGCAGGTGGGCGCGGCGCCACGGCTTATGCATCCTACGCACTGCGCCATCCCGACGAGGTGCGCGTTGTCGGCGTAGCGGAGCCGGATCCGATCCGCCGTCAGCGGCTGGCGGAGGCGCACGACATCGACGATAGCCGCTGCTTCACGACGTGGGAAGACCTGGTCGCTGCCGGGCAGTTGGCGGATGGCGCCATCGTCGCCACCCAGGATCAGATGCATGTGGGGCCCGCAATTGCGGCGATGGAGGCGGGCTATGATGTGCTGCTCGAAAAGCCGATGGCGCACACGTTGGAAGGCTCCGTTCAGCTGGTGCAGGCGGCGGAGCGCACCGGACGCGTGCTGCAAATCTGCCACGTGCTGCGTTACGCCCCCTTCTGGCGCAAGCTGCATGAGGTGCTCGAATCGGGCGTGATCGGCGAGATTGTCACCGTCGAGCACCGCGAGAACGTCGCCTACTGGCACATGGCGCACAGCTTTGTGCGCGGCCACTGGCGCAACAAGGCGCTCTCCAGCCCGATGATCCTGGCGAAGTGCTGCCATGACCTCGACATCCTGGTCTGGAATCTCAAGCAGCCGGTGACGCGGCTCTCCTCGGTCGGCTCGCTGATGCACTATCGCAGCGAGAGCGTCGGGCCAGAGATTCCGCACCGCTGCACCGACGGCTGCCCCATTGAGGCGACCTGTCCCTTCTCGGCAATCGGCATCTATCTCGACTATGAACGCACTTTCCCCGATGCACGTCAGCGCATGCTGGCGGCCGGTATGGATCCGGAGGCGCCAGATGTCTGGCCCTTTGCCGCCATCTCGCCTGACGTAAGTCGCGCCGGGCGGCAGCGCGCCATCGAGACCGGCCCATACGGGCGCTGCGTCTATCACTGTGACAACGACGTGGTCGATCACCAGACTGTGTTGATGGAGCTGGCAAGCGGCGCGTCGGTGACGCTGGTCATGCACGGGCATTCTAACGAGGAGCACCGGTCGATGCGTTATGACGGCACCAAGGGCACATTGCGCGCCCGCGTCGAGCCGGACGAGATCGAGGTGCATATCCACGGCGGCAAATCGGAACGCATCGCTATCGAGCGCCCCACGACCGGGCACGGCGGCGGCGACGAGGGCATCATGCACGACTTCGTGCGCGTGCTGCGCGGCGAGATCGCACCACTGACCACCGCGCGCGTCTCGCTGGAGAGCCATCTGCTCGCCTTCGCCGCCGAGGATGCGCGGCTGAGCGGGCAGGTCATCAACATGGCGGAGTATCGGGCGCGAGCGGAGCAATTGGCGAAGGCGTTGGCGTAGAGGTTTCCCGTAACCGTTCAGCAGGTTGAAATAGAACGCGGATGCAGCGGATTTAGCGAATTACCGCGGATTTTGATCAGCGTAAATCCGCCGTATCCGCGTCATCTGCGTTCTATTCTGAGTATCATCACAAGGTCGATAGCGGGCAAGGTTCACCATGCTGATCGCAGGACTGATGAGCGGCACCTCCGCCGACGGCATCGATGTGGCGATTGCCGAGATCACCGGGGCGCCCATCCCTCACGGCGATGGCATGCGCATCGTGCCGCGCGCCTTCGCCACCGTGCCCTGGCCCGCAGCGGAACGGGCGCTCATCTTCGACCTCTTTGCCGGGCGCGGGACGCTAGCCGACCTCTGCCGCGCCAACTTCCGCCTGGCTGAGCTCTTTGCCGACGCCGTGCAGCAGGTCGCCGCCGACGCCGGCATCGCGCTGACAAGCCTCGACCTGATCGGCAGCCATGGCCAGACGATCTGGCATGACGTGACCGCCGACGGCCGGGTGACGAGCACGCTGCAGATCGGCGAACCGGCCGTGATCGCGGCGCGCACGGGTGTGACGACGGTCGGCAATTTCCGCGTGGCGGATGTGGCGGTGGGCGGGCAAGGCGCGCCGCTGGTAAGCATCTTCGATTGGCTGCTGCTGCGTCCGCCGCCTGGACTGAACGACGTGGCAGGGGGCTGGCGCGCAGCGCAGAATATCGGCGGCATCGGCAACGTGACTTTTCTGCCGCCGCTCGATCTCGACGCCGCGCCGCTTGCCTTCGACACCGGGCCCGGCAATGTGTTGATTGACTGGGCGGCGCGCTCCGCCAGCAACGGCGCGCTGACCTACGACGACGGCGGCGCGCTGGCAAAGCAAGGGCGGGTGCATGAGGCGCTGATCACGCGCTGGCTGACTCATCCCTATTACCACCAGCCGCCGCCCAAGACCACCGGTCGCGAGTTGTACACGGCTGAGTTGGCAGCAGCCATGCACGCCGAGGCAAAAGCCGCCGGCGCCAGTGACGTGGACTTCGTCGCCACCGTCACCGCGCTGACTGCGGCCACCATCGCCGACGCCTACGCCCGCTTTGCGCCGGGGCCGCTGGCGCAGGTCGTGATTGCGGGCGGCGGCGCGCATAATCCTGTGTTGCTGGCGGAGCTGCGCACCCGATTAGCGATGCGTCTGGGACAGGCAGTCGAGGTCGTCACCCACGAAGCTCTGGGCATCGACGCCGACGCCAAAGAAGCGCTCACCTTCGCCCTGCTCGCCTATCTCTGCGCGCACGGACTGCCCGGCAACGTGCCAGCCTGCACGGGCGCAAAAGAAGAAATCGTTCTGGGCGTCATTGCCCCAGGGAAGAATTATGAGAGATTGGAGATTAGAGATTGGAGATTGGGTTGAGTGCGTGATTGGGTGATTGGGGGATTGAACGACCGGTTACTGCGCAGAGCTTAATCTCCAATCTCCAGTCTCCAATCTCCAGTCTCCAATCTCCAGTCTCCAATCTCCAGTCTCCAATCTCCAGTCTCTTTATTCATCAACTATGATCACACTTGGCATCGACGGCGGCGGCACGAAGACGCGCTGCGTGGCCGTCAACGAAGAAGGCGAAATCCTGGCGACGACGACCGTTGGCAGCACGAACATCAACGCCATCGAACATGGCGTCGTGCGTGAGCGGCTGGCGGAGGCGGTGGTGACGGTGCTCTCGCAAGCCAGCGCCGAACCGGCTGATGTCGTGGCGGTCGGGCTGGGCATGTCGGGCGTGGGGCGACCGGCGGATGCGCAGCTTGTGCGGCGCTGGATGGCGGAGATGCTGCCGCGCGCTTATGCCTACGTCGACAACGACGCAGTGGCGGCGCTGGCAAGCGGCACCGGCGGCGATCTCTACGGCGTGGTGATCATCAGCGGCACGGGCATGATCGTCTTTGGCGTGGATGCCGAAGGACGGCGGCGGCGCGCAGGCGGCTGGGGCGCAATCCTGGGCGATCCAGGCGGCGGTTTCAGCATCGGCGCAGCGATCTTGCAGTCGATCACGGCGGCGACCGACGGCAGCGGGCCACCCACGGCGCTGACCGCGCGCGTGCTTGACTATCTCGGGCTGCGCGAGGTGCAGGACTTGATCGCCTGGACCTACGGGCAAAGCGGCTGGGCGCATGTCGCCGGGCTGGCGCATCTGGCGGAAGCGTGCGCGGCGGAAAGCGACGAGGTGGCGTTTCGCATCCTGGCGTGGGCGGCGGACAACCTGGCGCAGCGCGCCGAGGCGGTGATCCGCGGGCTGGGGCTGGAACATCAGCACTTCCCGCTTGTGCTGGCGGGCGGCAACCTGACGCGCGGCGAACTGCTGCGCCGCCTGCTCACCATTCGATTGGAAGAAGTTGCACCGCACGCCGAGATCATAACGCCGTATCTTGATGCTGCCGTAGGCGCGGCGCTGCTGGCGCTGAAGATGGCGTGGAAGGAAAGAGAGTAGGAGATTGGGAGATTGGAGATTAAGAGATTGGAGATTGGAGATTAGAGATTTCGTCGGCGTGCTACAGGCGTTCTCGATCGTACAATCCCCCAATCTCCAATCTCCAATCTCCAGTCTCATGACAAGGAGAACCTATGAGTGACAAGCAGAATCCGCTGGAACTCGCCACCCTCGGCGGCGGGTGTTTTTGGTGTCTGGAGGCGGTGTACGTCGAACTGCGTGGGGTGGAGAAGGTGGTGTCGGGCTATGCGGGCGGGCATGTGAAGAACCCGACCTACCGCGAGGTGTGCAGCGGCGCGACCGGGCACGCCGAGGTGGTGCAGGTGACCTTTGACCCGGCGGTGATCAGCTATGCCGACATCCTGCGCGTCTTTTTCACGATCCATGACCCGACGACACTCAACCGCCAGGGCGCCGACGTGGGCACGCAGTACCGGTCGATCATCCTCTATCACAATGAGGCGCAGAAGCAGACTGCAATCGAGGTGATGCAGGAGGTGACTGCGCAACGCCTCTGGAATAACCCGCTGGTGACGGAGCTGGCGCCGCTGGATGTCTTTTATCCGGCGGAGGAATATCACCAGGATTACTTTGCGCGCAATCCGCTGCAGCCCTACTGTCAGGTGGTGATCGCACCCAAAGTGGCGAAGTTCCGCAAGCACTATTTTCAGCAGCTGAAACGATGACGAAACGGAGTGCAGATGAACGCCTTGTCCTTCATGTCCGCCAATTATGTGGCGCGGCAGCTCGACTATCACATGACCGAAGGCTGGATGCAGGGCGACAACGCCACGCAGGACTATTTTCGCCCCATCGAGACCTACGCCGAACGCTTCGACGCGCTGATGGCGGAGATCGCCGGGCTGGGCTTCACGGCGGTCGATATCTGGCTGGCGCATCTGCACTACGCCTGGGCGACCGAGGAACACATCCGCATCGCACGCACGACGCTGGCGCGCCACGGCTTGACGGTGGTGAGCACGGCCGGCTGGTTCGGCAACGACCGCGCCGAGTTCGAGCGGGCGTGCTGGCTGGCGCAGGCAATCGGCGCGCCGGTGTTGGGCGGTGCCTGCGCCCTGCTCACCGACGACCGTGACTGGATGGCGGCGACGCTGCGGCGCTACGGTCTCAAGTTCGGCTACGAAAATCACCCGGAGAAGTCAATCGAGGAGATGACCAATAAGGTGGGCGAGGGCGCCGACGACGTGATCGGCTTCTGCGTGGACACCGGCTGGTTTGGCACGTACAGCGTCGATGCAGTGGCGGCGTTGCGCGCAGTGCAGCCGCGCCTCTTTCATGTGCATCTCAAGGATGTGACCGGGCCGGGAACGCACAAAACCTGCCGTCTCGGCGCGGGCGTCGTGCCGGTGGTCGCCTGCGTGCGGGCGCTGGTGGAGATGGGCTACACCGGCGCCATCAGCATCGAGCACGAGCCGGAGGATTCCAATCCGAACGACGACTGCGTGGCGTCATTGGCGCTGGTGAAGCAGGCGCTGGTTTGACCGGCTGGCGCAAGGTTTCCCGTGCAGCCCGTCAACGTCCTGTAGGCAAACTGGTGTATGACTCTCTTTCCATCGAAACGGGTCAAGATCATTTTGTCGTTTTCATGCTACGACGCACCAGACCATATCGCTGGCAAATAGATTGTATGGTGAGTAGCGGGTTGTTCGAGCATGAGCATTGCAAAGAGAAAAGAAGCAGCATCGTAGATACAGGCTTCGTTGTTGCGATAGATTTCCGGCTGGTCGAGGTAATAGAGAACGCCGGATTCGGTAAAGGTGGCAATGCCCGGCGCAAGCGCGCCAGGGACGCTGGCGGGCGCAGCGCCAAAGCGGACATGCAGGATGGCGTGATAGTGGTACAGCGGCTCGGGCAGGCCGCTGCCGAAGACGAAGGTGAAATCGTTCACCGGATGCAAACCGTAGAGCCAGTAGGCGGCGGGCAGCAAATCGGCAACGTGAATGCGTTCGGGGAGGGCTTTTCCCAGCCAGTAAGCGTCATTGAGCGCGTTGGCGTATGCGCCGCTGACGCCCCACTCGGTGTCATGCCAGTCGCGCATGAGGGGAAAAGGCGCCGGGGCGGTGAGTTCCTGGAGCGCATCGGCGGCAGTTTCGAGCGCAGCGCGGACGGAGGTTTTGAGCGATCCTTCGGGCAGGAGCGGGTAGAGCCGCGCCAGGAAGGGCGGCGCGTACCAGAAGCCGGAGTGCCCGCTGAGGGTGGGCGCAGGCCATTCGGTGGGCAGGTTCTCAAAGTAGAGCCGGAACTGTCCCAACGTCTGCAAATAGGCGGGGTCGGGCTGCGTCAGGTACAGTTCGGCGGCGGCGGCGGAAATCATCTGCTCGCGCCCTTCTTCCCAGTCGGAAAAGTAGATGGTCTCCCGATACACTTCGGGATGGGTCTGGAAATACTCCCAGGCGCGCAGAGCGGCCTGCCGGGCTTGCTGCGCCAGTTGCGGATGGGTCTGGCTCAGGACGCGCGAGGCGGCGGACATGGCAATCACGAACTTCAGGTTTACGTCGCTGTGATAGTCGTGGAAGAGCCAGCGCTCATCGCCGCTGCTGGGAACGCCGTCGGTCATTTCTTCGGGCAGGGCGGTCGCACCGTATGTTTCGGGCGATTCCACCACGCCCACGAACACGCGCCCGTCGGCGGCTTGCATGGAGAGCAGCCAGCGCGTTCCCCATTCGATTTGTTCCAGCAGGTCGGGAACGCCGTTAGGCTGATTGGCGTTCAGGCGGCGGTTGGGAACGTCCAGGCTGTGCAGGTCGCGCGGCGGCTGGAATTCCTCCCACGCCAGGGCGAGTTGATGGACGACAAAGGCTTGAGCCGAGACGTTCAGGTCATAATCGCCTGCGTCGAACCAGCCGCCCACATCCAGCGGGACGTAACCGGCGGCGCCATCGG
Organism: Anaerolineales bacterium UBA3905; assembly: GCA_002391565.1. Classification (GTDB taxonomy): domain Bacteria; phylum Chloroflexota; class Anaerolineae; order Caldilineales; family Caldilineaceae; genus Caldilinea. The sequence goes on from DGFH01000136.1 coordinate 6,869, forward strand.
CTTCGTAGGAAATATACCCGTCTGCGCCGATGGTGTCCGGCGGAACGGCGACAGCGTCATCCAGCGTGGAAGCGCCATGCGCGAGGCCGCCGCCCAAATCCACTGCTGCGTGGCTCATCTCGAAGGGAAGGAAGAAATCCAGCGTGTTTTGCCAGCGGTTGATGAAAATGTCGGGCGCAATAGGGAACCAGTCGGTCGCGCCGCCCGCCCAGACGATGCGATACTCGCCCGATTTGCTGACGGCGCTGAAGTCGAAGACGGCAAACTGCTTCCAGAAATCCTGCAGAGCGGGAGAAAATTCTCCCGTGAAGACGGTTTCCGCGCCGCCGGTTGTTTTTCGTTCCAAAGCGGCGGCAAGGCTGGGGTAGGAATCGCGCCAGTCAATTTCGAGGACGGCTTGTTTTGTCCCTTGCGGCAGGTAGCCCACGCGACTGTAACGCAGCGCGGCGGGGTTGGGGCCAGGGTCAGCGGGCGGCGGGGTGAGGGTGAAATGCAGCGGGCTGCCGTCCAGGGGCAGGGAAACCGTCACCATGTACATCTGGCTGCCCCACTCGCGCGCGTCCCACAGGCTGATGGCGTGGTCGGCGCGCAGAGTCAGGTTGCGGGTCGGGTGATCGGGCAGGAGTTGTAGTTCGCTCAGGTGCTCTGCCAGCAATCTTGCGCCATATTCGGCGGGGTAGGTCCCCTCGCTTTGATCGCTGAGATAGCGCTGGTTGCGGAAGGTTGGAAGCGGCAGGTAGAAAGCAAATTCGGCCCAACCAATCTCATCGGCTTCACCGCCGCCTTCCAGCGAGAGTTCCAAATGGATGTTGCGCCCCTGGGCATAGATTTTCTGACGATACCAGGTTTCGCCACCGGGCAGCCGTCCGGTGAAATGACTCGCACTGTCTTCCACCCAGCGATTCTGCTCTTCAAGCGCGGCGTACTGCGTCCAGCCGTCCCAGCCGCACTGCATTCCGGCTTCGTAAATGAACGGCTGCAGGTTGAGCAAAACCGTCAACCCACCCTGGTTGAAAGGCGCCAGCATGAACGAGTCGGCATAGATGACGCCCTGTCTCTTATACACATCT
>DGFH01000188.1:0-4516 GCA_002391565.1 Anaerolineales bacterium UBA3905
CGACATCTAGTACGGTTTGGTGGGCTCGGAGATGTGTATAAGAGACAGTCCACCGGCATCGCCGACACCATGTACTGCGGCCCTGAAGCAGAGTTTTTCATCTTCGATCAGGTGATGTATGAGACCGGGCGCTACTCCGCCGCCTATGGCATCGAGAGCAGCGAGGCGATCTGGACTTCCGGCGAATGGGGGCCGGGGCACAAAGTTGGCTTCAAGGGTGGTTACTTCCCGGTGGCGCCGTTCGACCTCTTCCAGGACATCCGCTCGGAGATGGTCAACGAAATGATCAAGGCTGGGCTCAAGGTCGAACGCCATCATCACGAAGTGGCGACGGCGGGACAGACCGAGATCGATCTCAAGTTTGCGCCGATGATCCAAATGGCCGACTGGATGCAGATTTACAAGTACATCGTCAAGAATGTAGCTGCCAAGTATGGCAAGACGGCGACCTTCATGCCCAAGCCGCTTTTCGAGGACAATGGCTCTGGCATGCACGTCCATCAGAGTCTGTGGAAAGAGGGCAAACCCATCTTCGCTGGCGACAAGTACGCCGGCTTGAGCCAGGAGGCGCTGTGGTACATTGGCGGCATTCTGAAGCACATCAACTCATTGCTGGCAATTGCGGCGCCGACAACCAATTCCTACCGCCGTTTGGTGCCGGGCTACGAAGCGCCCGTTGTGATTGCCTATTCGGCCCGCAACCGCTCGGCTGCCTGTCGCATTCCGGTCTCTTCGCAGTCACCGAAGGCCAAACGCGTTGAGTTCCGCTGCCCGGACCCGGCGGCCAATCCCTATCTCGCCTTTGCCGCCATGCTGATGGCCGGTCTTGACGGCATCAAGAACCAGATCGACCCAGGCAAGCCGTCGGAGATGGATCTCTTCGAGGGGGAAACCTTGAAGAAGGTGCGCACGGTCGAAGGCTCTCTTTCGGCTGTGCTCGATGCGCTTGAGGCCGATCACGACTACCTGTTGGCCGGAGGCGTCTTCACCGAAGAGTTGATCGAAACCTACATCCATTATAAGCGGCTCAATGAATTCGACGCTGTGCGGCTGCGCCCCCATCCGCATGAGTTTGTCATGTACTACGGCGTCTAGTTTGATTTGTCATGAAGTGGGTCATTACTGCATCGCCAACGACAGATGATCCCACTTCAGGCGGCGTTGACAAAGCAACACCCGTGCCCGGCGAAGTTGCGCAGGCGCGGGTGTTTGTTTATAACGTGTGTCACAGATCGGTCGTGACAACACAATGAAGGGTGAGGCTCAATGATGATTGCCTACAAACCAGAAGAGCTAGAACGCATCGACGAAACCATCAAGCGCAACGACATTCGCTTTATTCGCCTCCAGTTCTCCGACATTATCGGCAGCTCCAAGCAGATCACCATTCCCGTAGACTACTGGGAAGACGCCGTCTCGCACGGAGTGTGGTTTGACGGCAGCGCTGTCGAGGGCTTTGCGCGCGTCGCCGAAAGCGATATGTACCTCAAACCTGACCTGGATACGTTCACCGTCATCCCCTGGGAGATGGATTTGTCGACGGCGCGCGTCATCTGCGACGTATACACGCCAGACGGCGTCCCCTTCGAGGGCGACCCGCGCCAGGTGCTCAAGCGCCAACTGGCGCGCGCCGCCGCCATTGGCCTGGACTATTACGTTGGCCCCGAACTGGAGTTCTTCCTGTTCAAGGTGCATGGCAACGGCGATCTGCTGCCGTTGACGCCCCACGATGAGGCAGGCTACTTCGACATCAGCACCGATCTGGCGCACAGTGTGCGTCGCCAGATGGTCGATGCGTTGACTGCGATGGGCATCGATGTAGAGGCGTCACATCATGAGGTGGCGGCAGGTCAAAGCGAGATCGACTTCCGCTACGGCCCGGCGCTGACGACTGCCGATTCCGCCATCACCTTCCGCACCACCGTCAAAGCTGTTGCTCAGAAGAACGGCTTGCACTGCACTTTCATGCCCAAACCCGTTGCCGGCATCAACGGCTCCGGCATGCACGTCCATCAGAGCTTGTGGCATCGCAGCACCGGCGACACTGCCATGTACGATGCTGACAGCGACTACGGTCTGAGTGAGATTGCACTGCGCTTTATTGCCGGTCAACTGGCGCACGCCAAGTCGATCACGCCGATTATTGCGCCGCTGGTCAACAGCTACAAACGTCTAGTGCCTGGCTACGAAGCGCCTGTCTACATTTCGTGGGGACGCACCAACCGCAGCGCCCTGATCCGCATCCCGCGCATTTCGACCGGACGCTACAAGAGCACGCGCTGCGAACTGCGCTGTCCCGACCCAAGCTGCAATCCGTATCTCGCCTTTGCCGTGATGCTGGCGGCGGGGCTAGATGGCATCCAGAACAAGCTGATTCCGCCGCCGCCCGCTGAGGAAGACCTCTATCACATGGACAGTGTACGCGCCGGTCTGGAGACTCTCCCCGGCGACCTGGGCGACGCCATCGACGCGCTGAAGGCGGATGAAGTCATCCAGGACGCCCTGGGGCAGCATGTGTACGAACGCTTCATCGAGGCCAAGACACAGGAATGGAACGATTACCAGCGGTACGTAACGCAGTGGGAACTGGATCGCTACCTCAAAGTCTATTAAAACAAAAAATCTCCACTCTCCAGTCCGTACAAAAGTAGAGACTGGAGAGTGGAGATTGATATGCTGAATGCGTGCGCCTATTCAGCCGGTGTGGCAGTGAGCGTCAGACCTTCTGAACCCCACAATGTTCCATCGTATTCAACCGCCACCAGCTGATCACCGTCCTGAGCGAAGGTGATGACTTGCGGCTCAGCATAGGTTTCATCGCCCTGGCCGGTGATGGTGATCGTCAACGCACCATCTGCAGTTTTCTCCCACGTTCCCACCTCGGCAACTACCGGTTCGTCATTCAGGTAGTCGGTGTCAAAAGTCAACGTGCCATCATCGAAGAGCGTCAGCGTGACCACGCGGCCTGGGCTGCTGGCCGCCGGCAGCGTGTCGGAGCGATAAACTGCTGTGACGGCAGGCGCCGTCATGGCGTCCATCATCTCTGGCGTGATCTGCTCTAGCTTAAAAAGCGCAAAGGGACCATCCGTCAGGATTTCGCCCTCACGTGCGTAGAACGTAACCGTTGGCTCGGCGTACTCGTCGCCATCCATCTGGGCAGTCATCGTGAGCGTGATCGCCCCATCAAGCTCCTCCGCCCAGACGCCGATCTCGGTAATTGCGCCTTTGGTCAGATAAGTGGTGGTTTGCTCGGCATTGCCATTGTCATAAAGCGCCAGGAGGACAACGTACCCGGCGGCATCGGCGGCCGGATAGACATTCGACACGTAGACGCCTGCCGGATCAACCATATTCGCCATCTCTGCTGGCGTTACTTCCGGCCATAGCGTCAACACAAATGCACCATCGACCAGGGTGTTGTCCACCATTTGATAAGTGATGGTTGTTGCCTCGGCATATTCCTCGTCTTGTGTGCCGGTGGCAGTCACGGAAATTGTGTTGTTAACGTCTTCTTCCCAGATGCCGACTTCACCAACAACGCCCTTACCCAGATAGATAGAGAATTGCTCCATGTTGCCATTATCATAGAGCGCCAGCATCGTGATCAGCCCGGCAGCGTCGGCGGCAGGATAGACATTGGAGACCCAGATGCGTCCGAAATCTTCGATCTCTGCCAGTGTTTCAGTGGCGGGCGCGGAGGCATCCGGCGCGGCGCCCGCGGAAAGTGCGTCCATTTCCTCCGGGGTAATCACTGTGAGCGCATGATAACGAAAGACGCCGTCGGTCATCATATCGTCTTCAGGCGTCAGTGTAAGCGTGATAGGTTCATCGTACTCACGATCCTGGTTGCCGGTGAGAGTGACGGTCACTGCTCCGTTTGCGCCCGCTTCCCACGCGCCGCTTTCGACGATGGCAGGATTGCTGAGATACAGCGTGACGACCTCAGCGTGGTTATTCGGATAAAGCGCGATGAACTCCATCATGCCCGGAGCGCTGGCAGCAGGATAGAGACTCGACGCCCAGACCTGCATAACGCCTGCGTCATCTGTCTGGCTATGCGGCGCCGCCAACGCTGATGTGGCCGTGCGCACCAACGCCAGCCCCACAAGCAGAATTGCAACAAAAAGCATCAGTGGTGTTCTGAATCGCATGAATTTTCTCCAATCATTGATGGATAATTGATGGCGCCTGTATCCGTTGCAACACCTGACCTCATTTTGCTCTAACTTTTTGCTCTAACGTTGTGAGGGCAATGGGTGTTCCGTCACAAACCAACTTTGGTTTCAGCAATCAGGTGGTCGACTACGGCTTTGATGTCGCCATCGTTGGCATCGTAGACGCGCAGTTGGCGGTCAGCGCCGGTGCCATGCGCCAGGATGTCATCGATCGGCTGCATGAAGGGGCGAATGCCCAATTCGTCGATCTCTTCGTCGATCATCTCCAGCAATTCGCGCACCAATGCACGCGTGGGAAGTTCCTCAGTCTTGCCAAAGTCGATCATCTTGCCATCGATGCC